>DATNFC010000202.1:0-10839 GCA_035606545.1 Candidatus Methylomirabilota bacterium
GGCTCTCGCACCGGCTCGGGCTCACGAACGAGACCGATCCGGTGAAGATCGAGTTCGCGCTGAATCCCCTCGTGCCGCGCGAGCTGTGGACGCTGTTCTCGCACTGGCTGATCCTGCACGGGCGCGCGGTGTGCAACGCCCGCAAGCCGCTCTGCAGCCAGTGCCCGTTGTCGCCCCACTGCCCGAAGTTGGGCGTGAGTGTTTCGGCATGAGATGGCCGGCGCTGGCGTGGCTCGCGGCGCTGCTGCTCGCAGCGCCCGCGCTCGCCGATCCCACGAAGCCGTTCGTGCTCTACGGCGACGAGAGCGTGGCCTCGACCGACGACGCGCGCGCGCTGTTCGTGAACCCGGCGGCACTCGGCTGGCGCTATCCGTCGGAGCTGCTGCTGGCGTACGCGGACCGCCAGCAGGGCGCCGGGCGCACGACGGGTGCCGTGACGTTGCGGCGGCTCGCGTTGGGCTACACGCACCAGTCCGGCGTCGACGAGGACCTGGGCGTCGGCTTCTCGCTCGGCGACGAGCGCGCGAGCCTCGGCTGGTTGACGAACCGCCACGACGACCTCGCCGGCCCGCGCGATCGCAGCTACGACTCGAGCGTCGGCTGGCTCTCTCGCCCCTCCGCGTGGCTCAGCACCGGTGCCACCGTGGCGCACCTGTTCCAGCCCGACATCCGCGGCGTGCGCCTGCGGCGCGACTACACGCTCGCGCTCGGCGTCCGGCCGCCCGCGCTCGCGCCCGCGGCGGCGTACGAGAACGGGTTCCGCTGGACGCTGACCGCCGATGCCTCGATCGAGGAGGGAGCACCGCTGGATGAGGCACGCCTCCGGTTCGGGACCACGATCGAGCCGGTGAACGGGTTCGTGATCGGGCTGTCGTTCGACAGCCAGCGCGCCTACCAGATGGGATTCACGCTCCGCGGCCTGAACGCGAGCGCGCACGTCACCGGGCAGGTGGCGGACGCGAGCCACACGCCGGACCCGGAGCGGAACTACGGCATCTACGCGTTCTCCGGGCACACGGGCGAGGATCGCCCGCTCGTCGCGCCGGCGCAGGCGAAGCGCGTGGCGGAGGTGAAGCTGCAGTCCACGCTCACCGACGAGGCGCTGCCGGGCGGACTCATGGGCGGCGGCGGCACGCCGTCGGCGCCCTATCATCGCCAGCTCGAGCGCGCGCTCGAGGACCCGCTCACGCGCGGCGTGTTCCTGGAGCTGGGCGGCGCCGGCGGCATGGCGCAGCTGGAAGAGCTCAGGCCGCGCATCGTGCAGCTCCAGCAGGCCGGCAAGCCCGTGGTCGCCTACCTGCCCTACGGCGGCGGCCGCGGCGACCTCTACCTGGCGAGCGCCGCGGCGCGTGTTTACGCGTCGCCCGCGGCCGAGTTCATGGGTCTCGGGCTGCGCGCCGAGCGGCGCTACTACCGCAAGGCGCTCGAGCGCTTCGGCATCAAGTTCGACCGCGCGAGCGTCGGCGAGTTCAAGAGCGCGTACCGGAACTACAGCGTCGACTCGACGCCGCCCGCCGACACGACCGTGATCCAGCGCGTGCTGACACAACGGCAGGAGCTGTTCGTGGGCACGGTCTCGAGCGGACGCGCGGTGGCGCCGGAGCGCTTTGCCGCGATCCTCGACGGCCGGCCGTACGCGCCCATGGCGCTGATGCGCGCCGGGCTCATCGACTCCGTACTGTGGCGCGAGGAGGCGCTCGCCGACCTGGGACGCCTGGCCGGGCTGGGGAAGAAGCCGCGCACCGTGGACATGCGCAAGGTGGTGCAGGCGCGCACGGCGTGGCGCGTGCCCGCGCGCATCGCGGTGGTGTACGCGAGCGGCCCGATCGTGGCCGGCCGCAGCTCGCGCGACGCGCTGGACGGCGGCGTCATGGGCGACGCCACGATCGTGGCGCAGCTCGAGCAGGCCTGCCGCGCGCCCGGCGTGCGTGCGGTGGTGCTGCGCATCGAGAGCCCGGGCGGCTCTGCGGCCGCGTCGTACACGATGGACCACGCGGTCGAGCGGCTGCGGCAGGAGACCGGCAAGCCGATCGTGGTGTCGATGGGCTCGGTGGCCGCGAGCGGCGGCTACTTCATGGCGCTCCATGCCGACAAGATCTACGCCGACAAGCACACGGTGACGGGCTCGATCGGCGTCGTCTACGTGAAGCCGTCGTTCGAGGGCGCGTATTCGAAGCTGGGCGTGCGCCAGGATGACTTCGAGCGCGGCGAGTACATGCGCGGCCTGTCGTCTGCGCGCGACTGGCGCGCGCGCGACCAGGCGGTGGCCGACAGCGCCATCCGGCGCACGTACCGCACGTTCGTGGACCGCGTGCGCGACGGCCGGAAGCTGGAGCCGTTCGAGGCGAACGCGTACGCGCTGGGCCGCGTGTGGATGGGCGAGGACGCGGCCGAGCGCAAGCTCGTGGACGGCATCGGCGGGCTGGAGGCGGCGATCGGCGAGGCGCGACGGCTGGGCGGCGTGACGGCGGGCGAGAAGATCGCACTGCTCGAGTTCCGACGGCCGCGGGGTTCGCTGCTCGAACGGCTCACGAGCGGGCTCGTACGATCGGAGCTCGACGGACTCCTCCGGCTGCCGGACTACGACGCGGCGCAGGCCCGGGCGGACGACTGGCTCGAGGAACTGTCGGACTGATCTAGCCCGTTCGCGGCCGACTTCGCCGGCGGCTCCTAGTTGGCGGGCGGGTGTGAGGCTGGGAGCACCTCTGCACGCAGCTCCGTTGCCCATGGGCTGGTCGCGTCGAGCGCCAGATAGCGGCGGGCGATCTCGCGGGCTTCGTTGAGACGTCCCACTTCGCTGAGCAGGTGGGAGCGATTGTAGAGGGCGTGGGGGTACTCGGGATCATTGGAATCGACGGCGGCGAACTGGGCGATGGCGCGGAGCGTCAGCGCGCGGCGGAGCCAGGGGTCTTGTGTGCGGGCGGCGTCCAGCGCCAGCGCCAGGCCCCAGCCGAGACGGCCTTCGCCGTAGTGCGGGGCGCGCTCGCAGGCCTCGCGATAGTGGACGGCGGCCGCGCCGTAGTCGTGACGCACGAGCGCCAGCGCGCCCAGCGCCGCGCGCACGCGCGGCTCCCCGGGATGCCGGCGTGCCCAGTGCGCGAGTACCCGCTCGGCCTCGCTCACGCGCGCCAGTTCGGCGGCATCATTGACGCGATTCGCGGCATCGCCCCCGAGCGCCGCCGCCCGGAATCGCAGCTCGGGCACGATCACACCGAGCGACGCGTCCGGCAGTCGCGCCGCCGCGAGCAGCGCCTTGTCGCCGGGGAGCCCTTGCGGATGTTCGGGCCGCAACCACATCGACAGCGCCGCCACCGCGAGCAGCACCCCCATGAGCCCCAGGAACACCAGCGCCGGCAATGCCGGCCACTTGATGCGCCGCTCGATCTCCGCCACCGGAGGGGTGAGGACCATCCCGGGAGGGTAGTCGGCCCCCGCCGGCTTGGGTAACGAGGGGGTCCGAATCGCCCGGACCCTGGTGCTAATCTCAAGTTCAGCGCGAGGCATGGTGCCCGCGTCCATGCGTCGGCCCTCCAGGGTCGGACGCGAGAACCCCCGCCCGGGAGCGAACCCGCCCCGGCGAGAGGAGAAGAGCCATGTATCACGGAGCCAGCGGCCACTGCCGCTGCGAGCACCCCCGTTTCGAGCAGTCCGCCCATCACCACTACACCCCCGGCGACGAGTTCGCCGGCGGGTTCGGCATCCGCCGGCCGTTGCGATTCCTGGCCTGGAAGCTCGGGCTCTCGGAGCCGCAGCTCGAGCGGTTCGCCGCCGTCATCAACGAGTTGAAGACCGAGCGTGCGCAGGCCGCGGTGGACGACCGGCGTGCGCTCACGCTGCTCGCCGACGCCGCGAGCGGCGAGACGTTCGACGCCGGCAAGGCGGACGAGGCCGCGAAGCTGCGTGTCGAGAGCACGCAGCGACTGCAGCAACGCGTGAGCGGCTCGCTCGCGGCGTTGCACGCGGTGCTCGACCCCGAGCAGCGCGCGCGGCTCGCCTACCTGCTGCGCACCGGCACGCTGGTGATGTAACGCGTCACGCGGCACGGCGCGACCGGGCGGAACGTCCCGGTCGCGCACGGCCGCACCCGGGTGACGCACGCCGGCATTGCCGGCCGGCCCTCGCGCGCGGTAGCTTGGCGCGTCTCCGCCCGCCTCCCGGCGGCGCGCGGAGCGGTGGGCGCACCCTGCCCGCCAGGAGCACGGGAAGGTTCCTGACCCGTTCGACCTGGTTCGACGTTCACCGATAGGGATATCACCGCATGGCGCTCGCGCGCTTCCTGCAGCTCTCCGATCTCCACCTGGGACGCCCGTTCGCGTGGCTGCCGCCGGATCGGCGCGAGCAGCGGCGCCGCGACCAGCAGGCGGCCCTCGAGCAGGCGATCCGGCTCGCGATCGAGCGCGGCGCGCACGCCATCCTCGTGCCGGGTGACCTGTTCGACGGCGTGCCGGTGGACACCGGCTCGCTCGCGTTCGCGACGCGCGCGTTCGCGGCTGCCGGCTGCCCGCCGGTGTTCATCGCGCCCGGGAATCACGATCCTGCGTCGAACGACAACGCCGCGTGGAACGCGCGGCTCCAGCAGGCGCGTGGCGCGCACTGGCCGGCCCACGTGCACGTGTTCGACTCGCCGACGTGGACGCCGGTCGCGCTCTCCACCCTGCCCGGCGTGCGCGTGTGGGGCCGCGCGTTCGTGAGCGGCAGCGCCACCATGGACCGGCCGCTCGCCGGCGCCGCGCTCGCCAGCTGCTTCCGACCGGAACCGAACACGCTCGACATCGCGGTGTTCCACGGCTCGCTCGAGGGTCGCTGTCCGCCGGGGCAGAAGATCACGGCCCCATTCAGCGACACCGAGGTCGCGGCGTCGCCGTTCGCCTACCACGCCGTGGGCCACTACCACCTGTGCCAGGAACTCGAGCAGTCGCCCGGCGAGGGCACGACCTCGACGGGCATCCGCCTGGCGTACGCCGGCTCGCCGGTCGCGCTCGACTACGACGAGATGGGCGACCACGGCGTGCTCGAGCTGTCGATCCGTTTCGACCAGGACCGTCGCGTCGTGGGCTCGGATGCGGTCCGTCTCGACCGCCGCCGCGTCATCAGCGTGGGGGTCGAGGTCACCGGCTGCGCGAGCGCCGAGCAGATCGACCGCCGCATCCTGCACGCATTCACCACGGCCGGCGTGAGCGACCGCGACCTCGTGCGGCTCGCGCTGGCCGGGCGGCTGGCACCCGGGGTGCGCTGGACCGCGCCTGGCGCCGAGGTGTTCGCGCGCGCGTTCCACGTCCGCTGGGAGCGGGGCGACGTGCGCCCCGACTACGACTTGGACGCGATGCGCGTTGGCGACGGCCGCACCACCGAACAGCGCTTCGCGCGCGAGCTGCTGGCGCGCATCGACGCCGAGACCGACGTGGCGAATCGAGCGGCGCTCGAGCGTGCGCTCTACTACGGCCTCGATGCGTTCCGCGTGCGCGAGGTGATCCCGCAGTGGGAAGAGGTGGCCGAGTGAGGCTCGTGCGCCTCCGCGTCGACGGGTTCGGCCCGCTGCAGGGCGAGTGGACGTTCGCCCCCGACCGGGTGAACGTGGTCATCGACGACAACGAGCGCGGCAAGTCGACGCTGCTCGCCGCGATCGCCGCCGCGCTCTACGGACTGGACGGCGACCGCCGCTCGAACCGGGTGATCACGCCGCTCGAGCGCTGGCGGCCCTGGTCCGGCGGCGCCTACCGCGTCGTGCTCGACGTCGACAGCGACGCGGGCCTGCACACGATCTCGCGGGACTTCGAGCGCGGCACCGTGGCGGTGTTCGACCGCAGCGGCAGCGAGGTGACCGCGAGCTTCCTCGAGGGCCGGGACGAGTACCCGGTCGGGAAGAAGCTGCTTGGCCTCGATCGCGCGGAGTTCGAGAAGTGCGCACTGCTCACGCAGGGCGAGCTGGCCGAGGTGGTGCCGTCCGACGACCGCGCGCGTCGGGGTACCACGCTCAAGGCACGACTCGAGAACGCCGCCGACACGCACATCGGCGACACGAACGCTTCGGAGGCGCTGCGCGTGCTCGAGGAGGCGCTCCGCCGCTACAACGCGCCCGAGCTGGAGTTCACCGGCGCCGTGGACAACGCGATCGAGCGTCTGGGGAAGAAGCGCGACGAGATCGAGACCGGGATCCGCGAGCTGGACGGCACGCTGATCGTGGCGCAGGCGCCGCTCGACGACCTGCAGCGCCTGGCGCAGGAGGAGCGCACGCTGCAGGACCGGCTGCGCGAGCTGGAGAACGAGCGCCGCGCCGGGCTGGCGCTCGAAGTGCGTCGGCAGCTGGAGGAGCACGGCCAGGCGCTGGCCGAGGTGTCGCGCCTCGAGGTCGAGGCCGGCGAGCTCGAGGGCTCGGCGCGGCTGCCCGCGAACGCAGAGGGCGAGCTGCGCGAGGCGATCGCCCGCCACGAGGAGGCGCTGCGCAACATCGACGGGCTCGAAGCCCGGCGCCGCGACGAGCTGGCGAAGGAACGCGAGACGATCGCGCGCGAGCGCGAAGAGCTGGCCGCCTACGAGCGGTTCGCGGTGGAGGATGCGGACCGCTGCGTTGGCCAGGCCGCCGAGCTGCGCCATCTCGACATGCAGGACGCGCTGCTGCGCCACCAGGTGCTCGAGCTGCGCGAGGCGATGGCGTCGAAGGGCTACGAGCCGGAGAAGAGCCAGTTCCTGCAGCGGCGCTTCGGCGGCCTGCCGGCCGACTCGGCGCGGTTGCTCAAGCGCCAGACCGAGCTGAACCTGCAATTCCAGGCCGAGGCGGCGTCGCTCGAGAAGCAGCGCGTCGGCGCCACCGAGGTCCTTCGCGACGTGGACGCCGCGCGCGCTTCGGCGCGGACGCCGGGCTGGGTGCTGTTCTCGCTCGGCATCGCCGCGCTCGTGACCGGCGCCCTCATCCTGCTGCTGCGCGGCACGCCCGCACTCTCGGCGTCGCTGATCGCGCTCGGTTCGCTGGTCGCGACCGCCGGCGGCATCGTGCTCATGGTCGGCGCGCGGGCGCGGCAGATCGACCGCGACGACGCGCTGGGCGCGCTCGCCGAGGCGCAGGGACGCATCAACGCGCTCCACCGCCAGCGCGGCGAGAACGAGGCCGGCCTCGGGGACCTCGCGCGCATGATGGGCTATCGCGACAGTGTCGAGCTGCTGCGCCAGTGGGGCGAGTACGCGCGGCTGCTGGAGGACTCGGGCCCGCTGCTGCGCGCGCAGGACCAGCTCGAGGCCGCCGAGCGCCGGCGCCGCGAGCTGCTCGAGGACGCCGGTTCGTGGAGCGCGATCGCCGGCGGGGGCGACGTCACACCGGAGCTGCTGGACAAGGTGGCCGCCAACATCCGTCGCTCGCTCGGTGCGGAGCAGCGGCTTGGGGACCTGGAGCGCGGCTTCGACTGGGTGGAGGACGAGAAGCGCGTGCTCGAGGCGGCCGCGAACTCGATGAAGGAGCGCGCGGTGCGGATGCTGGAGGCGGCCGGCATCGCGTACGACCCCGCGCGGGGCTGGACGCACCACGTGAACGAGCTGAAACACCGGCTCGCGGGTCGCGTGCGCTACATGATGATCATGGAGGAGCTGATCCCGGCCGCGCGCAGGCGGCTGCACGCCGATCACGAGGTCTCGCAGCGGAAGCGGCAGTTGGAGATGCTGGTCGCCGGCGGCGACCTGCCCGAGCAGGCGCGGCCGAGCGCCGACATCGAGGTCGAGGTGAAGCAGATGCGCAGCAAGCTCGAGGAGGCGCAGCGACGCCGGACCGACGTGCGCGTGGAGGTCGAGGAGGTGTGGCGCCGGCACGCGCAGGGCCGCCCGGACCTCGAGCACGAGCAGGAACGCCTGGTGCGGGCGATCGAGCGCGCGCAGCGCTTCAAGCACTCGGTCGAGCTGGCGCGCGAGACGATCACCCGCATCGCCACCGACACCCACCGCAAGTGGGCCGACTACCTGAACGACCGCGTCGCCGAGATCCTGCGCGCGTTCGGCAGCCGCGTGGACACGCTGCGCTTCGGCGAGGACCTCGACTTCTCGGTGCAGCTGGACGGTGGCCCGCTCGTCTCGCGCGGCAAGGCGCACGTCCACCTCTCCGCCGGCGCGCGCGACCAGCTCTACCTCGCGGTGCGCCTCGCGATCAGCGAGTTCCTGTCGCGTGGCGGCGAGTCACTGCCGCTGCTGCTCGACGACGTGTTCGCCACCAGCGACGACGGCCGGCTGCGCTCCGGCATGCGGGCGCTGATCGAGAGCTTCGGCGCCGGCCACCAGGTGCTGCTCGCCACCTGCCATCGCGGGCGCATGCAGGAGCTGCGCCGGCTCGACTCCGAGCTCTACCGCGACCGCGTCCACTGGGTGGACCTGCAGGCCGGGAGCGGCGTGCAGCCTAGGGCGTCCCGCTCCGCCGCTCCTTGAGTTTGGACGCCAGCTCCGCCGCGGCCGCGGTGTTGTAGTTCGCGAGCCGGCGCAGCTCGGTGGCGTCCGCGGCCGTGATCACCTGTTCTTTGAGGAGCAGGGGCTCGGCCTCGGAGTACTCGAGAAGCGTGGTGATGTCATCGCCCACGACGGCGCGCGTGAGGTGGCCCTTCGTGTCGAGCGTCAGGAAGTGGTCCGCGGGCGTGGCGCCCAAGGCGTTGGCGGCCGAGTCCGAGAACACGCCCTCGGCGCGCAGGCGCTCGATGTCGGCGAGCATGCGCATCGCCTCCACGTCGCCGCCCTCGGCGAGCACGCTCAACGGCGTCACGAGCGCGCTTTTCTTCTTCGCGGTCGCACCCGAACCGAACGCGCCGCAACCGACCAGGGCGAGCGTCAGCAGCGTGCCCACCAGCCAACGATTCAGCGTTCCCTGCGTTCCCAAGGACGGTCCCTCGCGTGTGGTCGTCTGGCGCCGCGGCTCCGGCGCCAGAACCTAACACACGCGCAGGGATGCTCGGGCTAGCGCTCGGGCGGCCTCGGGCTCGACGCGATCGGCTTGATCAGGAACGTCGACAGGAGCAGCGCCACGCCCACGGCCGCCGGGATCGTGCCGACGAGCCACACGCGATGATCGCCGTGATCGTCGATGCCGTAGAGGAACACCGACAGCCCGATGCCGACGAACAGCGTCACGAGGCCGCCGATCAGCATGCCCTGGCGGCGGTGCTCCGCGGCCACCACCGGGTCGGTGAAGACGCCGTGGTCGTCGTAGAGCAACGGCCGCTGCAGGCTCGCGATCTTGTCCGGGTCGAGGCCGCGCTCGATGGCCGCGATGCGCTCGCGCTGGACCATTTCGAACGCCCGTTGGCGCTGGATCATGCGCACGATGCCGGCGGTGATGCCGCCGACGATGGCGACGATCGGGATGCTCATCGCCATCAGGGGGACGAAGTCGCCGACGTCGAAGTTGAACACGGGGAGCTCCTCGGGTCTGAGGGTGGGGCTGCCGGGTCGCGGAACGCCCCCTTCGACCGGGGGAGCCCGCCTGCGGGTTTCAGCGTCCCGGAAGTCCCATGGAATTCCTTATCTTCCGCGGGATGAAACCCTATGCGGGGTCCTCCCGTCCAAGCAGTCGATGACCCTCCCGCCCGGAGTCCGTCCGGAGGCCGCGGGGATGGCGGACGAGCGGAGGCTCATCGCCCGGGCACAGGCGGGCGACACGGCCGCGTTCCGCACGCTCGTCGAGCGGCACCAGGCGCGCGCCCACGCGCTCGCGTTACGCATCCTGCGCTCCGCCTCGGATGCCGAGGAGGTGGCGCAGGACGCGTTCGTGCGCGTGTGGACGGCGTTGCCGGGATTCCGCGGCGAGTCGACGTTCGGGACGTGGCTGCATCGGATCGTGGCGCGGCGGGCGTTCGACCGCGCCCAGGTGTTGAAGCACCGGCGCGCGCGCGAGCGGCAGGACGAGCGACTGCCCGAGCTCGGGGCGCCGGAGAAGGAACACGACATGCTTCGCGCGGCGAAGCTGCAGGAGCTGGTCGGCGGCCTGTCGCCGGCGCAACGGGCCGCGGTGACGCTGTACTACTATGAAGCTCGTTCGGTGGAGGAAGTCGCACACGTGCTGGGCATGCCGGAGAACACGGTGAAGACGCACCTGCTGCGCGCGCGCGCGGCGCTGCGCGCGGCGTGGACGCACGAGCTGGGAGACGAAGCGTGAACTGCCTCGAGTTCGAACGCCTGCTCGACGAGGGCGCGCCGGATCGGCTGCCGGCCGAAGCGCTTGAGCACGCGCGTGACTGCGCCTCGTGCACGCGCTCGCTCGCGCGTGCGCGCTCGCTGGAACGCGCGCTCGAGGCGCATTTCGCCGCGGACGCGCCGCCGCCGGACGGGTTCGCGGACCGCGTGATGCTGCGCGTGGAGCGCGGCGAGGCCCGCGGCGTGCGCTGGCTCATGCTGCCGAGTGCGCTGCCGTGGTGGACGCGCGCGGCCACCGAGCCCGGCGTGGTGCTGGCCCTGGCCACGATGGCGCTGGTCGTGTGGCGCGGCGATCGCTGGCAGGCCGGCGCGCGCGCGGCGTGGGACGGGCTCGTGGCGCTGCCGCAGTGGGCGCGCGACGCCTGGCTCGCGGCCGGCTTCGGGCCGCTCGGCGATGCGATCGGCCAGGCGTTCGCGCCCGTGGTCACGGCACCGCCCTCGATGCAGCTCGGGGTCGCACTCGGCGTGCTGCCGCTGCTGCTGCTCGGCGGCTGGCTCGCCTGGCGCGCGGGCGAGCGTCTGGTCGCCGTGGCCGCGGCGCGCTGAGGTCGAGGGCTCCAGGGCTGGCGATGTCGCACGGCCGCTCGCGGCGCGAGCAGGCGTCGGCGGGGCAATGATCGGCGCCGGTCAGTCCCTGACCTGCCGCTGACCCGAGCGCGCCCCGCACATCCTATAGTGACG
>DATNFC010000203.1:0-2601 GCA_035606545.1 Candidatus Methylomirabilota bacterium
AAGTAGGGGAGGGGTCGTTCGCAGGCTGCGGCCGTTCGCGTCACGAGCGCTTCGCGTGTCAGGAGCGCTTCGGGCGGCGGTCGCGGCCTTTCGAACGCGCAGGCCGCGCACCCGGCGCCGCGGCCAGGCCCTGCATCGCGAAGTCGAACGTCTGGTCGAGGAATCGCTTGGTGATGGGCTCCTGGCGGATGAACCGGCGGTAGAAGAGCGGTCCGAAGATCAAGTCGGTGGCGAACAGCGCCGGGATCCCTCGGCGCAGCACCCCGGTGCGCTGTCCGTGCTCGATCACGGCCGCCGTCGCCTTGCGGCGCGGGGTGAAGAGCCCCTGCATCAGCGCCTCACGCAGCTGCGGATCGCGCTCCGCCTCACCGAGCAGCGCGATCAGCATCCGCCCGGCGAGGCCCTGCGACGCCTTCGCCACGAGGTGCAACTCGCGGCGGAGGATTTCGAGCGGGTCCTCGCCGACACGCGGCGGGGGCGCCACGCGGGCGGCCACCTTGAGCAGCAGCTCGACCACGAGCGCCGGGCGGTTGGGCCAGCGGCGATAGATCGTGGTCTTGGCGACGCCCGAGCGCGCGGCGATCTCCTCGATCGTCGCCGCCGCGTAGCCGCGCTCCTCGAGCAGCTCGCTCGCCGCGTTCAGGACGGCCCGGTGCGCTTCCGGGCTCCGCGGGCGGCCGGGCGCGGCGCGGGGCGGAGTGGGTGGGACCGTCATGGCCGCAAGATTACGCTACGCACCGTTTCGCATCAATCCGGTCGCGGTCAGCGCCGCGACCGGGCTTCAGTGCTCGCACCAGCCGAGCTTCATGCTCACCCGGCGCGCAGGGTCCGCGGTCGTGTCGACGCTCGTCCACACGAGCGCTGGACGCGCGGCCCCGTGCGACGGACCGATGGCCCAGCACGGGTACGACGCCGGGCCCTCGTCGAGCACGGTGGGTGGATCGAACCGCGCGACGCCGAGCGCGGAGGATGTGACCTCGACCCGACCTTCGACCGTGCTGTTGTCCGCGGGGAAGTCGTTGTCGACCTGGTCCTCGGTGTTCACCGCGCCGGGTTTCCACGCCACCCACGCGACGCACACGCTCGAGTCGGTCACGCCCACGGCAGGCGTCGACGCGTTCTCATCGGCCGGCGTGAGCCGCGTGGGCTTCGCCCAGCGGCCATCCGGCTCGCGCACGGTGTAGAAGACCGCCACGCTCAGGCTCGAGCTGCCCGAGCCGACGCGCTCGCGCCACGCCACGTGCAGCCGGCCCTTCGCGTCGAGCGCGGCCGCGGGGTGGCGCTGGTCGCCCGCCGAGGCAGCGACCGGCTTCCAGCCGGAGAAATCGTTCCCGGACGTGGTCCCGTGCAGGATCTGCTGCACGCCGCCCACGGACCCGTAGCAGAGCACGTGCACCGTGCGGGTGTTGTCGACGAGGATCGACGGCCGCGACTGTGAAGGGTACACATCGTTGAGCTGGAGATACGGCGGCCGGTCGAGCACGCCGCTCACCGACCACACGCCGTCGCGGCTTCGCGTCGCATACGCGATCGCGGGTCGCGGCGTGCCGTCGGCGGTGAGGCGAAACGGATCGCGCGCCTCCCAGGCCAGGTGCGTCGTGCCGTCGGGACCCACGGCGATCGCCGCGTGCTCCTGCCACAGCTCGATCGGCGTCTTCGCGTTGGCCGCGACGGCCTCGAAGCCGGGCACGCGGAACGGCATGCGCTCGTCGTCGATCCGCGGCCGCTCCCCGTTCACGAATCGCGCGAAGCGGATCTGGTGATCGGGCGCGCTCGCGGTGCCGCCGTACCACGCCATGTGGATCGAGCCGTCGGGCGCCGCTGCGATGGCGGCCACGCGCTGCGGCGCACCCGAGAGCTTCAGCGAGTCGCGATCCTCGATCCAGGTCTGCGCGACGCTCATCCCCGAGCCCCAGGGGGGCGCGGCGTGCACGAGACAGATGCTGTACTGGCGCGTCTGCTTCGAGCGCACGGCGATCCACCCGGCGCCGCCGGCGTCCACCACGAACCGCGACGTGTTCGAGTAGCCCAACGCCCTCGAGTCGGTGACCGGCAGGATCGTGGTCCAGCGGAACTCACAGGACGCGACGCGATAGGCCCGCCCCACGGGCTTTGCCCCCGGCTTGGGCCCCCTCCGCAACCCGAGCAGGAGCGCCACCACGAGCAGTGCCGCGAGCCCCAACCCGACGCGCCATGGCCTCGGGCGCGTCACCCGCGGTGGAACACGTTCCACAACGTCTCCCACGTGGGACGGCGCAGGATGCCGATGTAGAGCGCCATCCCGAGCGCCATCACCGTCACCCAGATCACCATCACGTAGTCGGCCATGCGTTCACGGAAGCCCGAGAGCGCGCCGGGCGAGGTCCGCCCGCGCTGGTCGCCGCGGTTCAGCCAGCGCTGCGTCGCCGGCCGGAACGTGAGGTAGCCCTTGATGAGCGAGTTCGCGAGCTGGTTCATGTAGAGGAACAGCGGGAACGCGGGCCGAATCTCGCCGGCGTACGCGAACAGCGGCAGTGACAGCAGCAGCCGGGTGGTGCAGATCCACGCCACGTACACGAGCGAGAGTCCCGGATCGCCCCAGAACAGGTTGAGCAGCGCCGC
>DATNFC010000204.1:0-6980 GCA_035606545.1 Candidatus Methylomirabilota bacterium
CCGCTACGGCACCGGCCAGAGCACCATGGACGGCGTGCTGCGCGCCACGAACATGCTGGTCGCGGGCTCCACGGTGGTGATCGCCGGCTACGGCTGGTGCGGCCGCGGGCTCGCGGCGCGCGCCAAGGGCATGGGCGCCACCGTGCTCGTGACCGAGGTGAACCCGCTGCGCGCGCTCGAGGCGGCGATGGACGGCAACCAGGTGGTGTCGATGGCGGACGCTGCGCCGCGCGGCGACCTGTTCATCACCGTGACCGGCAACAAGAGCGTGCTGCGCAAGGAGCACTTCGAGGCCATGAAGGACGGCGCGATCATCGCGAACAGCGGCCACTTCAACGTCGAGATCGACATCCCGGCGCTGGAGCGCATGTCCGACGGCAAAAAGGTCGCGCGGCCGTTCGTCGAGGAGTATCGCCTGAAGGGCGGCAAGCGCCTGTTCCTGCTCGGCGAGGGCCGGCTCATCAACCTCGCCTCGGCGGAAGGCCACCCCGCGATGGTGATGGACATGTCGTTCGCGAACCAGGCGCTCTCCGTCGAGCACCTGGTGAAGAACGCGAAGAAGCTGGACAACACCGTCTACGTGGTGCCGGAGGCGATCGACAAGGAGGTGGCCAAGCTGAAGCTCAAGAGCATGGGCACGACCATCGACACGCTCACGGCGGCGCAGGTCAAGTACATGGCCACGTGGAGCGAGGGCACGTAGCAGCCTCGCCGGCCTCCGGCCGGCAGGCCACGAGTGCACAGCCGCGCGCAGCGACGCCCCGGCGGGTCGTGTCCGCCGGGGCGTTCGTCTGCGCGGTTCGTCAGTGGACGGCGAACACCTTTGCGTGCGCTTCGGCCGCCTGGGTGCGCACCCGCACGAGGTAGAGCCCCGACGCGAGCGCGCGTGTTCCCGGGATGAGTTGGTCGGGCGCGGCGAGGTGGATCTGTGCGCGCGTCACACGCCGCCCGAAGACGTCGAACACCGTGGCCTCGGCGAGCTCGCTCGATCCGCCCGCGACCGAGCAGCGGATGCCGTCGCGCGTGAACCGAGTGCCGCGGATCGAGAGCGGCCCCTCGCGAACTCCGTCCACGCCGGCCACGGGACCCGCCGCCTGGAATCGCATCACGCGGACCGTCGCGGCGACCCCGTAGGGCACCCCGGTTGGGGGTACGTCGGGTGTGGTCCACGCGACGAACACGCCGCCCGCGCCGTCGCGCACCATGCTCACCACGCCCGCCCACGCGCTGTCCGGTAGAGCGTACTCGCCGGGCGAGGTCAGCAGGGTGCCCGACGCCGGCCAGCCCACAGGCGTGGAGCCGTCCGCCGACCAGCGCCCGAGCCCGTTCAGCGCCAGGCAGTCCTGGTGCGGACAGGCGAGGAACCGCGCGCCGGTCGCGAACACGCCCGAGGCGTCGGCGAGCAACGTGGGGAGGAAGCCCGCCGACACCTCGATCTCGGAGGCCCATGCGGGATCCAGCGTGCCATCGATGTGCACGCGCCGGAGATGGCTCCGATCGGTCCCTTCCCACGTCTGTGGCCACAACGCGTAGAGCCCGCCTGTGCCATCCGGCGCGAGCAGTCCCTGCGGCCCGGCGCCTTCACCCACGTTCGCTCCGAGATCGAGGAGCGGCTCGGGCCAGCCGTCGTCCAGCGATTGGTCGCCCAGCACGTGGGCGACCATCTCGCGCGCACCCAGCTGCATGAGGATGAGCGCGCCGTCCACGCCGTCGTCGAGCACGGACGTGCTTCCCGACGCGAGCGCGCTGCTCGCGGCCGGGATGCGCACGCCCTGGCCGTCGTCGCCCGCCCAGGTGAAGTCGGGTATGCCGTTGCCGTCGATCCGCCACAGCCGGTAGCTCCACGGCGTCGCGAGCGAGTCCGCGCTGGCGAGCAGGCCGGAGAGCCAGTAGCCCCCGCCCTGCGCATGCGCGATCGAGAGTCCACTCCATTGCGCGAAGGGCTCGGGTTGCGTGAGCACCTGCCGACCGACCGCCGAGAACCCGGGTGCGTTCGTGCCATCGGCGAGGATGCGCATCGAATAGGCGCCGCCGCCGCCGGGCCAGATGACGAACAGACCGCCGGTGCCATCCGCGACGGCCTGCGGCACGGTCAGTGATCCGAACGAGGACACCAGGCGCCCCCGCGCCGGCCAGCCGGGCGCGCGCTTGCCGTCCGCGAGGACGTGCTGCACGTAGTACATGCCCGATACCCTGTAGACACCCTCGGTCCAGAACAGGTAGGCGCCGTTCGCGCCGTCGGGGATCGCGCGCAGCTCGCCCAACTGGGTGATGGTCGCGAGCGAGCACGCCACCGTGCCCTGCGCGGGCATGCCCGGCGCGATCGTGCCGTCCTCGAGCACGTGCTGGAGCCGGATCGACTGCCCGCCGGGGACCCCGAGTCCCTGGTAGGCCACGAACACCCCGCTGCCGCCATCGCGGAACAGCGCGACGGGCTGGCCATGGAACGTGGGCGCGACCGGCGTGCCCGAGGGGCCGAGCCATGCGGCGCGTGCGAGCGTTGCGACGAGCAGGAGGAGTGTGGCGGCAGGCAGACTGCGGACGTGTCTCACGTGGCCTCCGGGGCGGACTCTACGCCCCGGGCTGCGCCACCTTCCACTGCCGTCTCAGCACGTGGATCTGCCCCAGGTGCTGGGCCGCGTGCTCGACCAAGCGCCTGTTCCTGCTCGGCGGGCCGCACCGCCGGGGCGTTCGTGTCCGCACGGTGCCCGTGACGGAGCGCCGCCGGCAGGTCAGGGGCCGGGAGCCTGCGACGGGAACCCATGGAGCTCGATCACGGGGGGCGCACCCGTCTTCGCGCGTCCGAGCTCGAGGACGCGGAATATCGCGAGGCTCCCCTGGCCGGCGTCCGCACGCGCGTAGACCATCTCGACCCGGGACTCGCGCTCGCGCGCCTCGGCCGAGTCGAGCAGCGGGGCGAGCTGCGGGCGCATCTGGTGGACGACGTATTCCTCGAGCACGAGCCAGCGCGCGCCGGTCCGCACCAGGTCGTCGAGCAGCGCGTCGTAGGGCGCATCGACGAGCACGCGATGCGGGCAGCGCGCGTAGAATGCCACGAACGGCTTGCGGTCGACGACGGCGTCGCCGGGCTTGGCCACCTGCGCCAGCCACTCGCCGGCGCGCCGGTCGGTCAGCACGCCGCCGTCGAACGGCGTGTGGAACGCGTCCGCGAGCGCCCAGCCGCAGGCGACGACGCCGAACGCCGCGAGCGCGCCCGCCACGGCGCGCGCGGCGCGCGAGCGCTCGACGAAGAACACCGTGCTCGCGGCGACGGCGAGAGCGGGGATCGCCGAGAGCGCGAACCGTCCCTGCTGCGAGAGCCCGAGGAACGGGAGCAGCGGGAGGTAGGCGAGCCCCGCGAGCTCGATGCCGCGTCTTCTGACGAGCCCCCAGAGCGAGAGCGCGACCAGTGGCCACGGCCACGACCACGTGAGCGCCACCGCGTGTGACCAGGCGTTTCCGGGCCATGCACGCACGCTCGCGAGCACGCGGGTCGCGATCGGCTGCGCCGCCTCCGGCGCCGCGGCGAGCGTGGGCTCGGCCGCGCGCCAGTCGGCGGCGGCCGCGTGGAACGCCGCCGACTTCGGCGTCAGCGTCCAGACACCGAGCGAGACGCGGTACCAGGCGACGGTCGCGAGCACGACCAGCAGGAAGCCCACCGCGGCCGCGGCAATGCGCGCGCGCTGGCCGGGATCGCGGGCCGCCCTCGCGGCCGGGATCGCGAGCGCGGCCGCCGCGACCAGGCCCTCGGGGCGGATCGCGCACGCGAGGCCCAGCACGAGCCCGCCCGCGAGCGAGGGCGCGCCGGCGAGCAGTGCGAACGCGAGGTAGAGCGCTGCGATGTAGGCGGACTCGGACATCGTGATCGCCGAGTGGCGCGCGAGCTCGGGATGGAGCGCGCACGCGAGCGCGGGCACGAGCGCGCCACGCGCGCCGAGCGAGCCGCGCGCGACCGCCCACACGATCGCGGGCAGCGCCACGCCGGCGAGCATGGACACGGCCACGGCCGCGCCGACCCGGTCGGGCACCACCACGTGCGCGATCGCCGTGAGCAGGGGATAGCCCGGCGCGAACACCGACGCGAAAGGCGCCCCGTGCGCGAGCGCCTCGGCGAAGCGAACGTACTCAGTGCCGTCGAACGTGACCGTGGGCTGGAAGCGGAGCGCGACCAGTCGGAGCGCGGCGGCGGCGGCCGTGACCAGCGCGAGCCCGAGCGCGGTTCGTCTCATGCTCGTGAGCGTACCCGCACCGCGCAGCAGGAGTGGGAAGGTGGCGAGGGACTTCCGCGGGCGGCGCATGCGACAACCTCACGAGGTGGTGTGGAGTCTACGCCCGGCCGTGAGCCCCCGGAACCTTGATCCGGGCCCGGGCAGGTGGGGCGATGCCCTCAGCCCGCCGGCTGCGCCGCCTTCCACTGACGCTTGAGCACGTGGAGCTGCCCCAGGTGCTGCGCCATGTGCTCGACCATGTGGTGCAGTGCCCAGCGCCGGTCGAACACGCGATAGCTGCCGTCCGGCCGCGGCGGGCGCGCGATCTCGTCGCCGAGCTGCTCCTCGCGAAGCGTGCGGCAGGCGGCGAACGTGTGTGCCTCGGTCTTCTCGATCAGCGACTGGAAGAACGCCTCGTCCTTGCCTGCCAGTACCGCCGGCGGCGTGCTGCCGTACTTCTCGATCGGCATGCCGTCGTCGTCCGTGGTCAGCCCGAGCACGTCGGGCGTGTGGCCCCTGGGCTCGGCGAGCAGCACGACCTGCGCGAGGTTCACCTCCGCGAGCGCGACGTGCGCGACCAGCATGCCGATCGTGTTCGTGCGCGGCGCCGGCTGCCAGGCGAACGCGGCGGGCGGCAGCCCGCGGATCGCGGCGCGGAGTTGCGCGTGGACGTCGGCGATCTCCGCCACCTTGAGCGCCACGGTCGGCGAGGTGCAGCCGGGGGCGGGGAGGATGCGGCTCTCGATCCGTTTCGATGCCGTCGTGCTCACGCTTTGCCGTTCCGATCGCGGTAGAGGTGACGGATCAGCAGGATCTGCCCGTAGTGCCCGCTGAAGTGCTCGGCGAGGTGGTAGAGGATCCAGCTCAGCGACACACGCTGCCGCTGTCCGTTGCGGCGCGTGCGCGTGATCGAGCGTGCGAGGTCGACGTCGCGGTACCCCTTGAGGATCCGCCGCGTCTGTCTTCTCCCGCGCTGGATGAGGTTCAAGTAGTACTTGAAGGGGAGGCCGCTCAGCCCCCTGGGCGGTGTTCCGGCGGGCGGGAGCGGCATGCCGTCGTCGTCGGTGCCGACACCCAGGCTCTTGCGCATGTTCGCCTCGGTGGCGTGCCCTTCGGCCACGTGCAACCAGAACACCTCCACGATGGCGAGGTGCGCGAGCAGCATCCCGATCGTGTTCATCCCTCGCTTCGGCTGCCACTGGAGCTCGGCTGGCGTGATGTCCTCGAGGTCCTTCGCCAGGAGCTTCGTCTGGTCGTCGAGGTGGGCGAGCCACGTCATGGCCGCGGCCGAACGTCCGGCCGCGGCCTTGAACGCGAGCGTCTCGATACGGCCCGCCATCAGTTCGGCGTGCCCGGCTGCTGCGGCTTCATCGTCAGCGGGTCGCGCAGCGGCAGGCGCTTGGGATCGCCGCCCGCGAGCTTCGTGATGCTCGCCGCGTGCTTGTCGTCGCCCTTCATCATCTCGCCCGACTGCCCGACCATGAGCACGGTCATCTTCGTGGGATCGAGCAGCCGCTTCGCCACGCGCTGGACGTCGGTCGCCGTCACCGCGTTCAGCCGCTTCGCGTAGTCCGCGAAGTACGCCGGGTCCTTGTCGTAGCGCCCGGTCAGCTCCTCCACGGCGAGTCCGCCGGCCATGGCGTTCGCGGTCTCGAACTGCACCGGCAGCGACTCCACGAACTTGTTCCGGCTCGCCACGAGCTCGGTGGGCGTGACCAGCGAGTCGCGCATTTTCTGGATCTCGCCCATCGCGATCTCGGTCGCGTAGGCCACCGAGCGCACCTTGGACTGGAACACGAGCCGCCACGGCTCGGCGTAGTACGTGCCGCCCTCGATCCGCGAGTTGACCGAGTAGGCGAGGCCCTCGTCCGAGCGGATGCGGTTCACGAGCCGCGACGTGAAACCGCCGCCGCCGAGGATGTCGTTCATGACCCGCGCCGCGGCCCAGTCGGGGTCGTAGCGGTCCAGCGACGGCAGGCCGATCGAGACGCGGCCCTGGTTCACGTCCTTCTCCACCATGTACCAGCCCGCCTGCGCGGGCTTGTCCGGCGCCGCCGGCAGCCCGGGCTTCTCGCCGGGCGTGGGCCACTTCCCGAACGCGGCCTCGAGCTTCTTCACCATCGCGCCCCGGTCGAAGTCGCCGGCCACCGCGAGGATGAAGTTCTTCGGACCCACGTAGCGCTTCTCGAACGCTTTCAAGTCCTCGACCGTGATGCCGTCGAGCGACGCCTTCGTGCTCCAGCGGTTCGACCAGTGATCGTCGCCGCGCAGCAGCGTGCTCCACTCGCGCTCCTCGATGTCGCCGGACTCGTCGTTCCGGCGCTTCATGTTCTGGAGCGCCTGGTCCTTGTAGAGCTTCACGCGGTCGGCCTGGAACGCCGCGCCCTTCAAGCACCCGGTGAGGAGTGCCAGGCCCTCGTCGAGGTCCTTGCTCAGCAGGTTCACCGTCGCACGGCCCTCGGCGGGGCCGATCGGCACGCCGCCGAGGCCGAAGAAACCGCCGCCGCCGCCGCCCACGTTCGAGTCGAGCGTCGCGCCGAGGCTCGCCACCTTCGTCTCCACCTGCTCGGCGGTCATCGTGGCGTTGCCGCTGCGCGTGAGCAGGTTCGCGGTCATCGCCGCCAATCCTTCCTTGCCGGGCGGATCAAGTTGCGGACCGAGTCGCATGAGGACGTGCACCGTGACGAGCGGCGTGGTGCGGTCGGGGACGAGGTACGCGATCATCCCGTTCCCCAGCTTCACGCGGTACTTCGCCGCCTGCGGCGGCACGTA
>DATNFC010000205.1:0-5241 GCA_035606545.1 Candidatus Methylomirabilota bacterium
CACTACGGCTCGAGCGTGTTCGAGGGCATCCGCTGCTACAACACCAAGCAGGGCCCGGCGATCTTCCGGCTCGGCGAGCACATCGAGCGCCTGTCGTACTCGGCGAAGATCTACCGCATGAAGATGCCGTTCTCGACCGAGCAGATCGAGCGCGCCTGCATCGATACCGTGGCCGCGAACCGGCTCGCGGAGTGCTACATCCGCCCGCTCGTGTACCGCGGCTACTCGCACGTGGGCGTGAACCCGGTGGGCACGCCGATCGAGGTCATGGTCGCGGCGTACCCGTGGGGCAAGTACCTCGGCGACGACGCGCTCACGAAGGGCGTGGCGGTGAAGATCGGCACCTGGGCGCGCATGGCGCCGAACACGCTGCCGGCGATGGCGAAGGCGGGCGGCAACTACCTGAACTCGCAGCTGCTGAAGCTCGAGGCGGTGGAAGACGGCTACGCCGAGGCGATCGCGCTGGACGTGAACGGCTACGTCAGCGAGGGCTCGGGCGAGAACCTGTTCCTGGTCATGAAGGGCGAGCTGCTCACGACGCCGCTCCACAACAGCATCCTCGCCGGCATCACGCGCGCGAGCGTGCTGCAGCTGGCGACCGAGCTGGGCTACCGCGTGCGCGAGATGGTGGTGCCGAGGGAGCTGCTCTACGTCGCCGACGAGGTGTTCTTCACCGGCACCGCCGTGGAGGTGACGCCGATCACGTCCGTCGACCGCATCACCGTTGGCGCGGGCGAGGTGGGCCCGGTGACGAAGGCGATCCAGCAGGCGTTCTTCGGCATCGTCCGCGGGGATGTGCCCGACCGGCACGGCTGGCTGACGAAGGTGACGCGCGCGGCCGCCCCGGCGCGGGCGTGAAAGTCGCGATCGGGAGCGACCACGCGGGGTTCGCGCTCAAGGAGCGCGTAAAGGCGGAGCTCGAGCGGTTGGGCCACGAGGTGCAGGACCTGGGCACCGACTCGGCCGACAAAAGCGTGGACTACCCCGAGTTCGCCATCCCCGTGGCGGAGCGCGTGGCGTCCGGCGCCGCCGACCGCGGTGTCGTGGTGTGCGCCACCGGCATCGGCGCCAGCATTGCGGCGAACAAGGTGGAGGGCGTGCGCGCCTCGGTCGTCACCAGCGACGAGACCGCGCGCCTGACACGAACCGACAACGACTCGAACGTGCTCGCACTGGGGGGGAGGTCGAACCCCGATCTCGATGCCGCGTTGCGCTGGCTCGGCATCTGGCTCACCACGCCGTTCGCCGGCGGCCGGCACCAGCGCCGCGTGGACGAGATCCGCGACTACGAGGCGCGGGCGCACGGCTCGACACGGCAGGGGACGGTATGAGCGAGCAACGCCCATCCGCGATCGCGAAGCAGGACCCGAAGCTCGCCGCCGCGCTCGCGGGTGAGCTCGAGCGCCAGCGCACGCAGCTCGAACTGATCGCGTCCGAGAACTACGTGAGCGACGCGGTGCTCGAGGCCGCGGGCTCGGTGCTCACGAACAAATATGCCGAGGGCCTTCCCGGCAAGCGCTACTACGGCGGCTGCGAGTGGGTCGACGTTGCGGAGGACCTCGCGCGCGAACGGTTGAAGCAGCTCTTCGGCGCGGCGCACGCAAACGTGCAACCGCATTCCGGGGCGTCGGCGAACGTGGCCGCCTACCTGGCGGTGAGCAATCCCGGCGACACGCTGCTCGGGATGAGCCTCGCGCACGGCGGGCACCTGACGCACGGGCATCCGGTGTCGTTGTCCGGGCGGCTGTGGAAGGCGGTCCAGTACGGTGTGCGCCCGGAGGATGGACGACTCGACATGGACGAGGTCGAGCGGCTCGCAAGAGAGCACCGTCCGAAGATCCTCGTCGCCGGCGCCAGCGCCTACCCGCGCGCGTTCGACTTCGCGCGCTTCGGCGCGATCGCGAACGAGGTCGGTGCGACGCTGGTCGTGGACATGGCACACGTGGCCGGGCTCGTGGCGGCGAGACTCCATCCCGACCCGGTGCCGCACGCGGCCGTCGTGACGAGCACCACGCACAAGACGCTGCGCGGGCCGCGGGGCGGCTTCATCCTCTGCCGCGCCGAGCTCGCGGAGAAGGTGGACAAGAGCGTGTTCCCGGGCCTCCAGGGCGGACCGCTCATGCACATCGTCGCCGCCAAGGCGGCGTGTTTCGGCGAGGCGCTCTCGCCCGACTTCCGCGACTACGCGCGGCGCGTGATCGAGAATGCGCAGGCGCTCGCCGGCGAGTTGGTCGCGCGCGGCTTCGACCTCGTCTCGGGCGGCACCGACAACCACCTGATGCTCGTGGACCTGCGCCGCTCGGGTCTGACCGGAAAGGTCGCGGAGGAAGCGCTCCATCGTGTGGGCATCACGGTCAACAAGAACGCGGTGCCCGGCGACCCGCAGAAACCGTGGGTGACGAGCGGCATCCGCATCGGCACCGCGGCGCTCACGACGCGCGGCATGGGTGTTCCCGAGATGCGCACGATCGCCGGCTGGATCGCCCGCGTGCTCGAGATGCCCGACGACAGTGCGCTCGCAGTCGCACTCGCACCGGAGGTGCGGGAGCTGGCGACGTCGTTCCCGCTCTACTCGCGGACGCCGGTCGTGCGCACGGGGGTGCGTGCAGGCTGAGCGGTGACGCCGCCGCGTTTCGCAACGCGGTCGCGCCGGCGTGGTCGCTCGAATCCTGCCTGGCGCGGCAAGTCGTGGGTCCGGACGCTGGCACCGGCCGTGCAAGTACGCGCGCGGCTTCCTTCGCTCCCCGCTCCGCCCACAGGCCACGGGACCTCACGCCCATGCTCGCCTCGCTCGCCGACCTCGCGTCCCGGTGGCTGCCCGCCCTCGCATCGGGGCAGGCCTGCCATCGCCGCGCGCTGACCGCCGCTGCGCGCGGCGACCGGGCGGCCGCCGAGCGGTGGTTCGGGCACGCGATCGCGCGCTACCGGCGCGACCTCGCCGTGGAGCCGCTGGCGCGGCTGCGCGTGCACGAGCTCATGCTGGGGGCGCGTCCCGGCGGCGGCGAGCCGGCTACGGATGCGGCCGGGCTGATGGTGGAGATCGTGCGCCGGCTCAATCGGCTCGACCGCCTCGAGACACTGGATTTTCCGCACGAACTTGCCGATGCCCGTAGCGTGCTCGCCGCGTGGGTCGAGACCCACGCCGTCCCGGGCACCGCGCGCGCTGCAAGTTCCGCCGCCGCTTGACGCTCGGCGGGGCCGACGCCAGACTCGCGCGGGTTTTCCGAGCCGCCCGACATCGCGGTGAGTGACAGGGCCGTCCCACCCCTTCCAGGAAGGAAGGCATGACCGTCGACCAGGCAGCCGCACGGCGCGTCGAGCGCGCCGGTGAATCCATGATCCGCGTGCGCGACGAGGTGGGCCGCGCCGTGGTCGGCCAGCGCGCCATGATCGACCGGCTGCTGATCGGGCTCCTGACCGGCGGACACGTGCTGCTCGAGGGCCTTCCCGGCCTCGCGAAGACGCTCGCGGTCTCGAGCCTCGCCCGCGCGCTGTCGCTGCACTTCCGGCGCATCCAGTTCACGCCCGACCTGCTGCCCGCCGACCTGACCGGCACGCTCGTGTACAACCCGAAAGATGGCACGTTCACGGCCAAGCGCGGCCCGGTGTTCGCAAACATCGTGCTCGCCGACGAGATCAACCGCGCACCGGCCAAGGTGCAGAGCGCGCTGCTCGAGGCCATGCAGGAGAAGCAGGTCACGCTGGGCGACGCCACGCACCCGCTCGAGGAGCCGTTCATCGTGCTCGCGACGCAGAACCCGGTGGAGCAGGAGGGCACCTACCCGCTGCCGGAGGCGCAGAGCGACCGCTTCATGCTCAAGGTGCGCGTGAACTACCCCGAGCGCGGCGAGGAGAAGGAGATCCTGCGCCGGGCCGGCCTGGCGTCGCTGCCGGAGCTGAAGCCCCAGGCCACGCACGATCAGGTGATGGAGGCCCGCTCGGCGCTCGCGGGCGTCTACGTGGACGACAAGATCCAGGAATACGTGCTCGACCTGGTGAACTCGACCCGCCGTCCCAAGGACTTCGGGCTCGCGCTCGAGAACCTCATCGACTTCGGCGCGTCCCCGCGCGCCACGCTGTTCCTGGTGCGGGGCGCCCAGGGCATGGCGCTGCTCGAAGGCCGGCCCTACGTGCTCCCCGAGGACGTGAAGAAGATCGCGCACGACGTGCTCCGCCACCGCATCCACGTCACCTACGAGGCGGAAGCCGAAGGCATCGACGGTGAAGAGGTGACGCGGCGGATCCTGGAGCAGGTCCGCGTGCCCTGATGGCGACGCCGACCGCGGAACTCCTCAGCAAGGTCCGCCGGCTCGAGATTCGCAGCCGCCACCTGGTGCAGGACCTGTTCGCGGGACAGTCCGAGAGCATCTTCAAGGGGCGCGGCGTCGAGTTCGAGGAAGTGCGCCCCTACGTTCCGGGCGACGAGGTGCGCGACATCGACTGGAACGTGACGGCGCGCCTCGGCATGCCCTACGTCAAGCGCTTCGTCGAGGAGCACGAGCTCACCGTGATGCTGGCGGTCGACGTCTCACGCTCGATGCGCTTCGGCACTGCCGGGCCCGAGAAGCGCGAGCTGGCCGCCGAGCTGTGTGCGGTGCTGGGCTTCGCGGCGATCCGCAACAACGATCGCGTGGGACTGGTGCTGGTGGGCGAGCGGGTCGAGCACTACGTGCCGCCGGCGCGCGGACGCACCCACCTCCTGCGCATGCTGCGCGACGTGCTGGGACGCGAGATCACCGCGCGCGGCACCCATCTCGGCGCCGCCACCAAGTTCCTGATGAGCACGCTGCGGCGCCGCAGCCTGGTGTTCTGGATCTCCGACTTCGACGATCGTCTCGACGTCCACGACTGGCGGGTGCTCGCCAAGCGCCACGACGTCACCGCGTTCGCACTCCGCGATCCGCGCGACGAGACGCTGCCGGCGGTGGGATGGATCGAGATGGAAGGTCTCGAGGACGGCCGCCGCGTGCTGGTGGACACCGGCAACAAGAAGCTGCGGCAGACCTACGCGCGCGAAGCCGCCGAGCGTCGCCAGGCGACCGCCGACGTGCTGCGCCGGGCGCGCTGCCCGATGCTCGAGATCCGCACCGACACGCCCTACGTGCCGGTGCTGCTCCGTCACTTCTCGAGTCGCGCCCGCGGGAGGGCGAGGGCGTGAGGCGCATGCTGGGAGTGGCGGCCCTGCTGTTCGCGCTCGCGACGCCGAGCGCGGCGCCCGCGCAGTCGGTGCGGCTCGACGAC
>DATNFC010000206.1:0-9792 GCA_035606545.1 Candidatus Methylomirabilota bacterium
GTGTCCAAGTCGAAATACGCCGACCTGAACAAGAACTACGACGCGGCGATGACGAAGAACAAGGAGCTCCAGACCAACGTCGAGACGCTGAGCAAGACGAACGAGCAGCTCCAGAGCGAGAAGGCCGCGATCGAGGCGCAGGCGAAGGAGAACGAGGCCACGGCCCAGCAGCTCGGGTTGAAGCTGCAGGAGCAGCAGAAGGCCGTCGAGGACATGAAGACCACGTACGAATCCCTGGTCGGCAACCTCAAGGGCGAGCTGGACAGCGGCAAGCTCCAGGTGCAGCAGCTGCGCGACGGCATCAGCGTGAACCTCGCGCAGGACATCCTGTTCAAGTCGGGTTCGGCCCAGCTCGACAAGACCGGGCGCGAGCTGCTGCTCAAGGTGAGCGATCAGCTGAAGGCGTCCCCGTTCCAGATCGTGGTCACCGGCCACACGGACAACCAGAAGATCGGCCCCGCCCTTGCGGCGCGCTACCCGACGAACTGGGAGCTGGGCGGTGCGCGCGCGGCGCGCATCGTGCGACTGTTCGAGGAAGGCGGCATCGCCTCGCCGCGCCTGGCCGCGGTCTCGTTCGCGGACAGCCGTCCGCGCGAGCCGAACGACACGCCGGCGGGACGCGAGAAGAACCGGCGCATCGAGATCCGGCTCCGGCCGGTGCCGGCGGACCAGACGGCAGGCTCGGACCAGTAGTCCGCATCCATGCATGCACGCGGGCCCGGCCACCGTAACGGTGGCCGGGCCCGAAGCTTTGCCCGTTGGGAGCGCCGCGAGACGGCTTCGCGAACGGCCCCGAGCGCGGTATCGAACGCGGCAAGGTACGGGTGCATCCATGGGGAACTCCAGTCGCGAAACGGTTCCGACGACGGTTGTGCCGAGTTTCGCTTCGAATCCCATCGGGGTGCATAATCCGCCACCCATGATCGTCATGAAGTTCGGCGGCACGTCCGTGGGCGTGCCGGAACATTTCGCGGTGGCGGTACGTCTGGTGCGCGAGGCGGTACCGCGTGATCCGGTCGTCGTCGTGAGCGCTTTCTCCGGCGTCACGAACCTGATCGTCGAGTTCTGCCGCGGTCGCGAGCGCCGGGCCGATCTGGCACAGCGGCTGATCGAGCGCCACGACGAGTGGTCGCGGGCCACCGGCGTTCGCTCCGGCGAGGCAGACGGTCTGCTCGACGCCTGGCGAGCGGCGACAGCAGCGCCGAGCGGCCGGGCGGAGCCGTTGGCTCTCGAGGAGCGCGATCGCCTGCTGTCGTTCGGCGAACGGCTCTCGGCCGCGTTCTTCGCTGCGGCCCTGCGCGAGGGCGGCGTCGACGCCGTCGCGATGCTCGCGGGAGATGCCGGGCTCGTCACCGATGAACGCTTCGGTGCGGCTCACCCATTGCCCGAGGCGGCACGGCAGATGGCCGAGTCGCTCTCGCGCCGTGCGGCTGTCCCGGTCGTCACCGGGTTCCTCGGCCGCACCTCTGACGGGCGGATCACCACGCTGGGACGTGGCGGCTCCGACTACAGCGCCGCGTTCATCGGCGCCGCGCTCGGCGCCGCGGAGATCCAGATCTGGACCGATACGAGCGGCCTGCTCTCCGCCGACCCGCGCCTCGTTCCTGAGGCACGCCCGGTGCCGCTGCTCTCATTCAACGAGGCCAGTGAGCTGGCGTACTTCGGCGCCAGGGTCCTGCACCCGAAGACGCTGCTGCCCGCGATGGAGCGCGCGATCCCCGTGCGCGTGCTCAACACCACGCGCCCGGACGATCCGGGCTCGCTGGTCACGCCCGCGGCCGGCCCCGCGGACAGTGCCTGGCGCGTGAAGTCGATCGCCTGCAAGAAGGGCATCACCGCGGTCACCGTGGCCTCGACCCGCATGTTGCTGGCCTACGGCTTCCTGGCGCGTGTCTTCGAGATCTTCGGCCGACATCACGTCGTCGTCGACCTCGTCACCACGTCCGAGGTCTCGATCTCGGTCACGGTGGACGACACGCTGCGGCTGGACGACGCGGTGCTGGAGCTGGAGTCAATCGGGACGGTCGAGGTGCGGCGCGGGCTCGCGGTCGTTGCGCTCGTGGGAGAGGGTGCACCGCGGCGGCTGGGGCTCGCGGGCCACGTGTTCACGCTGCTCGGCGGTGTCGGAATCCAGGTCGAGATGATCTCGCAGGGCGCATCGCGCGTGAACCTGTCGTTCGTCGTGGCGGAGGACGACGCCGACCGGGCCGTCCGCCTGCTCCATCGCGGCTTGGGCCTGGATCTCGACGCTGCGACGCCTGCACCCTCGGCGGCGCAGGTGACGAGCGCCACGAACTAGGCTCAGGGCCGGTTCGGCCGCGCCGCCGAGGCCTCCCGGAGCTGCGGCTCCAGACGCCGCCAGCGTTCGATGAGCCCGTCCACGAGCGCCGCGCACGCGCGATAGCCCTCCTTGAGTCCCTGCGGCGGCGCGGTGTCGGCGGACTGGACGCCGATCGCGATGTCGGTGAGCGCGTTGGCCGCGCCACTGAGGCTCGTGCCGCCGAGTGTCCCCAAGGTGGCAAGGGAGTCGCGAAGCGCCGGCGCCAGCGCGTCGCCTCTCTCCTTCCGAGCCTGTTCGATCTCGTCGTGCGCGACCCACGCACGCACCAGCGTCGAATCGATCGCGTGCGAGAGCTGGAGCTGCTCGACGAGCCCGTCGGCCGGCACCGAGACCCGAGGGTCGAGTCCGACTTTCAACGAACGGGACTTTTCGGCCCCGTCCACCGAGAGCGTCACCTTGTAGTCGCCCGGAAGCACGAACGGCCCGAACGGCTGCGCGGGCGTGCCGCTGGCGAGCACGGCGGCGATGGAGTTCCGGAACGAGCGCGCGGCCGGGCGCGGGTAGCGCAGGTCCCAGACGAACCGGTGCATCCCGGCGGCGGTCTCGAGCCGTTTCGGCGGCTGGAGCCAGGCCTTGTCGAAGTAGACGTCGGTGCGCAGCGACTCCGGCGGATCGTCGCTGCGGAAGCTCCTCACCACGGCGCCGTCTCCGTCGGTGATCCTCAACGACACGGCGCCACGGGCAGGTACCGCCAACCAGTAATCGAACACCGCTCCCGTCGGCGGGTTCTGGCCGAGCGGCGTCTCGGGCGGCGGCGGCGTGTCGTGGTTCTCGCTGGTCCTGAGCCGCACGGCCGGCGCGGGTGAGACGAGCGCCACCGGCTCGCGCGTCAGGCCGGCGGCGATCGCACGCAGCGGGCTCACGTCGTCCAGCACCCAGATGCCGCGGCCCTGCGTGGCCGCGATCAGGTCATCGTGGTGCGCGAGCAGATCGCGCACCCACGTCGTCGGGAAGTTTCGCGCCAGCGGCTGCCAGTGCGCGCCGTCGTCGAACGACACGTAGATCGAGCGGTTCGTGCCCGCGTAGAGCAACCCCTTCTGCCTGCGGTCGCAGCGCACGACCCCCACGAACTCGTCGGCCGGGAGCCCGCGCGCGATGGACTGCCACGTGCGCCCGCCGTCGTGCGTACGAAACGCGATCGGCGAGAAGCGGTCGAGTCGGTGCGTGTCGATCGCGACGTAGACCGTCGCCGGATCGAGCGGCGAGAGGTCGACCGAGCTGACGATGCCCCATGCCGGCGTGCCCGGCGGCGTCACGTTCGTCCAGTGGGCGCCACCGTCGCTCGTGCGCTTCACCAACCCGTCGTCGGTGCCCACCCAGATCGTCGCGGTGTCGTGCGGCGACGGCGCGATGCTGAACACCACGCCATAGCCGCAGGCGCGCGCCTCATCGGGCGATGGATTGTCGCAACGGCCCACTCCGGCCCGCACGCCGCTCAGATCGGGGCTCACCGTGTCCCAGCTCTGACCGTCGTCCAGCGATCGGAACAGCACCTGCGCGCCCAGATACATTGCGTGCGGCGGCAGCGGCGACAGCACGAGCGGCGTGATCCACGTGTAGCGGTAGCGCACGGTCTGCGGGTCGGCGCCGTAGCTGTTGAGCGGCCACGCGGAGACGTCCGCGCTCTGTCGTGTCTCCTCGTCGAAGCGCGAGATCGAGCCACCGAGGCCGCTGCCGAATACCGTGCGCGGGTCGCCGGGCTTCGGCACCATGTAGTCGCGCTCGTCGCCGCCCACCGGATGCCAGTCGCGTTCTTCGATCACGCCGTAGGGGCCGCGGCTCGCGATCTCCACCGTGCCGTTGTCCTGCTGGCCGCTGTAGATGTGGTACGGGAAGCGCTCGTCGGCGGCGAGGTGATAGAACTGCCCGGTGGGCTGGTTGTACCAGCTCGACCACGTCACGCCGGCGTTGTTCGTGACCACGGCGCCCTGGTCGGAGCCGGTGATCATGCGCCTCGGCTCCGAGGGGTCGATCCACAGCGCGTGGTAGTCGTCGCCGCCGGGCGAACCGCGCAGCACTTCGAAGTGCCGGCCGCCGTCGCGCGAGACGCGTATCGAGCGGCCCATGGCGTACACGCACTCGGCGTCGTCGGGCGCGACGATGACGCGGCCGAAATAGCTGCTGCCGAGGCTGCCGTCCGGGTTCACGAGCTTCCACGACTCGCCGCCGTCGTCGCTGCGGTAGAGGCCCGAGCCGGGCGGTGCGGTCGCGCCCGCGGCGCTCGCGCCCGTCGTCGCCGGCGGATAGGCCTGGATGCACGCATAGATGATCCGTCCGCTGCTGCCTCGGGCCACGGCGATGCCGATGCGGCCGACGCGGCCCGTGGGTAGTCCGCCCGCGAGCCGGCGCCAGTGCTCGCCGCCGTCGTCGCTCCGCCACACGCCCGAGCCGCGTCCGCCCTGCGGCATGAAGTAGTCGAGCCAGGGATGAAGCCGCATCTGCCACGTCGCTGCGAACACCACGTTCGGCTGGTTCGGATCCCACGCCAGGTCCACCGCGCCCACCGAGTCTGGCGTCTGCAGTACCGGTTGCCAGCGTTTGCCGCCGTCGCGCGTCAGGAACACGCCGCGCTGCGGGTCGCTCCCGAACACGTGGCCCAACGACGCCACGAGGACGCGGTTCGCGTCCTTCGGGTGGACGAGGATGGCGCCGATGTGACGCGACGTCTCGAGGCCCACGCGCGTCCACGACTCGCCGCCGTCCGCCGAGCGGTAGACGCCCTCCCCCGCCATGATGTCGTAGCGCGCGTCCGGCTGGCCGGTGCCGGCGTAGAGTACGCGTGGGTCCGAGGGCGCCACCGCGAGCGCGCCGATCGCCGACGCGCGTTCGTTCTGCATCAGCCCGCGCCACGTGCGGCCGGCGTCGGCCGACTTCCACACGCCGCCGCCGGCGCCGCCGAAATAGAACGTGGTGGGATCGCCATCGATCCCCGAAACCGCCGTGGCCCAGCCGGCGCGGAATGGCCCCACGAGCCGCCAACTCGCATCGGGGACCGGCTTCGTGTCGGCGGTCGCGGCAGATGCAAGGGTTCCAGGCGCGACGGTGAGCAGTGCGGCCACGACCAAGCGCAGCGTGGCGTTCGGCATCGGGATCTCTCCGGGGGCGCTCGGGGACGCACGATGTGACGGGACCGGGCCGCCCGGAGCCTACCGCAGGCGTGGCCCAGACGCAGTTGAAACTCCCCGCTCAGGTCGCGACCGGACGCCGCCGATGACCGCCCGGGAGGGTCGGTCATGATCACGTTCAATCGCGACCCGTGGGCCGCATGGGCCCGCGAGTGGAAACTCACTCACCAGCCGCAGCAGGGCTGGCTCCAGCGCACGGAGCGCGTGGCCGGTGAGCGCAACGGGTTGCTCCTGCGCGCCGGCTGGGGCATCGACGACTACCCGGGGCTCACCATCGTCGTCCGCTTTCCGAAGACCGTGGAAGTGCAGGGCGTCCGGCAGCGTTTGATCGACGACGCGACGCTCGACGTGCTGCCCGGGAAGGGTACTGCGCGCAAGCACACGGCGATCGTCGTCGGCAAGCCGCCCGCGTTCATGCGCTGGGGCAAGCCGCCGGAGTTCACGCTTACGGAAGACGCGCTCACGTGGCGTCGGGTGTTCTCCTGGGGTACGCCGAAGTCCGCGCGCATCCAGTCGTGGGTGGAAACGCTCGTCGCCGCCGTCGCCCGCGCGACGCCGGTGTTCCAGGGCCGGTGCGAGGACTGCGGCATCGCCGAGGTCCGCCGCCACGTGCTCGTGGACGGCGTGCCGAAGCTGCTATGCGCGTCGTGCCAGCAGCGCACGGTCACCGCGGGCGAGATGGCGGAGCGCGCCTACGAGATGACCGACACGAACCACGGCGTGGGCGCGGCACTGGCGGGCTTTGCGGCACTCGTCGGCGCCACGGCATGGGCCGCGGTGGCGGCGCTGACGCAGCGCGAGTTCGCGGCTGCCGCGATCGGCATTGGCGCGCTGATCGCGTGGGCGTATCGCCGCGGGGCCGGACGTGTGGACACGATCGGGCGCGGGATCGGAGCCGTGTTCACCGTGGCCAGCGTGACGTTGGGCGACATCCTGCTGTTCGCCTGGTGGCTGGCGAAGGCGCGGCCGGACATCGGCTACCGGCTCGACGGCGGCTGGTTCGTCTACCTCTCCGCATGGCGCGAGCGGCCCGCGGACCAGGTGATCACGCTCCTGCTCGGGTGCGCCGGCGCATGGGTGGCGTTCCAGGTGCTCGCTAGACCCAAGCTCACGCACACGATCCAACAGGCGGAAGAGTCGGCGGAAACCAAGCGCGCCGCGTGAGCGAACGCATGAGGCTGGCGTCCGCTCGCCCGGACGCCGGCCTCAGCGCATCGACAGGTCGAACGTCTCGCTCATCAGCACGCGCACGCCGCCCCAGGCGTGCCCGCGCGCGAGCGCGCCCTTGAACTCGCGCGAGCGGAACGCGTAGGGCTCGAGCACGAACCGCAGTTGGCGGCGCCGGCCGCCGGCGGCGTCCACGGAGTAATGCCCGACCACGATTCCCTGCCGCAGCTCGTACGTGTACGTCTCGATGTCGCGCCGCGAGAAGTGATAGTCGCTGCGCCAGTCACCGTAGCCCTGGAGCAGCGCGTTGTAGGCGTAGGCGAAACCCTCCACGCTCGCGAACACGAACGCCTCGAAACCGCGCGCGCGCTGCGGCGTACCGGCCACGAGCCCCGGGTGCGCCATGTGCATGTCGAACGTCCACAGCGGCGACGCCGACCATCCGAGTGCTGCGCTCACGCTCGAGTGCGCGTCGGTGTAGTAGCCCAGCTCCGCGCCCGCGTCGGCCATGAGCTCCACGCCGGGCATACCGGCCCAGCGCCGATAGCCCACGCGCGTCAGGTCGTAGCGCGCGGTGGGCACGCCGAAGCGCGAGTCGAGGATCTGGTGATCCCAGCCTGCGGGGTCCACCGGCTCGTCACTGCCGTTCACCGTCCGCAGCCCGGCGTGAATCGAGCGCTGCACCAGCTCGCCGACCGGGCTGCCGATCGTGCCCAGCGTCGCCTCGCTCCGCCAGAACGCGAACCGGTCGCGGTCGGCGTGCGACGCATCCGGCGTGCGCCGCACCGTCCAGCCGATCAGGAACGCGTACGGCCGGTCGCCGTACTGGATGTCCGCGCGTTCGATGTGCTCGGGCGTGAACGCGGTCGCGAACAGCGTGCGCGCGTAGTGGGCTGGCCGGTTCGCGGCCCGGAAGTGGAGGCCGAACAGCCGGTTCGCGGCCCAGCGTGCGCCGGCCTCGAAGCCGTCCAGCGGCGCGTCGAGCAGCGGGTGCGCATCAGCGCCACCGCGCTCATCGCCCTCCCAGGTGAAGCCCGTGCCCAACGTGTAGTTCTCGTCGGTGCGCGGCGCGAACTGGAAGTTGTCCTCGTCGAGATAGAACGAGGTCCCGCGCGCGAGCGGTGTCGCCGTCGCGAGGGTGGCGGTGAGCGGCACGGGTGCGACCGTCGCCCCCGACATGTGCTGCAGCGACGGATCCAGCGCGAGCGACAGCAGCAGGTCCCACATGGCCCCTCGCGATCGGGCGGCGCGAATCAGGGCAGGCGAACGGTGCGTGTCGCGGCCGAACATGGAGCGAGCACGAGCGATGCCCGCGACTCATCACGCTTTCGCCAGCCCCAGACACGACAACGACTTGCGGTCAGCGCTCATGCTGCCCCGCGCGTGGGCGCGATCGCGCGTCGTCCATCCTGCAACGGCCGCGATGGCGTTTCGCAGTTCACGAATCGTCCAGAAACGTCGAGGGCCGGCTCCATGTGGAGCCGGCCCCCGTGATCGATCGAATGATTCGCGCGACTACGAGCCGCCCTGCAGGTCGGTGAGCAGCTTCACGGTGCCGTCGCGCACATCGTTGCCCTTGGTCACGGCCTCCGCGAGTCGGCCGGCCTGTGCCGCAGCCTGCGCTTCATCCCAGGTGGTCTTGAGGCTGGCCAGCCTGGACACAGCGCTCTGCTCGGCGTTCGGCGTTCCCGCCGCCGGCTTCACCAATCCGGCCGCCTTCTTGTCGAGCGTCTTGAACGTTGCCGGTATCGACCCGGCCAGCTCCGCCCACGCGGTCTGCGCCTGCTGCGTCTTCTCGGGCAGGCTCGCGGCGAGCTCCTTCACGCGCGCATCGAGCGCCGTGACCGCCGTCATCGCGCCCTTCGTGTCGCCGCCCTGGAGCTGCGCGCTCGCGGCGGAGATGCCGTCCTCGATCGCCTTCGCCTCGTCGGGCACGATGTTCTGCGCCTGCTGCTTGATGGCGTCATACGCTTGAACGGTCGCCGCCAGCGCTTTCTCCGCGGCACCCTTCTGCGCACCGCAACCCGGCACGATCAGCGCTGTGGCAAGGGCGAGTCCCAGCCAGAAGATCCTTTTCGTCATGGAACGCTCCAATCCGTTGTGTCCCGGCGGCCTCCGGGATGCGTTCACGACGCACACGAGGACTCGCGGCGTCGCAGGCCGCCGACTCTAACACACGCCGGCCAGCACACACCGGGCCAGCCACCCGGGGCGACGCCGAGACCTGACTCACTCGTAACGCAATGATTCTATTGGGTCGAGCGATGCCGCGCGCCGTGCGGGCCAGACGCCGAACAACAGACCCACCGCGGCGGAGAAGCCGAACGCCAGCGCCACCGAGTCCATGCCCACCGACGTGCTCCAGTGGAGCGCATCGCGCAGCACGGCCGACGCGCCCGCCCCGAGCGCCACGCCGATCGAGCCCCCGAGAAGGCACAGCGTCACCGCTTCGATCAGGAATTGCGACAGGATCAGGAACCGCGTCGCGCCGAGCGCCTTGCGGATGCCGATCTCGCGCGTGCGCTCGGTCACCGAGACCAGCATGATGTTCATGATGCCGATACCGCCGACGACGAGACTGACCGCGGCGATTCCCGCCAGCAGCGAGCCGAACACCTCGGTGGTCTGCTGCTGGGTCGCCAGCAGCTCCATCTGGTTTCGGATGGTGAAGTCGTTGGTGCCGCCGGGCCGGATCTTGTGCTCCCGCCGCATGATCCGTTCGAGGTCCACCATGCCCTGTTCCATCGGAATGCCCTCGGCCACTTCGACCGAGATCTGGCGGAGCCGGTTGTTGCCGAAGATGCGATACTGGGCGGTCTGCAGCGGGATCAGGATCTGCTCGTCCACGTTCTGGAAGGATCCGGAGGAAGATCCCTTCCGGGAGAGGATTCCGATCACCTCGAAGGGGATTCCGCGGATCTGGACCGTGGTGCCGATCAAGGCGGCGGCGTTGGCCTCGAACAAGATCGGAACATCGGCGCCCAGCACGGCGTAGCGCTGCCGCTGCTGGTCGTCTCCCTCGGTAAACATCCGGCCAAACGGGAGCTTGTAATTCTTCACTTCGGCGTAATTCTGTGTCGTGCCGACAATCGACAGGTTGTTGTTCTTGTTGCCGTACTTCACGGTCATCTGGCTGCTGAACTCGGGAACCACCGCGCT
>DATNFC010000207.1:0-9599 GCA_035606545.1 Candidatus Methylomirabilota bacterium
AAGTAGGCTTCGACCAACCGCGGGACCGACTTGAGGAAGAGCCCGAGCAAGCCCCGGCCGGAGACCGCGAAGATGAGGCTGTTCCACAGCCCGCCCTGCTGCATCAGCGCGCAGGCATCGCGCAGCGAGGGCTTTTCCTCGAAACGGTGGACCGCACGCACCAGCCCCGGCCCGCCGCGCTCGGGGACGATCCAGCCGTACTGGGTCTCCGGCGCCTTGGGGCTGACGCCGAGGAGGACGAGCGGCCGCTCCGGGCCGCTCGCGGCGTGCACGGCGCGATCCACCGCACGCTGCAGCGGACCTTCCTCGTCCACACCGTGATCGCACGGATAGACGACGAGTATCGGATCGTCGTCGCGCACGAGCACATGGACGAGCGCGTGCAGGAGCGCAACGGCCGTGCCGCGGTTCTGCGGCTGGACGAGGACATTGGCGTCGGGGAGGTGGTGCAGCTCCGGCCTCCACCAGGTGCGGTGGTGCTCGGCCACGACCGGCAGGACGTGCGCGAGGTCCGTGGCGCGGCGGGCGCGAAGCAGCGTCGAGCCGAGCAGCGAGTCATCACGACCGAAGCGGCAGAACTGCTTCGGGCGATCGATCCGCGCGCCCGCCACCGATGCGCCGAGCAGCCGCGTGCCCTCGCCGCCGGCGAGCAGCACGGCCCACGTGCGCTCCCGTGGAGCCCGCTCGTGTCGATCACCGGACCCGTGCTCGGTCCATGAGGTTCGTGACGGCGCGACACGCATGTGATGAAGACCTCCCGGGCGAGAACATCGCACACGGCAGGTCAGCCGCCCATGGTTCTTACGGATGGTGTACTTCGGTCGCAGGAGTCAACACGAGCCGCTCACGTCGCGATGATCCACATGCGCGGTCAAGAGTGTGTGAAGGCGTCACCCATCGCCCTTCCGTGTCGAAACGTGCGCGTCTGCACCCGCATCGCAAGGCCGCGCGGGCCGGCACGGCGGACGAGGGAACGGAGCTGCACGCCGGGCCTCTCGCGCCGCGACGCGAACTGAGCGGGATCAGCGCGCGACCAGTTTCCAGATCTTCCCTTCGTAGGCCACGACGTACAGCTCGCGATCCGCGTCCTCGCCGAACGACGTCACGCTGCCGAGGTTCCCGACGTCCCACTGCATCTGCTCGCTCGCCTTGCGGCCCTTCCAGCGGAACGACCGGAGCCAGCCGGCGCAGTAGTCGGAATAGAAGATCGTGCCGGCGAGCGCCGGCAGGGCGCGGCCGCGGTAGGCGTAGCCACCGGTCACCGAGCAGCCATCCGGGTGCTCGTATTCGACCGCGGGCTCGACGCGGTTCGGCGGCCCCGATCGCGGGAAGCCGTAGGCGTGCGCGCCCTCGCGCACGTTCCAGCCGTAGTTCGCGCCGGCGTGCGCGGCGTCCACGACGTCGATCTCCTCGTACTTGTTCTGGCCCACGTCGCCGATGATCAGCAGCTTCGCCGTGAAGTCGAACGAGAACCGCCACGGGTTCCTGAGCCCCGTGGCCCAGATCTCGGCGCGGCGGTCGCCCGGGCGATCGCGGAACGGATTCCCCTGCGGGATCGCGTACGGATCGCCATGGTCCACGTCGATCCGCAGCATCTTGCCGAGCAACGTGCGCAGGTTCTGGCCGTTGCCGAACGGGTCGCCGCCCGAGCCGCCGTCGCCCATGCCGATGTAGAGCATGCTGTCGGGACCGAACGTCACCATGCCGCCGTTGTGGTTCGCGTACGGCTGCACCACGGTGAGGATGAGTTTCGCGGAGCCGGGCACCACGGAATCGCGATCGGCGCGCGCGGTGTAGCGCACCACCTTCGTGTCGCCATGCCGGTCGGTGAAGTTGACGTAGAAGAAGCTGTTCGCGCCGAACGCCGGATGGAACGCGAGCCCGAGGAGCCCCTGTTCGCCGCCGTAGCGCAGGAGCGGGCTGGCATCGAGGAACACCCGCTTCGAGGGCCGGCCGTCCTCGATCCAGCGGATGCGGCCCGGCTGCTCGACCACGAACAGCCGTGGATCGCCGGGTGCGGCGCACAGGTAGACGGGGTGGTCGAAGCCTTCGGCGACGACCTGGGCGCGCAGGCTGTTGCCCGCCGGCGCGGTCGGCGCCGCGCTGGCGACGGGCGCGGCGGCGAGTGCTGCGGCGACCAGCGCCGCCACCCGGGGGCGGGTCCGTCGCGCGAGCCGGGGGACGCTCATGCGCGCGAGCCTAGCAGAGCGGGCGAGGGCCGACCGGCGGCTCGGGCCGTGAGCGTCCCGCGTCGCGCAAGTTGCAACGCCTGCACGCTTCGCGGGGCGTTCGATGTGTGCTCGTCAGTGACTTCGTTCGCTGCACCCGTATATCATTGAGTACCTGCACGGGCTGTGAACACTCACCGGCCCGGATGTCACCGAATATCAATTCCATCCCCACCATGAGCGACCGCACGGTCGCGTCCTGCCCTCGCTTGGAGACTCACGCGCAATGAGCCTTCACCCGATCGAGCCCATGGCCCCGGTCGCCACAGATGCCAACGACTTCGCCCGTGCCCGCGCCGAGGGCAAGTTCCTGTTCGCCGGCGACGAGAAGCTCTACGTGCGCGGCGTCACCTATGGGACGTTCCGGCCCGACGCCGACGGCCACGAGTACCCGCCGCCGGCCACGGTGGACCGCGACTTCGCGCTCATGGCGAGCCACGGCTTCAATGCCGTGCGCACGTACACGGCGCCGCCGCGCTGGCTGCTGGATCTTGCGCTCAAGCATGGCTTGCGGCTGCTCGTCGGCCTCGGCGGTGAGCGCTCGATCGGCTTCGTCTGCGAAGGCCGCTGGAGCCGCGCCCACGAGATCGCATTCATCGCCGCGGCGAAGTCGTGCTTCGGTCATCCGGCACTGCTCGCGTTCGCGGTGGCGAACGAGATCCCGGCGCCGATCGTGCGCTGGTTGGGCGCCCGCCGCGTGGAGCAGCACGTGGAGCGCCTGTGCGCGCTCGTGCGCGAGCAGGATCCCGGCGCGCTGGTGACGTACGTCAACTATCCCACCACCGAGTACCTGCAGCTGCCGTTCCTCGATTTCCAGTGCTTCAACGTCTACCTCGAGGATCGTGACCGGCTGGAGGCCTACCTCGCCCGGATCCAGAACCTGGCCGGCGATCACCCGCTGGTGTTGGCCGAGATCGGGCTGGACAGCATGCGCAACGGCGAGTTGCGCCAGGCCGAGACGCTCGCCTGGCAGGTGCGTACCACGTTTGCTGCCGGCGCGGCAGGCGCGTTCGTCTACGCTTGGACCGACGACTGGCATCGCGGTGGGGAAGACGTCCACGACTGGGCGTTCGGCCTCACGACCCGCGACCGGGCGCCCAAGCCGGCGCTGGCCGCCGTCGAGCGCGCGATGCGCGAGGTGCCGTTCGCCCCCGATCACACGTGGCCGCGCATCTCCGTCGTGGTCTGCAGCTACAACGGCTCGCGCACGCTCCGCGACTGCCTCGAGGGCCTCGCGCGCGTCGAATACCCGGACTTCGAGGTCATCGTCGTCGACGACGGCTCCAAGGACAACGTCTCGGCGATCGCGTCGGAGTACGATGTGCGCCTGATCCGCACCGAGAACCGCGGCCTGAGCAGTGCGCGCAACACCGGCATGCAGGCGGCGACCGGCGAGATCGTGGCCTATACCGACGACGACGCGCGCCCGGACCCGCACTGGCTCCACTACCTGGCCGACGCATTCCGGCGCGGCACGGATGGCGGCGTCGGCGGGCCCAACATCGTGCCACCGGGCGACAACTGGATCGCGCAGTGTGTCACCGCCTCACCCGGCGGACCCGCGCACGTGCTACTCGCCGACCAGGACGCGGAGCACATCCCCGGCTGCAACATGGCGTTCCGCAGATCCGCACTGCTGGAGATCAACGGCTTCGACGTCCGTTACCGCACCGCCGGCGACGACGTGGACCTGTGCTGGCGGTTGACCGAGCGCGGCTACACGCTCGGCTTCCGCGCCGGCGCCATGGTCTGGCATCACCGCCGCGGCGAGCTGCGGACGTACTGGCGCCAGCAGGTGGGCTACGGCCGCGCCGAGGCGCTGCTCGAGGCGAAATGGCCGGAGCGCTACAACGCGTTCGGGCACACGACGTGGGCGGGGAGCATCTACGGCGCGGGTCTGTCGCGCGCGTGGAACCCCCGGCGCCCGCGCATCTACCAGGGCTCGTGGGGGCTGGCACCGTTCCAGCGTCTCTACGAGGCACCGGTGGGCACGTTCGACTCGTTGATCCTGATGCCGGAGTGGTACCTGGGCGCCGCGCTGCTCGGCGTGTTCGCGCTCGCGGGCGCGTTCTGGGCGCCGCTGCGCTTTGCGATTCCCGCGTTCGCGCTCGCCGCGCTGGCGCCGCTCGCGCTGGCGGTGACGAACGCCGCACGCGTTCGGTTTCCCTATCCGGCGCGCGAGCTACGCGAGCGCCTGCTACGCCGTCCGCTCACCGCGTACCTGCACGCCATGCAGCCGCTCGCGCGGCTCCACGGCCGCCTCAAGCACGGGCTCACGCCGTGGCGCAACCGCAGCGACGCGCGCTTCGCCTTCCCGCTGCCGTGGACGCGCAGTGCCTGGTACGAAACCCGGCGTGAGTCCCACGAGCGCATCGACGCGATCGAGCGTGATCTCAAGTCGAGCGGCGTCCGCGTGCGACGTGGCGGCGACTACGATCGCTGGGACCTGGACCTCGCCGGCGGGCCGTTCGCCGGCGCCCGGATGCAGCTGGCCGTGGAAGAGCACCCCGGCAGCAGCCAGGTGGTCCGCATGCGCGCGTGGCCACGCGTGTCGTGGGCCGTGGCCGCGTTGGCAATGCTGTTCGCCGGGCTCGCGGCGATGGCGGCGCGCGACTCGATCGTCGCGGCGGCGCTGCTCGGCGCCCTGGCTCTCGTGTTGGGCGGATGGATGACGCACGGCGCCGGCATCGCGCTGGCCGCGAGCCATGCGTCGGCGGCGAAGGCCGAGGAGCGCTGGAAGTAGCGGCACGGCGCATCGGGCCGGTAGGAGCTCGAGGGGCGAATTAACTTCGGCCCGATCGAGCTGGTCTCGCCGCTCGCCGCGCCCGTCACCCGCCGCCCCGGCCGGCTTCCCCCGTGGCGTAGATTGCGCGGGCGCTTCTGTTGCTGGCCCTTGCGAGCGCTCGCGGCGAGTTCCAACTCCACCGCGATGAAACCGGTCCAATCTGCCGGCCGTAGTGCGATCGGTCCCCCCATGCCCTCGTTCGCGCGCGCTCTAGCGCTATCCTGCCTGCTGTCGAGCACCGCCGTGGCGGCCCCGGCGGTGCCGTCGCCGGCGCCCACCGCGGCGGCTGCTCGTACGCCGGAGCCGGTGGTGATCGACGGCCGCCCCGACGACGCCGTCTGGCGTACCGCGCCGGTCATCTCGGAGTTCACGCAGTTCGCTCCCTCGGAGGGCGGACCCGCGCGGTACAAGACCGAGGCGCAGGTCGCTTTCGACGACCACACGTTCTACGTCTTCATCCGCGCGCACGACCCCGAGCCCGCGAAGATCTCCACCGTGCTCGCGCGCCGCGACGTGAGGCCGCCCACCGACCAGCTGAAGATCGTCATCGATGCGTTCCATGATCGTCGCTCGGGCTTCGAGTTCGCCGTGAGCCCCGGCGGCGTGAAACGCGACTTCGCCATCTACGACGACGGCAACGAGGACGGCTCGTGGGACGGGGTCTGGGACGTCGCCACGACGGTGGATTCGCTCGGGTGGACGGCCGAGTTCGGGATACCGCTCTCTCAGCTGCGCTACACGTCGTCGCCCACGCACACGTTCGGTTTCGGCGTCTGGCGTGACATCGAACGCTACAAGGAGCGCGTGTCCTGGCCGTCCTACCGGCCGTCGCAGATCGGTTTCGTGTCGCAGCTCGGTGACCTCACGGGCGTCGACGGCATCCCCGCTCCGCGGAAGTTCGACGTCATGCCCTACGGGGTGGCGAAGAACGAACCGCGGCCCACGACGGACGGATTCGACCGCCACCAGAGCTTCTCGATCGGGGCCGACGTCAAGTACGGCCTCACGTCCAACTACACGCTCGACGGCACCGTGAACCCCGACTTCGGCCAGGTGGAGCAGGACCCCGCCGTCTTGAACCTCACCCAGTTCGAGACGTTCCTCCAGGAAAAGCGGCCGTTCTTCCTCGAAGGCACGGGCGTCTACCAGTTCTCGGTCAACAGCAACGAGGTGAACAACACCGGCGAGGGCCTGTTCTATTCCCGCCGCATCGGGCGGGCACCGCAACTCGGGTACCTGTACGGCGACGCGTCGTCCCCGACATCCACCACGATCCTCGGTGCCGCCAAGATCACCGGCCGTTCGGCCGCAGGGCTCACGATCGGTGCGCTCGAAGCCGTGACCAAGCGCGAACTGGGCGCATCGGACCTCACGATCGAGCCCGCGACCAACTACGGCGTGCTGCGCTTGCAGCAGGACCTGAACGACCACCACAGCGGGGTGGGACTGATTCTCACCTCCGTCTATCGATCATTGGACGACGCGACGAATGACTTCCTGCGCCGCTCGGCGCTGGTCGGCGGGTTCGACGCGCGCCACCAGTTCGGGCCCGGGTACAACTACCTGCTCACCGCGGCGGCGACGGGGACCGGGATCGCCGGCAGCACGACTGCCATCACCTCCACGCAGACCGATCCGGCGCACCAGTACCAGCGGCCCGACGGACCCCAGCGCGTCGACACGACGCGCACGACGCTCGCGGGCGACGCCGAGACGATCCACCTCGCCAAGTACGGCGGCGGGATCGTCAGGTTCGAGACCAGCTACCAGCGCATCTCACCCGGGTACGAGATCAACGATCTCGGGTTCCTGAACCGCGCCGACTGGCAGGACCAGAGCACGTGGGTGGGGCTGCAGTTCCTCCGTCGGAACAAGTTCTACAACCAGTTCAATTGGAACTTCAACTTCTGGCAGGACTGGACCAGCGCCGGCGACCTGCTGCTCGAGCGTGCAGCGAACACCAACGTGCACGTGCAGTTTCACAACAACTGGTTCGCGCACGCCGGCGGCACGATCAGCCAGCTCGGCGCCACGTTCAGCGATCGCGCCACGCGCGGCGGACCGGCGCTGCGCCAGTCATCGGTCGCCGCGCCGTGGGTGGAGATCCAGGGCGACCAGCGCTTCGTGCTCTACCCGGACGTGTTCGCGCAGATCGTGACCGCCGACGAAGGGCTTACGCGCCGTGCCTACGTGAGTCCGTCCCTTCAAGTCCGCCTGTCCTCGCGCATGACCCCATCGCTGGGCATGAGTTACTCGCGAAACGAGGACAACACCCAGTTCTACGGCAACTTCGTCGACGGTGGCGGCGTGACGCACTACACGTTCGCCCACCTCGACCAGACGACGGTCAGCCTCACGCTGCGCGTCGACTACACGGTGTCGCCCACGCTCACGTTGCAGATCTACGCCAACCCATTCGTGAGCAGGGGCACGTATTCGGACGTGCGCGAGGTGGCGAACGCGCGCGCCGAGAAGTATGCGGACCGCTTCGTGCCCTACGCGATCGCCGGTGACGCCGGCGGCTTCGACGTCCGGCAGTTCAATTCGAACACCGTGCTGCGCTGGGAATACAGCCCGGGCTCGTCGTTCTACCTGGTGTGGCAGCAGGGCCGGCAGAACTTCGACCCCAGCGAGGGCTCACCGCCGCTGAGCGAGGACCTCGACAAGCTCTTGGACGCCCACCCCGCGAACACGTTCCTGGTCAAGGTGGTGCACTGGTTCGATTGGTAGGCGTCGCAACGGGCTTCGCTCGTCGCCTGACGGCACCGTGGCCGGCTGGCCAGACGTCCCGCCGGAAACCGCTTTCTAGCTCGCCGCGACCTCGAGGATCCGCGCCGCGATCGCCTTCGAGTCGAAGAGCGCCTCCGCCAGCTCGCGCGCCGCTCGGCAATGCCGCGCGTAGTCGGCGTTCATCGCCTCGAGTGCCGCGACGGCTTGCTCCGGCGTGCTGAACCGGAACATGCCCTCGCCGTTCGGCAGGTAGCGGCTCGGGCCGGTGTCCTGCACCACGACCGGCCGGCCGCTCGCGAGGTAGCAAAGCGTGCGGTCGCTCACCCACGCGTTCTGGAACGCCATGCACGACGGCTTGGCGCACGAGAACTCGCCGCGTGAGCGGCGGATGTAGTCCCGGTAGGCCTGCGGCGAACCCGCCACGTCGTGCGACGGCTGGATGTGCCAGCCGTGGTCGGCCAGCACGCGCGCGTCCGCGTGGTCCTCCTCGGTGACGAGGAACAACGCCAGCTCCAACGACTGCTTCGTGAGCTGCGGCAGGTCGCGGTACGGCATGAACGCCTCGCGCTTCGAGTTGTCGAAGCGGATGCCGGCGGCGCGATCCACGATCCAATCGCTCGAGCTCCATGCCGAGACCGTGGTCATCGTGTCGCGGCCACCGCCGTTGGCGCAGCCCCACTGTTCGACGCAGACGGCGGGGCGGATGTGCACCCACGGCAGCCCGCAATCGGGGAACAGGGCGCCGGGCGTGCCGACGGTCTCACCGGTGGTGAAGTAGAGGTCGTGACGCGGCACCGCCATCTGGCCGCGGCTCAGCCAGAACTGGAACAGGCCGGGGTCGATGTCCACGAGTGCCGTGCGCCGGAACCGCGCGAGCAGCTCGGGCTCGATCGCGTAGTGGAAGTTGAGCAGCAAATCGGCGCGGTCGATGACGCGGGCGGCCTCCGCCTCGGACATGCCGAGCGTCTCCACGCCCTGGTCAGGATCGGGTCCGTCGACCGCGCGCAAGATGACGCGGCCCTCCATCCCCAGTGCGCCCAGCTTGGCGAAGAACGACTCGATCGCGGCTGCGTCGCGTTCCGCGTCCTTGCCGCGGCGGAAGCATTCGAGCCAGTAGACGTCGCAGCCCAGGCGCTTGAGCCCGAAGATGTACTGCATGTACACCCAGAGGTGGCCGCCGCCGTTCGGGAAGTTGGCGACATTGTACGCGCACAGCACGACGGTCTTCGCCATGGCCTACCCCTCGAGCGACCGGCTCACGTCGACGAAGCCGGCGAGCTGGATGTCGTGCGCGGCGAGTGCATCGCGGATCGCGGGGTCGCAGAGCGTCGCGCGCTCCACCTCGCGTTCGACGCGGTAGCTGGAGTCGAGCGCGTCGTCCACGTAGGCGGGGTGACAGATCAGCTCGGTGAAGCCAGGCTCGACACGGCTGGCGAAGAACTCGACGAGCTTCGCGACGCCGACCTGTTCGGGATGGCTCTCGCCATGCCACTGGCCGTAGAAGCTGGGCAGCAGCCGCACCGGCGAGTGGCCACGGAGCGGGATGCTCCAGCGCGCAGCGAGCGCCTGGAACTCCGGCAGCGCGACCGGGTCCATGTGCGAGTTCCGGTGGGAATCGAGATGCGTGGGCGTGCGGCCCATGAGCGCCACGAAGCGCGCGGCCTGGCGCTCGAGGATGCGCCGAACGCCGGCAGCATCGGCCGGAGGCGTGCGACCCAGGTCGACGTGAAGACCGATTCCGAGCTCGGGTGCGTGGCGGCTCGCTTCGGCCGCGGCTTCCGCGGCGACGCCCTCGACCATCTTGTCGAAGACGCTCTTGTGCGCGAAGAGACGCGAGCCCGCGGTGCAGACCTGTC
>DATNFC010000208.1:0-7742 GCA_035606545.1 Candidatus Methylomirabilota bacterium
GTGTGCTTGTCCGCGCTGTTCTTCGGCGCGTTGGCCTACGGCGGACTCGTCGTCAACCAGCGCGTGCCGGCGGACATCGTGAACGTGCTGCGCGCGCTCGTGATCCTGTTCGCGATCAGTGCCTACGCGTTGTTCGAGCGCTTCGCGCGCCGCGCGCGGCCGAAGCGCGAGCCGGCGAGCCCGCAGCCCGATGGGGCCTCGGCGTGAGCGCGTTCGCGGTGCTCCTGTTCGTTGCGGCGACGCTGCGCATCACCGTGCCCTATGCGCTCGCCGCGGCCGGCGCGAGCCTCGGCGAGCGCGGCGGCGTCGTCTGCCTGGGGCTCGAGGGCTTCATGCTCCACTCGGCGCTGGCCTACGTGCTGGGCGCCTGGTACCTGCACGATCCGTGGCTGGCGCTCCTGTGCGCGGTGCTCGCGGGCGTGGCCACGGCGGGCCTGCACGCGCTCGTCACCGTGGCGTTCCGCGCCGACCAGATCACGAGCGGCATCGGCATCAACCTCCTCGCCGCCGGGCTCACGCGGTTCGTGCTCGTGACCGTGTTCCACTCCTCCTCCAACTCGCCGCGCGTGCCGGGTCTGCCGGAGCTGCCGCTGGGACCGATCTCGGACATCCCGGCGCTCGGCCCGCTGCTCGAGACCCCGCTCGTGCCGTTGACCATCGTGCTCGTGCCGGCGGCGGCGTGGCTCGTGTTCCGCACGCCGTTCGGGTTGCGGCTTCGCGCCACCGGCGAGCTGCCGGCGGCGAGTGCCGCGCTCGGGCTCTCCGTGGGCGGGCTGCGCGCGAGCGGCGTGCTCCTGTGCGGCGCGTTCGCGGGACTCGCCGGCGCCTGGCTCGCGAGCGAGCAGCACTGCTTCACCGATGGGCTGACCGGTGGCCGCGGCTACATCGCGATCGCGGCGATGATCGTGGGCAAGTGGCACCCCGCCGGCGCCGCCGCCGCGTGCCTGCTGTTCGGCGCCACCGAGGCGGCGCAGATCGCGCTCCAGGGGAGCGGGTTCCCGAGCGCGCTCTTGCAGGCGCTCCCCTACGCGGTCACGATGCTCGCGCTGGCCGGGTTCATCGGGCGCGCCACACCGCCGCGGGCGCTCGGCACGCCGTACGACCCCGAGGGCGCGTGAGCATTTTCTCGAACCCCGACACATCGGACCTCGAAGCTCGAGTCAAAGACGCGGTCGCCGCGATCCGCGCGCGCACGCCGCTCGTGCCGAAGGTGGCGTTGACGCTCGGGTCGGGCCTGGGCGGCGTGGTGGACGCGGTGGAGCAAGCGACCGTGTTCCCCACGCGCGAGCTGCCGCACTGGCCGCGTTCGACCGTGCCCGGGCATGCGGGGCGCCTGGCGCTCGGGACGTGGCGCGGCGTGCCGGTGGCGGCGCTCTCGGGACGCAGCCATCGCTACGAGGGCTACCCGCTCGACCAGATCACGCTCGCCGTGCGGGTGATGCACGCGTTGGGCGCGCGCATCCACATCTTCACGAACGCGGTGGGTGCGATCCGTGACGGCCTCCGGCCCGCCGACGTGGTGCTCGCGACCGGGCACCTGAACTTCATCGGCAAGCGCGGGCTCCTCACACCCGACGAGCTGCGCGAACGAGACGGCGCCCGGCGCGTGGCCGAGCCCTACACGCCGCGCCTCCGGGCGGCGCTGCTCGCCTCGGCGGAAAAGGCGGGCATCACGCTCCACCAGGGCGTGCTCATGGGCGGCCTGGGTCCCACGTACGAGACCGCGGCGGAGATCCGGATGGCGCGCAAGCTGGGCGCCGACGTGGCGTGCATGAGCACCGTCCACGAGGTGACGCTTGCCGCCCAGTTGGGCTGCGAGGCCGCGAGCCTCTCCTGCGTCACCAACCTCGCCACCGGGCTCTCCGACACCCCGCTCGCCCACTCGGAGGTCACCGTGGTGGCCGACAAGGTGGCGGTGAGCCTGCGGGCGCTCCTCGAGAACTTCCTCGACGGCGAGGGTCGGGGCTGATCCCGAGCCCTTCCAACCCATCCCGTACGTCCTCCGTCGAACCTTGACGTGGACCCGCGCGTCTCTTCGGAGGTACCCGCGCGACCGGTCCCACCGCCGCCCGGCCGCTCGAACCGTTTCTTGACAATGCCGGAACAGATTGTGGCGCAGCAGCCTATGGAGCCCTTCGCTCGGGCGGCCAACCTGCGTCGCCGGTTACAAAAACAAGCTGAAAACGCGTTCGCGGATGTATAGTCTCAGCCGTTCGAGTACCGGGATCTCCTCACGGAGGCCATTCGTGAAGCTGACTCGCCCGTTTCTCGCCATCGCCGTACTGACCGCGTGTGTCATGTCCGCTGGTTCCGCGTTCGCGGGATCGGGCTGCCCGGATGACCCCGAACGCTGTGTCGAGCGTGGCGCCACGTTGACGCGCCGCACGGTCGCGGTGGCGCCGACCACGGTCGCTGCCACCAGCACGGCTCCCGCGCGCGTTGCCCCGGCATCGACCGCGGCGCACAAGGCATCGGCGGCGGCTCCGACGCGCAAGCAGGCAGGCAAGCAGGCCCGCGTGTCACCGGCATCGCCCGCGCCCGCAACGCCAGGCATGGGCATGTTGCTCAAACTCTCGAACGGCAGCGCTGGCGAGGTCTCGCTGTTCCCATCCAGCAAGCCGACAGAGAACATCAAGGAAACAAGCTGGGTGCTTTAGTACCGATTTGCGGCTCGTACCGCACGCCGCGTCACCTCTCCCTCGGGTGGCGCGGCGTTCTCGTTCAGGGACCCTGCATTCCGCTCAGCGTCGCGAGAGAATCCGGTGACCGCGCCGGCGAACGCCACGGCCGCCGCGGCGAGCCAGCGGCGCGACGACGTCATCTGTGCCCCAGGGCCTCGAGCGAGTCGCGGGCCTCGGTGAGCTCGGGATGGCGCTTCAGCGAGCGGGCGTACGCGCTGCGGGCGGCCTCGAGCTTGCCGCGCGCGGCGAGGAGCTGGCCCTCGCGCAGGTCCCCCTCGGCCCACTTGCCCGGGGCCGCGGCCGCGGCACGAAACGCGCGCTCGGCGCCGTCCAGGTCGCCGGCATAGAGGTGCGCGAGGCCCTGGCGATCGCGTACGACGGTCTCGTACGGGTGCTGACGGGCGGCCTCGTCGAAGTGGGCACGGGCATCCGCCCAGCGGCCCTCGAGCAGCGCCAGGTTGCCGGCGAACGCCTGCGAGCGCGCGTTGTAGGGCGAGTCGGCGATCGCGCGCTCGATCTCCGCCCGGATCGGGCCGCGCAGCGTGGAGTCGCGCGCGGCGAGTGCCCCCAACGGGCCGATGCCGGCGGGGCCGCCGGGCAGGTAGCGATACGCGAACTCGCGCGCCTGTGCTGAGCACGAGCCATCACGGCGCAGCCACAGCACCGCTTCGTCGTCCACGAACACCATCGCCCACGTGCTGTCGGCATCGAGGATGTTGGCGAGCCGCGGGCTGCCGGGCGTGGCGCCGGGGAGCAGCACCCAGTCGAACTTGAAGCGCTGGTCGGTCACCCGCCAAGCGGCGGTGTCCTGCTGCGACCAGGCGTAGAGGTAGCGGATCTCCTTCGTACCGGCCTGGTGGATGTCCATGAACGGCAGCCGGTCGCGGTCGGGATAGAAGCGGTAAAGCATGTAGCCGCCGAACGAGAACGTGTTGAACGCGCGCCCGCGCACGCCGTGCCGCTCGATCCAGTCGCAGGCCTTCTCGGGGTACATGCGGTGCTCCCAGCCGATCGCCAGCGGCACGACGGTGTCGGCGAGCGACGGCACGACCAGCGCGATGCACGCGGTCGCCGCGAGCATCGCGCGGGCGGGCGCCAGGCGGATCCACCCGGGCCAGCGCACGCGGCCCAGCCAGTCGGCCATGTCCCGCGCGGCGAACGGCGCCAGCGTGAGCGCGGCGTAGCCGAGGAAGCGCTGCGTCGTGAGCGCCTGCGTGAGGCAGACGAACATGAGCACCGCCTCGGCGGCGTCGAACCCGCGTCGGCGCCAGCGGACGAGTGCTCCCACGACCACGAGCGCGAGCCACAGCGGCAGCAGGTCGATGACGTGCACGTCCCAGTAGATGGGCGACAGCTCGCCGATCGATTGGTAGACGGGTTCGTGCCGCCACACCGTGAAGTACTGCAGCGGCTGGACGAGCGCTTCCCAGCCGAACGGGTTCGCGAGGCTCGCCACCGCCGCCGCGGCCATCGCCAGTGCCAGCGCGCCGGGTGCGCGGCGTTTCAGCAGATCGTCGAGCAGGTAGGCGCCGGAGATGATGAAGCCGAGGTAGTAGGAGATGTGCGCGTTCGCCCACAGCAGCGCGAGCGGCACCACGCCCCACGCCGGATCGCGCGCGAGCGCCGCGCGCTCGCTCTGTTGCCGGCGTCGCTCGAGCAGCCAGATCTGCGCCATCAGCAGGATGCCGGCGAACGTCTCCGGTCGCATCTGCGATCGACCGCGCCACAGGATCGCGCACCAGACGATCATGAGCAGCGGTCCGACGCCGGTCGCCCCCATGCGCCGCGCGGTGAGGTACGCGAGGCCGAACGCCGCGAACGTGGTGAGCCAGCGCCAGGCGTAGAGCCCCCACATGCCGCCCAGGTTCCAGAATGGCCACAGCAGCACGCGGAACAACCACGACGGCAGTACATCCGGCGCGCCGTGCGTGGGCCAGGTCCAGAGCTGCGTGTGCGGGACGGCGTGCGTCTGCCAGATCACCTTGCCGACGAGCAGGTGCTGCCAGAGGTCGGGGTCGTATATGCGCGTCGTGACCACGGCCAGCGCGCACAGCGCCGCGATCCCGGTGGCCACGACGAGCGCGCCGCGCGACATGGGAGGCAGGGGCGACAGGGGCGGCAGCGGCTGCCTCGGAGCCGACGCCGGGCCCCGGCCGCCTTCCCTCCGTTTCGCTCCCCGATCCGCGGCCTGCCGGGACCCGCCGCGCGGGCTGTCCCGGTCGCGGCCGCGGCTCAAGGCAGGATCTCGACGCGGTTCACGATCGCGCCCTGCGTGATGCGCTTCGCCACGTCCAGCCCGCGCGTGACCGAGGCGAAGATGGTGTAGCGCCCGTTCAGGTGCGGCTGCGGCGACAGCGTCACGAACCACTGGCTGCCACCCGTGTCCTTGCCCGAGAGCGCCATGCCCACCATGCCGGTCTCGTAGCGGACCTGGTTGTACTCGCAGCGGATGGTGTAGCCGGGCCCGCCCGAGCCGGTGCCCGTGGGATCGCCGTCCTGGATCACGAAATCGGGTACGACGCGGTGGACACGCAGGCCGTTGAAGTAGCCTTTCTTCGCCAGCACGATGAAGTTCTTGACCGTCTGCGGCGCGACATCGCCCGCGAAGAACGCCCACTCCATGTCACCCGCGGTCGTGTGGAGGATGGCGCGGGTGAAGGCCGCGGGCGCGACGAACGCGTCGTCGTGCGTGACCGGCGGCGCCGGCGCGGGATGCGCGCGCTCGACGCTGTCCGCGAACGCGCGCCCGGCGAGCGTGCGCAGCGCGTCGCGGATGCCGATGCGCGCGTCGGCATCGGCGTCGTGGCCGCGCGTGGCGTAGGCCGCGGCCAGGAGCGGCACGCTCACCGTGTCGCCGGCGTCCGCCAGCGCGCCGGAGCAGGCGGCACTGATCAACACGTCATCATCTGCCACGCCCTTGCGCAGCGCGACGAGCATGGGCTGGAGCGTCTTGTGGTGCGTGGCGCCGAGCAGCACGCCCGAGACCTCGGCCGCGGTCATGCGCACCAGCTTGTCGCCGTCGGTGTGGAACGCGCCCGAGAGCGCGTTCGCGACCCGCGGTGGCGTCTCGTCCAGGTCGCGCGCGCGCATCGTGCGCAGGCCGTCCATGACGGCGTTGCGCGTGTAGGCCGCGGTGTCGGCGAACAACCGGCGCGCGAGCTCCAGGCCCGAGCGGTGGAGGCGCACGATGAGCGCTCGCCCGCAGGCGCCGCGGGTGGCGAAGTCGGAGTCGTCGAAGCCGCGGATGAGCGCGTCGCGCAACTGGGTCGAGTCCGTGCCGGCGGCGGCCCAGACGAAGCTGTCGGCGAGTGCGGTGGCGGCGGTGACGCGCACGTAGGGATCGCGGTGCGCGAGCAGGCCCGTGACGCGCGCGGCGAGTCCCGACACCGAGCCGTCGCCGACCTGCTGGAGCGAGCGCACCGCGTTCACCACCACGGCCGCATCCCCATCGTCGAGCGTGGCCATGAGCGCGCCGGTGGCGAGCGGGCTCTTCTCGCGGCCCAAGGTGCGCGCGGCGTGCGCGCGGACGAGCGGATCGGGATCGCGCAGCAGCGGCGTCACCGCGGGCACGACGCGGGCGGGCAGCGGCAGCTTCTCGAGCGCGTAGACCACGCGCCAGCGCGTCGCCCGGTCCTTCTCGCCAAGGCTCGCAATGAGGGCGTCCACCGCGCTCGTGTCGGCGAGCCGCCACAGCGACTCGCAGACGCGCTGCCGGCACGTGGGTGTGCCCGTGCGCAGGATGGGGAGCAGCTTCGCCGTGGCCGCCTTGTCGCCCAGCTTCCCGAGCGCTTCGGCGGCGTTCTCCTTGACGAACGTGTCGTTGTCGCCGAGCGCCTTCTCCAGCGCCTCGCGCGCGGACTTGTGCCCGATCTGGCCCAGCGCGAACGCCGCCTCGCGGCGCACGTTCGGGGCCCTGTCGGAGAGCAGCGGCAGCAGCGCGGGGATGCTGAGCGTGTCCTGGAGCCTTCCCACGGCGAGCACCGCGCGGGCGCGGACACCGGCGTCGGCGTGCTTCAACGCCGAGGCGAGCGCGCCGCCAGCCCAATCACGGCGATCCTCGGCGGCGGCGATGTCGCGGAGGACGGCGGCGTTTGGCGAATTCGCCGCAGAGGCGACCGGCGCGGCCACGGCGATCGAGGCCGCGGCCGCGAGGGCGAGCGACAGGACGAGAGTCTCGAGCTTCACGGCGACCTCCGGGCGTGCGTCCCCGAAACGGGATCTCAGGGCTCCGAGGCCGCGCAGCCTACTACGGCACGGTCGTCTCGTCCTCGTGTGCGAGGCCGCGCGGCCTGCTACGGCACGGTCGTCTCTTCCTCGTGCTTGGGCTTTCTCAGCTTCACCAGCTTGCCGAGCTGTTGCGTCGTCTTGCCGCTCGCGCTCGTGGCGCTCACCCGGAAGAAGTAGACGCCGTTCGCCAGCTCGTCACCCTCGGCGTCGCGGCCGTTCCAGGCGATCTGGTGGTAGCCGGGCGCGAGATCGCGAACCACGCCCATGTAGATCGACTTCCCGCTCTGCGAGAACACGTGGATCTTGAGGTTCGCGTGCTCGGTGCCGAGGAGCAGGAACGAGAAGTACGTGCCGTCGTTGTCGAACGGGTTCGGGAACGGGAACAGGTTGCTCAAGCCCAGCTGCGCCGCGCCGGCGGTGACCCGGAAGCGGCGCGTGACGCTGCCGCCGCCCTGGATGCTCATCAACAGCACGTAGTCGTCGATCGGGTAGTCGGTGTGCGTCCAGGACAGGATCCACTCGCGGCCCGAGGTGTCGCCCGCGTTCGGGGCGGCGGTGAACGTGACCGGGCCGCCATTCAACGTGAGCGTGATGTCGGTGGTCGGGTTCGCGATCGGCGCCGGCGAGAGCACGAGCAGCGACAGCGCCGCGCTCGGCGCCACCTGGTCGCCGTCGTTGATCTCCGTGCCTCCGGAGCGCAACAGGGCCTGGAGCTGGAGCGTGACGTCCGTGCGCTGCACGAGCCCGTTCCTGTCGCGGGCCACGATCACGTAGTCCTGCGACAATGCCGCTGGCTGTGTCCGGTAGACGAGCTTGAAGTGCCGGCCGCCGAAC
>DATNFC010000209.1:0-5294 GCA_035606545.1 Candidatus Methylomirabilota bacterium
TCTGCAGCAAGTGCGCCCACCTCGACGTTGCGCAACGACACGAGCTGGCTCCACGGCCCGTTCGCGGCGAGGAACTCTCGCATGCGCGGCATCGCCCACACCGGCATGCCGCGCGAGCCCATCACCTCGCGGCCCAGGTGCATGAGCCCGGCGTAGTGCCCGATGTGCGCGTGCGTGAGGAAGATCCCGGCGAGCGAGCACGCGGGGGCTTCGGCCGTCATTCTTGCGAGCTGCGAGGGGAAGTCGGGCGTGGCGTCGATCAGCCACCAGCGATGCGTGCCGGGATCGACGATCGCGAGGCTCGCCACACGCTGGTGCCGGCCGCTCGTGCAGCACGACTTGTGGCAGCCGGCCTGCGGGACGCCGCCGTCCTGCGCGATGCCGAGAACGAACGTGTAGGGCGCCGCGCCCGTCGCCGGCCGCGACCCGGCGGGAGACGCGAGCGCCAACAACGCTGCGAGTGCCGCGAGCGGCACCCGCGTCACGCGGACGGCGTCTCCGGGATCTTGCCGGTCTTCTTTCCACCGGCGACGATCGCGTCCTCGACGTTGTGGAACGTCTCGAACACCAGCGCCAGCTTGGTGATGATGAGCAGGTTGTGGATGCGCTTGTCGACGCGGGCGAGGAACACGTGCGCGCCGCGCTTGGCGAAGCGCTGGTGCGCGTCGACGAGCGCGCCGATGCCGGGCGAGCTGATCCAGTCGATCGCGCCCAGGTCCACGACCACGAACCCGAGTTGCTCCTCGTTCAGCTGCTTCACGATCGCCTGGAACTCGTCGGTCTCCTTGTCGCCGACCAACCGGTTGTCAGGCCGGACCACGGCGAACCCCTCGCCGACGCGGACCGTCGTGTACTTCGGGCGCTGCTTGTCCATGACACCCTCCTCGAGCCCACACCTCCACGGGCGGCCGCCCGCTGGGTTCGCAGACAGTCTATACCTTCGCGTACTGGATTCGCTGTATTGAATGGCTGCGCGCGCGGCGGTGGTTCTGCTGCACCCGCGTTCCCGGGAGTTGTTCGCAGACGTTCGCAGCCGTTCACGGCGACGACAAGAAAGTCACGGAACACGCGGGAAGGAGTCGCCCTCGTCAGGCCGGTGCCGGCTCCGAGCGCATGAATGCCGAGAGCAACAGCAGGATCGCTGCCGGGATCATGAAGAACGCGGGCGGCGGCGTGTTGTAGACCAGCACGCACGCCGTCTGCGCGGCGCAGGCTAGATGCGTGCCCGCGTCGCCGACAAGTGCGTTGCAGCGAGTGGGGCGTGGCGTGCCGCCAGCCCAGCGGCTAGGCTGCGCCTCCCATGGAACCCCGATCCGTCTTCGCACAACTGTTCGGCGCGCCGCGTGCGCTCATCGGCATGGTGCACGTGGGCGCGCTCCCGGGCGCCCCCGCCGCGCGCGAGCCGATGGAGCGGCTGGTCGAGCAGGCGGTGGCCGAGGCGCGCGCCTACCACGACGCGGGCTTCCGGGCGCTGGCGATCGAGAACATGCACGACCGGCCCTATATGAAAGGTGGCGTCGGACCCGAGGTGACGGCGGCCATGGCGGTGATCGGTCGCGAGATCCGGCGCCAGACGGACCTGGTGCTGGGCGTCCAGGTGCTGGCGGCCGCGAACCGCGAGGCGCTGGCGGTCGCGCACGCGATCGGCGCCGCGTTCGTGCGCGCCGAGGGCTTCGTGTTCGCGCACGTCGCCGACGAGGGCCTGATCGAGGCCTCGGCGGCGGAGCTGCTCCGCTACCGGCGCGCGATCGGCGCCGAGGGCGTGCGCGTGTTCGCCGACATCAAGAAGAAGCACGCCGCGCACGCGATCACGGCGGACGTGTCGCTGGCGGAGACGGCGCGCGCGGCGGAGTTCTTCCTCGCCGACGCCGTCATCGTTACCGGCAACGCCACCGGCGAACCGGCGACGCGCGGCGACGTGAGCGAGGCGGTGAACGCCACGCGGCTCCCGGTGCTCGTGGGCTCCGGCATCACGCCGTCCAACATCGATCACTACGCCCATGCACAGGGCTTCATCGTCGGCTCGTCTTTGAAGCAGGGCGGCGTGTGGTCGAACCCGCTCGACCCCGACGCGTTGCGCGTCATGGTGGCCGCGTTCTCCGCGCTTCCCCGGCCGTGATTCCCGACCTCGTCCTGCTCGGCAACCTGCTCGTGGACGACGTCGTGTTCGCCGACGGCCGCACGCGCATGGGCCAGCCGGGTGGCGCGATGCTCTACGCGGCGCTCGCGTCCTCGCTCTGGGGCCTGCACACCGGCTGCGTCAGTCTGCGCGGCGACGACTATCCGCCGGCGGCGCTGGGCGCATTGCGCACGCGTGGCATCGCGCTGGACGGCGTCCACCCGCTCGGCCGAGATGGCGTGCGCACCTGGCTCCTCTATGAAGGCACGATCCGGCGCGTCATCCATCGTTTGGGCTGCCCCACGCACGAGGCGGTCTCGCCGGAGCCCGCGCACGTGCCGGTCGCGTGGCGCACCGCGCGCGCGTTCCACCTGGCGCCCATGCCGTTCGCGACGCAGACGGCGCTCGTACACGCGATCCGCGCCTGGGAGTCGCCCGAGCGACCCGCGCACATCTCTCTCGATCCCCACCTTCCCGTGACCGCCGAGACACTCGAACGCTACCGCACGCTGCTCGCCGAGGTGGACATGTTCTTCCCCAGCGATGACGAGTTGCGACTGCCTGACGCTGCGCACGACCCTGCGGCCACGCTGGCTTCGCTGTGCTCGGGACGGCTGCGTTTCATCGCGTGGAAGCGGGGTGCCGCAGGCGGCTCGCTCTACGGCGCGAGGACGAAACGCGAGCACGCGTGGCGCGCACGGGCGGAGCTCGTGGAGGACCCGACCGGCGCCGGCGACGCGTTCATGGCCGGGTTCGTGAGCGCACAACTCGAGCAGGACGACATCGAGCGCTCGCTCCGTCGCGGCGTCGTCTCCGCGAGCTTCGCGATCGAGGCTTGGGGCGCGGACGGCCTGCTCGCGGCGACTCCCGAGACCGCGAAGGCGCGACTCGCGGAGTGGGCTCAGGAGAAGGTGGGTTCATGAGACCCGAACGAGTGCTCATCGCCGAGCCGGTCTCGCGCGCGCTCGCCGCGCACCGCGGCGTCGTGGCGCTCGAGACCACTGTCGTCACGCACGGGCTGCCGCACCCGAAGGGCCTCGAGGTGGCGCACGCGATGGAGGCGCGCGTCCTCGCCGCCGGCGCCGAGCCCGCCACGATCGGCGTGCTCGATGGCCGCATGCGCGTGGGGCTCACGCGCGAGGAGCTCGAGCGGCTCGCCGGCACGAGCGACGTGCCGAAGTTGAACTTGAGCAATCTCGCGGCGACGCTCGCCGCCGGCGGCTCCGGCTCCACCACCGTCGCGGCCACGATGCTCGCCGCGCACCACGCGGGCATCGGCGTGTTCGCGACCGGCGGCATCGGCGGTGTGCACCGCGGCGCCGAGCAGACCGACGACGTGAGCGCGGACCTCACCGCGCTCGCGCGGCTCCCGGTCGTCGTCGTGTGCGCGGGCGCCAAGTCGATCCTCGACCTGTCGCGCACCGTCGAGCGGCTGGAGACGTACGGCGTGCCCGTCTACGGCTATCGCTGCGACGAGTTCCCAGCGTTCTGGCGGCGTTCGAGTGGCTTGAAGCTCGACCGGCGTTTCGACGAACTGCAACCGCTCGCAAGTGCCATCCGCGAGCACCACGCGCTCGGCACCGGCACCGGCGTCATCGTCGCGAACCCCGTTCCCGAGGCCGCGGAGATGGACGAGCGGACGTACGACCGGGCGATGGAGCGCGCGCTCGCGCGCGTGCAGAAGCAGGGCATCCGCGGCCGCGGCGTCACGCCCGCGATCCTCGAGGCCATCCAGGAGGCCACCGGCGGCAAGGCGACCTCATCGAACATCGCGCTGCTCGAGCACAACGCCACCGTGGCGGCCGGGCTCGCCGTGACCTTGGCCGCGGCCCAGTAGCGATCCCTCCGGCCGCCCCGGACCGTGGTGACCCGCAGGTAACCAGCGCCATCACCCCTGCGCTCGGTCCCCGGGAATCCCGCGCTGGTATCACGGGCATGGACCCCCCACAACCGCTGCGGGCAGTTTCACTGTCCGACCCAGCAACCTTGCCCTCCGAGACCCCGTAGGGCAGACATCGCACGCTGCGCTCGCCAGGCGCGCTGCACTCTCGCTCGACGCCGGTCGTGACCCCGGCACGAAACGATCAGCTGGAAGCCGACCGCCCATCGGCCTCCCGGAGTCCCCCATGCGAGCGCTTCTCGTTGGACTGCTGTTAGCCCTTCTGGCGGCCCCGGCATTCGCGGCCGACGCCGGCGTGCCGGCGTCCTTCGCGGGCGCGGTCAAGGCCTTGCGCACCGAGCGACCGGTGATCGTCGACGGTCTGCTCGACGAAGAGGTGTGGAAGAACGGCAACGCCATCGGCGAGTTCACCCAGCGCGATCCCGACCAGGGCGTTCCGCCGCGGCAGAAGACCGAGGTGCGCGTCGCGTTCGACGACGACGCTCTCTACGTCGGCGCGCGCATGTTCGACACGGCTCCCGACTCGGTGACCGCGCGCGTCGCGCGTCGCGACAACAGCGCCAACTCCGACATGTTCACGATCCTGCTCGACCCGCTCCACGACAAGCGCACCGGCTACTACTTCGCGGTCACCGCGGGCGGCGTGCTCCTCGACGGCGTGCTCATGAATGACGAGTGGGACGACGACTCGTGGGACGGTGTGTGGCTTGGGCGTGCGAAGCGCGACGGCCAGGGCTGGACCGCGGAGATGCGGATCCCGTTCTCGCAGCTGCGCTTCCAGGCCGTGACGCCGATGGTATGGGGCGTCAACTTCCAGCGCTGGACCACGCGCTACAACGAGCAGGACGCCGTGGTGTACACGCCGCGCGGCCAGTCGGGCTACGTCTCGCGCTTCCCCGAGCTGCACGGCCTCGACGGGCTGCGCCCCGGGCACACGCTCGAGCTGATCCCGTACGTGACGAACAAGACGGAGAACCTGGAGTACGGTTCCGGCGGCCTCTACTCGCCGGATGACCCGTTCCACGCCGGCTGGAACAACCAGGTGGCGTTCGGCGGCGACCTGCGCACGAGCCTCGGCTCCAAGCTCACGGTCAATGCCACGGCGAACCCCGACTTCGGGCAGGTCGAGGTGGACCCTGCGGTCGTGAACCTGTCCGACGCGGAGACGTTCTTCCAGGAGAAGCGCCCGTTCTTCACCGAGGGCGTGAGCGTGTTCCGCTGCGGCAACAACGGCGCGAACAGCTACTCGAGCTTCAATTGGCCGGAGCCCACGTT
>DATNFC010000210.1:0-9826 GCA_035606545.1 Candidatus Methylomirabilota bacterium
GACGGTGGCTGCACGCTTGTCACATTTGCCCGCAGGTCAGAGAATGCCCGCTTGGCCGTGCCGGCACCCCGCCGCGCAGGCACCCGGTTCGCAGCAACTCGCGGTTAGGGAGCATCCCCGGTGAGCGAAGCCGCACTGGTCGAGCGCTTGGTCGCACACCGCACGCTTGGGTCGGCGCCGCGAGAGCAGCTCGAGTGGCTGGCCGCGCACGGCAGGCTCAAGCGCATCGAAGTGGGCGAGGTGGTCGCGAAAACGGGCGATCCGATCGTGGATCTCTACGTCGTGCTCACCGGCCGCTTCTCGATCCGCGTGGACCGGGGCGGCGGCCTGCGAAAGGTCCTCGAGTGGGGCCCCGGCGACGTTGGCGGATTGCTTCCCTTCTCGCGCATGACGAGGGGGCCCGGCGTGACCACGGTGGATGAGAGCGGCGAGCTCCTCATGGTGGGTCGCGACTGCTTCCCCGAGATGATCTCCCGTTGCCAGGAGATCACCGCCGCGCTCGTCCACATCATGGTCGATCGGGCCCGGCGCTTCACGACGAGCGACTTTCAGACCGAGAAGATGATCTCGCTCGGCCGCCTCTCGGCCGGTTTGGCGCACGAGCTCAACAACCCGGCCTCGGCGCTCAAACGCAGCGCCGGCGAACTGGGTGCCCGGGTCTTCGAGCTGGAGGCGAGCGCCCTGGCGTTGGGCGCCGTGCGGCTGTCGGCGGAGCAGCTGGCGACGATCGCGGCGCTGCGCAATCGGTGCGCGAATCCCGGCGTGCGAGCGGCGCTTTCGCCGCTCGAGCGCGCCGATCGCGAAGAGGAGGTGGGCGCCTGGCTCGCCCGCCGCGGCACCCGGGGCGCGACCGCGGAGGAGCTGGCCGAGACCGCGCTCACGGTGGAGGACCTCGAGCTCCTCGCCCGCTCGCTCGGTGACGACGTGCTGGGCTTCGCGCTCCACTCGCTCGCGGCGGGCCAGCGGATGCGCGCGCTCGCCTCGGAGGTGGAGATCGCCGCGAAACGCATCCACCACCTGGTTGGGGCGATCAAGGGTTTCACTTACATGGATCAGTCGCACGTCCCCAAGCCGGTGGCCATCGGCAAGGGGTTGCTCGACACGATGGCGGTGCTGGGCGCCAAGGCGCGCGGGAAGTCCGTGAACGTGACGGTCAACGTCGCGGACGACCTGCCGCCCGTGGACGGGCTCGGGGGCGAGCTGAACCAGGTGTGGGAGAACCTCATCAGCAACGCCATCGACGCCGTGCCCGAATCGGGTCACGTCGAGGTGAGCGCGGTGGGTCGACCGGACGCGGTCGTCGTCACCGTCGCCGACGACGGACCGGGCGTGCCGGCGGACCTCGTGGAAAAGATCTTCGACCCGTTCTTCACCACCAAGCCCATGGGGCAAGGCACCGGGCTTGGGCTGGACATCGCGCGGCGCATCGTGCGGCAGCACGACGGACAGATCGAGCTGGACTCGAAGCCCGGCCGGACCGCGTTCCGTGTGATCCTGCCCCGACCCAAGGAGGCATGAAGTGCCGAAGTTCCTCATCGAAGTGCCGCACGAAGCCGACACGCTCGAGTGCACGCGGGTCGTGCACGTGTTCCTCTCCACCGGCTCCCACTTCCTCACCAACGCCGAGTGGGGCTGCAAGAGCGGCGTGCACAGCGCGTGGATGCTCGTGGACATGGACGACAAGGCGCAAGCGCTCGCGATCGTCCCGCCGGCGTTCCGCGCCCATGCCCGCATCGTGGGCCTGACGCGGTTCACGCTGACCGAGATCGAGCCCGCGCTCCGCAAGCTCGAGGAACGCGCGCGCCGTGGCTAAACCGGTCCTGCTCGCGGTCGACGACGATCGCGAGGTCCTGGGCGCGATCGAGCGCGACCTCCGGCGCCACTTCAGCGGCGAGTACCGCGTGCTCACGGCCGCGTCCGGCACCGAGGCGCTCGGCGCCCTGGAGCAGCTCCGGCGCCGCGGCAGCGCGGTCGCGCTGTTCCTCGTGGACCAGCGCATGCCGGGGATGACGGGCATCGGCTTCCTCACCGAGGCGCGCAAGCTCTACCCCGACGCGGTGCGCGTCCTGCTCACGGCGTACGCGGACACCGGTGCCGCGATCGCCGCGATCAATGAGGTCGGCCTGAATCACTACCTGATGAAGCCGTGGGACCCGCCGGAGGAGCGGCTCTACCCGGTGCTGGACGACCTGATCTCGGACTGGTCGCGGCGTGCGCGCCCGACGTTCGAGGGCATCCGCATCGTGGGCTCGCGGTGGTCGCCGCAGAGTCACGCCATGCGCGAGTTCCTCGCGCGCAACCAGGTGCCCTACCAGTGGATCGACATCGACGAGGACGGCTCGGCGCGCGAGCTGGTGGCGTCCGTGGCGGGCGACACGGCGCAACTGCCGATCGTGCTGTGCCCGGACGGCAGTCACCTGATCGCGCCAGGGACCGCTCAGCTGGCTGAAAAAGTCGGACTGCAGACGAAGGCGACACGGCCGTTCTACGACCTCGTGATCGTCGGCGGCGGGCCGGCGGGGCTCGCGAACGCTGTCTACGGTGCATCCGAGGGGCTGAAGGTGCTGCTCATCGAGCAGCACGCGCCGGGCGGCCAGGCTGGGAGCAGCTCGTTCATCGAGAACTACCTTGGCTTCCCGGGCGGGCTGACGGGCGCGGACCTGGCGCAGCGGGCGGCCGCGCAGGCGCAACGGTTCGGGACGGAGATGCTGGTCGGGCAGCCGGTCGCGAGCCTGCGGCGAGAGGACCCGTACCGGATCGTGACGCTCGCGAACGGCCACGAGGTCTCCTGCCATGCGCTCGTGCTCGCCGCCGGCATGGCGGTCCGCGAGCTGGACCTGCCGGGGGTGAGGCCGCTGATCGGCACCGGCATCTACTACGGCGCGGCGCTCTCGGAAGCCGTGCACCATCGCGACCAGGACGTCGTGGTCGTGGGCGGCGCGAACTCGGCCGGCCAGGGCGCGCTGTTCTTCTCCCGCTACGCGCGGAGCGTGACCATGGTGGTGCGCGCGCCGTCGCTGAGCCCGAAGATGTCGCAGTACCTGGTGGACCGGATCGGGCAGACGAGCAACATCCGTGTGCTCACGGGGACGACGCTGACCGCGGCGTGCGGCGAGCGTCACCTCACGCAGCTCATGCTGTGCGACGCGGCGTCGGGGAAGCAGAGTGCGCTCGACGCGTCGGCGCTGTTCATCTTCATCGGTGTGGCCCCGCACACGGAGAGCTTCGCGGGGTTCGTGGAGATGGACGCGAAGGGCTTCATTCTCACCGGCCCCGATCTGCCGCGCGGGAAGGTGGCGTGGCCGCTCGAGCGCGATCCGCTGATGTTCGAGACCAGCGTGCCCGGCGTCTTCGCCGCGGGCGACGTGCGCTCCGGGGCGAACCGCCGGATCGCCGCCGCGGTCGGGGAGGGCTCGGCAGCGATCTACTCCGTGCACCGGTACCTGCGGACGGTGTAGGGGTGGGCCCCTGTTGGCTATCGATGCGCCATCGCGACACTTGCCCTACTGCCCATTTGTGCAGTAGCGTTTGGCCCGGTGCCAGCCCATGAGCCACGACCATGTTCGAATCCCACAACGATCCCGTGGACGTGCTGACCGCGTTCGTGGATGGCTCGATGCGTCCGATCCGGTTCCGCTGGCAGGGGCGGGTGGTGCGCGTCCGCCGCGTGACCGGGCAGTGGGCCAGGCGCGAGGGCCAGGCGGTCTTACGCTACTTCGCGGTCCAGGGTGCGAAGGATGACAGCTACGAGCTCTGCTACGACGCTCGCGGGCCATCGTGGGTCCTGAGCCGGGCGTGGACCGGGCCCGCCTGAGGCATTCGCGATGATCCTGCTCGTCGACATGGATGCATTCTTCGCCTCGGTCGAGCAGGCGCACCACCCGCACCTGCGTGGCAAGGCGGTGATCGTGTGCGGCGACCCGAGCCGGCGCGGCGTGGTCACCGCGGCATCGTACGAAGCGCGGCCGTTCGGCGTGCGCGCGGGGATGCCGCTCGCCGAGGCGAAGCGGCTGTGCCCGAACGCCGAGTACGTCGAGGGCAATCCGCGGAAGTACGTGGAGAAGTCGCTCGAGCTGCTGGAGATGTTCCTCGAGATCACGCCCGACGTGGAGCCGTTCAGCGTCGACGAGGCGTTCCTGGACCTGAAGCGGCTGCCCGGCCGTGGCCAGACGCTCGAGTCGGCGAGCGAGATCGCGCGCGAGCTGCAGCAGCGGATCTGGGACACGCACGGCCTCGGCGCCTCGATCGGCGTGGGCACGAACAAGCTGATCGCGAAGATGGCGAGCGGCGTGCAGAAGCCGCGCGGCATCACGGCGCTGGACGAGGAGAAGTTCCGCGGCGTGTTCTGGCCGCAGGACGTGCAGGCGCTCTGGGGCGTGGGCGAGAAGATGAGTGAGCACCTGAAAGCGCTCGGGATCGCCACCGTGGGCCACCTCGCGCACGCGCCTCGCCCGGTGTTGGAGCAGCGCTTCGGCGTCGTGGGCGAGCACCTGATCGAGGCCGCCTGGGGCCGCGACCGCACCGCGGTGATCCCGTACCACGAGGGCGTCGACCCCAAGTCGATGGGTCACGAGGTGACGCTGCCGGAGGATTGTCGCGACCCCGAGTTCCTCGAGGGCACGCTGCTCAGGCTCTCCGACCAGGTGGCGCGGCGGTTGCGGACCGACGGCTTCAAAGGGCGCACGGTCACGGTGAAGCTGCGCGACTTCCGGTTCAGGACCATCACCCGCCAGCGCGCGATCGGCGTGGCGATCGATGACCACGGTGGCATCTTCGAGGTCGCACGCGTGCTGTGGCGCGAGAACTGGCAAGGCGAGCCGGTGCGGCTGCTCGGCGTGTCGGTCTCGGCGCTCGAGCACGCGAGCGAGGCGCAGATGGAGATGTTCGCCGAGCGTGAGCGCTCGAAGGCGCTCCAGGACGCGCTCGACAAGGTGCGCGACAAACTCGGCGAGGCCTCGGTCGTGCCCGCGGGCTCGCTCGCGCACCGGCGGACGCTCGGTCACGTGCCCTTCGGCGCGGTGAGCGGGCGGACCGCCGGGGGCCGCCGCTCGAAACAGGGTTACGGCGAAGGCGCGGATCCTTCGGCTCCCGATCCCACGCAGGTGAAACCCCGGCTGCCTCGGGACGAATGATGACCACCGCCCCCGAGATCTTCATCGGCACGTCGGGCTACTCGTTCGCCGACTGGGTGGGCCCGTTCTACCCGCCGGGCACGAAGAGCGGCGACTTCCTCGGCTATTACTCGGCGCACTTCAACTGCGTCGAGGTGAACTCCACGTACTACGGCATCCCCGAGCCGCGCGTCCTCGCGAACATGGAGCGGAAGACGCCGGACGGCTTCCGCTTCATCGTCAAGTTGAACCAGGCGATGACGCACGAATACTCGGCGGACCCCGCGCTGTACGCGAAGTTTCTCGACGTCTTGGCACCCTTGAAGGCCGCGGGCAAGTACCACGGGCTGCTGGCGCAGTTCCCGTGGGCATTCCGCCGCGACGAGCGCGCGAAGGCGCACCTGGAGCGCCTGCGCTCACTGCTGCCCGACGAGCCGCTGTGGGTGGAGTTCCGCCACGACTCGTGGATGCACCCGAAGCTCGCCGCGTGGCTCGCCGAGCGCTCGCTCGGCTATTGCGTCGTTGACGAGCCGGCGCTCCCGGGCCTCGTGCCGCCGCTGACGCACGTCACGAACGGCGTGGGCTACGTGCGCTTCCACGGCCGGAACGCGACGCACTGGTGGGGGAGTTCGAGCCGCGCTGCGGCCGGCCCCGGCATGGTCCGCGATGCAGCGGCGGCGCCCGCGCGCGGGCGAGGCGACCAACTCCGCTACGATTACAACTACTCCGAGCGCGAGCTGATGGAGTGGGTGGCGAGGATCAACGAGCTGGCGAAGCAGGCCAAGCAGACGTATCTCTTCTTCAACAACTGCCACGCGGGCCAGGCGGCGCGGAACGCGAAGCTGATGGAGGAGCTGCTGCGGCGACAGGGGCGCCTGGTCTAGTTCGGCAGGAATCCCGCCGGAATGGCGGAGGGTTCGTATGCCGCCGTCCAGAAGTCCAACGCCGATCCAACAATGACCAGTGCGATGAAGGCGATCGCGAACGGTTGGTTGGGGAGGCGCTGCTGCCACGACCAGAAGAAGAACGCCACCACGCCCAGGATCGCGAGCGAAACGGGCGCTTCGAACCGTCTGGGGACGCCGATGGCCGCGAACGCGATCTGCGACTGGTAGGGGAGCAGGGCCTGGTGGAGGGTCCTGACGAACGGCGCATAGGTACCGGTCGGATCCCACCAGCGCGAGATGAACGCGCTGAACCCGTTGCACGGCGGGCTCTCGAGCCAGTATTTGCGCCCGTCTTCGAGCTCGAGCCGGGTCGAGAAGCGCCGGCCCCATCTCCCGGTCGGTCGCCGCAACCTTAACCCCCGGATGCTCGTCAGCGGCAGATGCTCCTCGACCCGATCCGGGAATTGAACCACCAGCTCGTCCGTTTCCAGCCGCACGTGGACGACCTTTCCCCACGAGCTGCCGATCTGGTTCGATTTGAACGAGTACTGCCTGGCCTCGCCGTGCTCCTCGCCTGACATGCATCCCCCATGGGGAACGGCTGCCGATCGGCCCGCGGTTCGAAACACGATACCAGTCCGGCCAACGCCCCCGGGCCCATGCGATCTCCACGGCGTTGACGCTCGCCGCGCTCCGCCGCTAGCCTCCCGCGCGACTCGGACGTCACGAGCGCACCGGAGGTCGCATGGACCAGGGACCGAAATCGTATTGGGCCGAGTTCCTCGGCACGTTCACGCTGTGCTTCGCCGGCCAGGGCGCGATCGTGATGCAGCAGGCCGCGGGCACGAACAACCTGCTCGTGGTCGCGATCGCGCACGGTTTGGCGCTCGCGGTGATGATCTCCGCGCTCGGCCAGTGGTCCGGAGCGCATTTCAATCCCGCGGTGACGTTCGGCTTCTGGATCACGCGTCACATCTCGCTCACGTCCGCGATCACCTACTGGGTGTCGCAGCTGGTGGGGGCGATCGCCGCGAGCTTCCTGCTGCGCGCCGTGGTGCCCGGCGAGCCCGGCGCGGCCGTCCACTTCGGCGTGCCGATGCTGGCCGCGGGCGTCTCCGTGGGCCAGGGGTTCCTGCTCGAGTTCGTGATGACGTTCTTCCTCGTCACGGCGGTGTGGGGCACGGCGGTGGACGAGCGCGGCCGCAGGGTCGGTGGCTTCGGCATCGGGCTCGCCGTGTGCATGGACATCCTGTTCGGCGGCCCGCTCACCGGCGCCGCGATGAACCCGGCGCGCGCGTTCGGCGCGGCGTGTGCCTCGGGCGTGTGGACCGACCATTGGCTCTACTGGCTGGCGCCCCTGGCAGGCGGCGCCGCGGCCGCACGGGTGTACAAGAGCCTGTTGTCCTCGCGCTGATGGTGCCTCCGGCCGACGCGCCGAGACCCTCGGCGTTCATGACCCGGCCGCCGATGCGGGTGCTGTTCCTGTGCGTGCACAACTCGTCCCGCAGCCAGATGGCGGAGGCGTTCGCCCGGGCGCTGGCGCCGGGCGGCGTGACCGTGATGAGCGCGGGGACCGAGCCCACCGGCGTTCACCCGCGCGCGGTCGAGGTCATGAAGGAAGCCGGGATCGACCTCGTCGAGCAGCGCTCGAAACACCTGCGCGAGGTGCCGTGGGCCGAGTGCGACACGGTGGTGACGCTGTGCGGCGAGGCCGCGGAGACCTGTCCCGCGCTTCCCGGCAACGTGCGCCGCGTGCACTGGCCATTGCCCGATCCGAGCGCTGTCCAGGGGAGCAAGCAACTCGGCGCGTTCCGCGATGTGCGCGACGAGATCCGCTGGCGCGTCGCGAGCCTGTGGCCACGGAGCCGGTGAGCTTCGAGCGTTCCGGCGCGTGAAGAAACGGCGCGGAGGCTCTCGCCTCCGCGCCATCTCGTTTCAACCGCTACTGCTTCGTGGCCACCGTGGCCGTCGAAGCCTCGCAGCTTCGCGGACACGACGCCGGGCTCGAGCACGACGCGGGGTTCGAGGTCGCGCCGTTCTCGTCCTCGGGTGCCGAGGCGACCGCCGCCGACTTCGAGCCCACGGGGCACGAGCCGGCAGGGCAGTGCGCGGCATCCGCGCAGACCGACGCGGACGCCGGCTGCGCCGACACGTGTTGCTTCGCCGCGTGCAACCGTGTCGCGGCGACCGTGCCGCCGATCACCGCCAGCGCGGCGGCGAGCGTCAGCACCGAGAGGATGCGCTTCATGGATTCCTCCTGTACGAGTGCGATGGGATCCGGCCACGGGGGGATCCCGCGGCGGGAACTCTCACGTCTCAGTCGACAGGAGGTCCGCGGACGGGCGGGCGTTGTGCCCAGGACCGGGTCGGCGGGCGCGCTTCCGCGAGCCGATCTGGGAGCCATGGCTCAGACTCCGGCTCCGGCGCGGGCTGCTCCGGGACGAGGAACGCGGTCTCCAGGCTCGGCGCGGGCGCCTGGGAGGCGTGCGGGCGGACGCCAGGCCCACCCATGGCGGGGCCGACGCAGAACGTGCGGCCAGCCGGACGTTCGAACGGGCACTGGCCTTCCCTGGCGCCGCGTTCGGCACAGCTCTCGCGACCACCCGCGCAAGCAACGAGCGCCCTGTCCAATGCGGCCGCGGCCGCCGTGGCGTCCTGGCGCTCCCCGGCCCCGGCTTCAATGCAAAGCGTGCACCACTGGACGAGCGGCAGCGCGGCGGCGAACGCCACCGGGATCACGGCCGAGCCCAACCGACGCCACCTCGCCGAGCCGGTCTGCATCATGCCGAGAGTATTCGGCACGCGGCAGGCCCGGGGTGTCACGAAGCGGTCACCCGCGGCTCGGCGCGCGCCGGCCGCGATTCCTGCTCCCGGGTGCGGCGAGTCGGATGGTAGCCTGCGTGGGGGCGGCCCCGGCGCTGCTCCGATCCACACCGGTCCACGGGAGGCGCCATGCTCGACATCGCGCGCAGGATCACCGTCACGCTCGTCCTCGTCGCCGCGCTGGCGCCCGGTGCGGCCTCGGCGTGCAGCTGTACGAACGAGCTCACGCTCGAGGAGGAGTTCGGTTACGCCTGGACCGTGTTCTCGGGTCGGGTACTCGCGGTTCAGCCCAGTGTCGAGGTCAATGCGCCACCGCTCGCGGTCATCATCCAGCCGCTCGAACGTTGGAAGGGTCCGCTCGGCGACCCGCAGGTCGTGTACACGAACCTGGATGAGGCCACCTGCGGCTACCCGTTCGAGGTCGGCCAGGACTACCTGATCTTCACGACGCTCACCTACGTCGGGATCACCTACTCGCCCGCGCACTTCACGCACTTGTGCGCGAAGACCAGCCCGCTCGCCGGCAATGTGTTCGTCCCTCTACTGCCGGCCCCGCAACTCCCGACTCCCACTCGTCAGGCGACGTGGGGCAGGCTGAAGCTCCACTACCGCTGAGCGCACCGCTACCGGGGACGTTGTCGGGCCGCTGGCTGCTGGCGGCCGCTGCTGAACTCAGCGCACTCTTCGTTCGCTCGTCACGTGCGAGTGCTTCTCCTGGACGAAGGTCTCGGCCTCGGTCACATCGATCGAGCTGCCCAGGAACAGCGGCGTCCTCTGGTGTAGCGCGCTCGGAGCGATCTCCATGATGCGCTGCTTGCCGTTGCTCGCCGCGCCGCCGGCCTGCTCGGCCACGAACGCGAGCGGCGCCGCTTCGTAGAGCAGGCGCAGCTTGCCGTTCGGGTTCTTGATGTCGCCGGGGTAGATGTAGATGCCGCCGTAGAGCAGGTTGCGGTGGAAGTCGGCGACCAGCGAGCCCACGTAGCGCGCGCTGTAGGGCCGGCCCGT
>DATNFC010000211.1:0-5766 GCA_035606545.1 Candidatus Methylomirabilota bacterium
CGATCAGCACTTTCTTGAACATGGGCACCGAGCTTACTCGACCCACCCCGGCTTGCGCTTCTCGAAGAACGCCGCGAGCCCGTCCTTCGCCTCGTCGCCGCTGCGCACGTGCGCGAGCGTCTCCGGCACCGAGCGGCGGTACTCCTCGAAGCCCACGTCCGTCCAGCGCACGAGCAGCTCCTTCACCCGCCCCTGCGCGTGCGGCGCGCCCTTCAGCAGCTCACCCACGCGCTCGGCCACCTTTGCGTCCAGCTCGGTCGCGGAGACGACGTGGTTCACGATGCCGTAGCGCTGCGCCGTGGCCGCATCGAAGCGCTCGCCCGTGAGCATCAGCTCGCGCGCGTTGCGGTCGCCGAGCCGGCGGATCACGTACGGGCTGATCACGGCGGGCAGGATGCCCAGCCGCACCTCGGTGAGCCCGAACTTCGCGTCGTCGCTCGCGACCACGATGTCGCACGCGCAGCAGAAGCCGACCCCGCCGCCGTAGACGGCGCCGTGCACGCGAGCGACCACGGGCTTCGGAAAGTCGGCGAGCGCGGCGAACATCGCGGCGAGGCGTCTCGCCTCGTTCAGGTTGTCGTGGTACGAGGCGTTCGCCGACGCCTTCATCACCGCGATGTCCGCGCCCGCGCAAAACGACGGCCCGCGTCCGCCGAACACGACGACCCGGCAGGTCGCGTCCTCCTTCAGCGTGTGCAGCGTGTCGACCAGCGCCGCGCCCAGCTCGACGGCGAGCGCGTTGTGCGCCTCGGGGCGGTTGAGCCACACGCGCGCCACGGCGCCGTCGCGCTCGAGGTCGATCAGGGACACCTGAGGCATGAGTGCTCCTCTTCAATGTGGGCGGCGCTGGCTGCGTGTGATGGGGCGTGCATGGGGAGCGCGCCCCGGGGCTTCCATCCTACGCTGGAAACCACCGGAAGCACCACACTCCCAAGCAGATAGCGCGGTCGGAACGGAATCTCACGCCGATGTGACGGCCGTCATATGCCGCGCGGCCGCCACCACCGATGCTTTCGGTGTGATGAGCACACCCGCACGTACCTCCAATGACCACGGGCCGTTCGCGCGCTTCCGCCGCGACCATCGCCGCGTCCTCGCGCAGCTCGACACGCTCGAACAGAGCGCGTCGGGCTCACGCCGGCGTGCGCCGCGCGACCCTGAGCTGCGCGACATGCTCGCGCTGCTCGCGCGCCAGTTCGCCACGCACATGACCGCCGAGGACACGGTGCTCTACCCGGCGCTCGCCGACGCGTTCCCCGAGTCGCGCGCGACGCTCGCGCCGCTCCGGCTCGAGCACCGCGAGCTGCGCCTCATGCTGGCGGCGCTCGCGGACGCGTTCGCGCTCGCGCCCGGCGCGCCGCGCGACGAGCAGCTCCAGGTGCAGACGTGGGACTTCGTTCACCTGCTCCGGATCCACATCCTCAAAGAGGAACATTCGGTCTTCGACCTGGCGGAGCGCGTGCTCCGCCCGCACGAGGTGCGGGACCTCGTGGAACGGCTCGAGGCCTGCTTCCCGCAACAGAGCCGTGGCGCCCGGAACGGGCGTCGGAAAGGCAGCTCGAGATCATGAGAACGCGCTTTGGATTCGCCGCGCTCGCGGCGCTCCTGTGCATGACCGCCGGATGCGGCGGGAACAAGGCCGCCACGAACGACACGCCGGCCACGGGTGGCGGTTCGGCGAGCGCGAGCGCGCCCGCCGAGATGAAGCTGGCCGCCGTGTCGCAGTACGACGCCGGCCCGCGTGCGTTCGAGGCGCCCAAGGACGAGGCCGCGGCGGAGCGCGGCGAGAAGCTGTTCAAGGACAAGGGCTGCTCCGCCTGTCACGCGTTCGGAAAGAAGGTCACGGGTCCGGATCTCGCTGGCGTCACGCAGCGGCGCACGGCGGTGTGGATCGAGAACCAGATCCTCCACCCCGACGTGATGGTGAAGACGGATCCCATCTCCCACGAGCTGTTCGCGAAGTTCATGCTGCAGATGCCGAACCAGGGGCTCACCCCGGAGCAGGCGCGCGACGTCATCGCGTACTTCAGGCACAAAGACCACGAGGCCGGGGAAGCCCACGGGAAGGAGGCAGGGAAATGAAACGCGGGTCGAAGTTGGGGTTCGCGGTCGTGCTCGTCGCCACGCTCGGGGCTCTTGCCGCCGGCTGCGTGGCGTCGCAGGGCGGCGGTGCGGCGGGTTCCGCCGCACAGAAGGTGTACGTGAAGCCGGGTGAGAAGGACGCCTACTACGCGTTCCTCTCCGGCGGCCACCATGGAAACATCTACGTCTACGGCATGCCGTCGTGCCGGCACATCACCACGATCCCGGTATTCACGCCGGAACCGGCAGTGGGCTACGGCAACGACGAGGAGAGCAAGGCGATGCTCGGGGGCTTCACCTGGGGCGACGCGCATCACCCGGGCCTCTCCGAGACGGACGGCGACTACGACGGACGCTGGCTGTTCATCAACGACATGCCGAACGCCCGCATCGCCCGCATCGACCTGAAAGACTTCAAGACCAAGCAGATCTTCGGGCCGATCCCGAACATCTCCGCGGCGCACGCATGCCCGTTCCCGACGCCGAACACGGAGTACGTGTTCGCAGCGTCACGCTTCTCGGTGCCGGTGCCGAACCGCGACGTGAAGGTGGAGGATTACGCGAAGGACTTCCGTGGCATCGTCGCGGGAGTGAAAGTCGATCCCAAGACCGGCACGATGTCGCTGGGCTTCGAGATCATGATGCCGCCGTTCGACTGGGACCTCTCCGACGCCGGCAAGGGCCCGAGCCTCGGCTGGCAGTTCTTCACCTGCTACAACAGCGAGATGGCGTACGACTCGCTGGAGATCAAGGCGTCGCAGAACGAGATGGACTACTTCGCCGCGGTGGACTGGCGCGCGGCGCAGAAGGCCGTGGACGAGGGCAAGGCCACGATGATCAACGGCGCTCCCGTGCTCGACCCGGCGAAGGTGACGGGCATCGCCTACCTGATCCCGGTGCCCAAGAGCCCGCATGGCGTCGACGTGGACCCGAGCGGCCAGTACGTCTGCTGCTCCGGCAAGCTCCAGGCCGAGGTGAGCGTCTACAGCTTCGCCAAGATCAAGGCGGCGATCGACGCCGCGAAGTTCGAGGGCGAGAAGATGGGCGTGCCGACGCTCAAGTTCGAGGACTGCCTCGAGGCCAAGGTGCCGGTGGGCCTGGGCCCGCTGCACACGCAGTTCGACAACAAGGGCAACGGCTACACGTCGCTGTTCCTCGACTCGCAGATCGCCAAGTGGAAGGTCGGCCCGCCGTGGAACGTCGAGGACAAGATCGACGTCTACTACTCGATCGGCCACCTGATGGCGTCCGAGGGTGACACGCGGCATCCGACGGGCGACTACGTCGTGGCGCTCGACAAGCTATCGAAGGACCGCTACTTGAACGTGGGACCTACGCACCCGGAAGCGGCGCAGCTGATCGACCTGCGCGGGCCGAAGATGGAACTGCTCTACGACTTCCCGACCTATCTCGAGCCGCACTACGCGCAGATGATCAAGGCCGAGAAGCTCCACCCGATCACCGTCTACCCGCTCGCCGAGAACGACAAGCCGGGCGTCATCAAGCGCGCCGAGGACGCCCGCGTGGAGCGCAAGGGCAACCGCGTCGACGTGTACGGGCTCGTGGTGCGGACGCACTTCACGCCGGATGTCATCAAGGTGAACGAAGGCGACGAGGTCTACTTCCACTGGACGAACCTGGAGCAGGACGACGACATCGCGCACGGCTTCGGCATCCTGTGGTCGAGCAAGAACATGCAGATCGAGCCCGGCGAGACGAAGACGATCCACTGGACGGCCGACAAGACCGGCATCCGCCCGTTCTATTGCTCGAACTTCTGCAGCGCGCTGCACCAGGAGATGCAGGGCTATCTCGAGGTGAGGCCGCGGGGCACCCCGCAGGCGGCTGTCCAGCGTCCCGACGCGAAGACGATCGCCGAGATCAACGCCCTGCTCGCCGCGCGGTGAGCGGGCGCTGACCCACAGGGGCGGGCCGGGAGCCGCCGGCCCGCCCCAGGTTGGAGAGACCGATGAGCTACCTTTCAGGCAAGTTCAGGCCCACCGAGCGCGGACTGATCCTGTTCGCCGCGGTGGTGCTGCTGCCGGTGTTCTTCCTGCCGGTGTTTCCCATCTGGCACATGCACCTGCGTGCGCCGCAGTACCCGGAGGGGCTGAACCTGCACATCTATACGAACACCATCCGCGGAGACGTGGACAAGATCAACACGCTCAACCATTACGTCGGCATGCACGCGATCACGGCGACCGACTTCAAGGAGTTCTCGTACATGCCGCAGCTCCTCACCCTGTTCGGCGTGCTGGCGCTGCTCGCGGGACTCACCGGTCGCCGCTGGCTGGCGCTGGTCGGCTGGCTCGCGTTCACCGGGTTCGCCGTGTACATGTTCCGCGACTACGTCCTCTGGCTCTACCGCTACGGCCACGACTTGAACCCGCGCGCGGCGATCAAGCTGCAAGTGTTCACGCCACCGGTGATCGGCTTCGCGAAGATGGCGAACTTCAAGGTGTGGAGCTACCCGGGCCTCGGCACGTGGCTGCTGGGCATCGCGTGGGCGCTGGGGCCGATCGCGCTGCTCGCCGAACGTTACGGCCGCCGGCGCGCGGCCGCGGGTGCAGCGGTCACCGGAGCCGCGAAGGCCTGACCCCGTGCGCACCCCTGTCGCCGTGGCCGCGGCGCTCGCCGCCGTTCTCGCGCTTCCCGCGCACGCACGCACGTCTCACGTGCTGGCGCCGGCGCCGGGCGACACCGCGACCGCGGCCGCCCTCGCGATCGCGCAGGCGCAGAACGGCGACACGATCGTGCTCGGCGCGGGCGTGCATCGCGGCCCGCTGCGCATCGCGCACGCCATCGTGCTCCGGGGCCAGCCGGGCGCGGTCGTGGACGGCGGCGGTCGCGGCTCGGTGATCGAGGTCGGCGCCTCGGGCACGCGCATCGAGGAGCTGACCGTGCGCGCGAGCGGCACGCGGGTGATCGACATCGACAGCGGCATCCACGTCATCCGCGCCGGCGGCGTGGAGATGCGCGCCGTACAACTGGAGGACGTGCTCTACGGCGTCTACGCGGAGCGCGCGGACCAGCTGACGATCGCCCACTGCACGCTCACCGGGCGTGTCCGCCCGCTCGACGAGTCGGGCGAGGGGAACGGCCTCCATCTCTGGTACTGCTCCGACGTCTCGGTCCACGACAACGACGTCTCGCGCTTCGTGGACGCCGTCTACCTGTCGTTCGTCACGCGCATGGACGCCGTGGGCAACCGGCTCCACGACAACGGCCGCTACGGGCTCCACACCATGTACTGCCAGGAGAACCGGTTCGTCGAGAACGAGGTGACGCGCGACGTGGCGGGCTGCGCGCTCATGTTCACGAACCACGTCGAGATCGCGCGCAACCGCATCGTGCGCAATCGCGGACCGCGCACGTACGGCCTGCTGCTGCGCGACTGCAGCGACGGCCGGTTCGAGGCGAACCACCTCGTCGACAACACGATCGCGATCTTCATGGATGGCTCGAACCGCAACCACCTCGAGGGCAACCTGGTGCAGGACAACGGCTGGGGGATCCTGCTGTTCTCCTCCTCCGCGGGGAACGTGTTCACCGGGAACGATTTCATCAACAACGACTACCCGGTGGCGCTGGACATGCGCCGCACCGACAACCGCTTCGACGACGGCACGCACGGGAACTACTGGAGCGAGGCGGCGGCGTTCGATCTGGACGGCAATGGTG
>DATNFC010000212.1:0-19107 GCA_035606545.1 Candidatus Methylomirabilota bacterium
CTGCTCGCCGTGGCGAGGCGGTTCCAGCAGGCCGTCTCGATGCCCGGGTTCCGCAAGGGCAAGGTGCCGCTCGACCGCGTCCGCCAGGACTACGCCGCCGAGATCGAACGCGATTTCCTCGAGCGCTTCATCCCCGAGGCCGCGCAGGCGGCCATCCATGACGCCGAACTGCGCGCCGTGGTGCCGCCGAGCGTGCAGAACCTGCGCTTCACGCCGGGGCAGCCGCTGTCGTTCGAGGCCATCGTCGACGTGGCTCCGCAGGTCCAGGTGAAGGACTGGAAGGGCTTCGCGCTCACACGCCGCAGCCAACCGGTGACCGAGGCGGCGGTGGACGCCATGATCGACCAGCTGCGCCAGGAGTCGGCCGTGTTCGCCGACGTGCGCCGGCCGGCGGGCGCGGGCGACATCGTGCTGCTCGATACGCAGCGTCTGGACGTGAACGGCCGGCGGCTGAGCGGCACCCGTGCGAAAGGCACGCGCATCCAGCTCGGCGCCCCCGAGCTGCTGCCCGACCTCGAGGCCGGGCTCGCCGGCGCCGAGGCCGGTCAGGAGCGCACGCTCGCCGTTCACTACCCCGACGACTATCGCCAGCAGGAGCTTGCCGGCCAGCAGGTCCGTTACGTCGTCCAGATCCGTGCCGTCCAGGAGAAGAAGCTTCGCGAGCTGGACGATACGTTCGCACGCGAGCTGTTCGGGCTCGAGACGCTGGCGCTGCTGCGCGAGCGCGTGCGGCGAAACCTCGAGGGCGAGGACGCGCAGCGCGTGCGGCGCGAGATGGAGGCGCAGGCGATCGACGAGCTGGTGCGCCGACACCCTGTTGACTTGTCGCCGAGGCTGGTGAGCTACATGCTGGAGCAGGTGGTCCACGAGCAGGTCGGGCACCGCGAGATCTCCGCGGACCTCCACAAGCAGCTGGAAGACCACTACCGTCCGGGTGTCGAGCGATCGCTCCGGCGCGAGCTGCTGTTGAGCGCGCTGGCGAAGCAGGAGTCGATTGACGTCACGGCGGAGGAAGTGGCCGAGCAGATCCAGCGACTCGTCGATGCGGAGCCGAAGAACGCGGCCCGCGTCCGCCAGCACTACGCCTCGGCGGAGCGGCGCCGGTCGCTGGCGGAGTCGATCCTGGAACGGAAGGCGTTGGAGATGGTGATCGGGGCCTCTCAGATCAGGGACGAGGCCGGGCAGCTTGCGGGGACCGGCCCCGCGGGCCCCGCGTCTGGCACTGCGTGAACGGGCCCAAAGGACGACATGCGATTCCCAACACAAGAACAGGGGTCGAACTGCCGATGACCCGAGCGACTGAACCAGAAAGGACTCCGATGGCCTCCGTTCCGTTCGTGGTGGAGCAGACCGGTCGTGGCGAGCGCGCGTACGACATCTATTCGCGTTTGCTCAAGGACCGCATCATCTTCATCGGGACGCCGATCGACGACTACATCGCGAACCTGGTCATCGCCCAGATGATCTTCCTCGAGGGCGAGGACCCGGATCGCGACATCAACCTGTACATCCAGAGCCCGGGCGGCGTGGTCTCGGCCGGCCTGGCCATCTACGACACGATGCAGTTCGTGAAGTGCCCGGTCTCGACGTTGTGCATGGGGCTGGCCGCGAGCATGGGCGCAGTGCTGCTGACCGCGGGCGCCACCGGCAAGCGCTACTGCCTGCCGAACGCGAAGGTCATGATCCACCAGGTCCTGGGCGGCGCTTCTGGCCAGGCCACCGACGTGGAGATCGCGACCAAGGAGATGCTCAAGACCCGCGACCAACTGAACCAGATCCTCGCCAAGCACACTGGCAAGTCGATCGACCAGATCGCCAAGGACACCGATCGCAATCACTGGATGACGGCCGAGGAAGCGAAGGGGTACGGTCTGGTGGACGAGATCATCGAGAAGCGACGTTGATCGAGGCGGTCCCGGGGATCCGGGGCCGCGAGCTCTTTCCCGGAGTCGAGGACACCCAACTCTCATGAAGAAGCGCATCGCGACGCCGCACCCGATCCGCTGCTCGTTCTGCGGGCGAGGCCAGGACGAGGTCGCCCGGCTCGTCTCCGGACCGTCGGTGTACATCTGCAGCGAGTGCGTGAAGCTTTGCAACGACATCCTCGAGGGGGAGAGCGAGCGCGAGACGCCGTCGGCCAACGGCCAGCTGCCCAAGCCGTCCGAGATCAAGCGCATCCTCGATGACTACGTCGTCGGCCAGCATCGCGCGAAGAAGACGCTCGCCGTGGCCGTCTACAACCACTACAAGCGCATCTACTCGCCTCCGACCGCCGGGGAGATCGAGCTCGAGAAGTCGAACATCCTGCTGATCGGGCCGACCGGCACGGGCAAGACGCTGCTCGCGCGCACGCTCGCGAAGTTCCTCAAGGTGCCGTTCGCGATCGTGGACGCCACCAGCCTCACCGAGGCCGGCTACGTCGGCGAGGACGTCGAGAACATCCTCGTGCGGCTGCTGCAGTCGGCGGACTTCAACTTGGTGAACGCCGAGCACGGGATCGTGTACATCGACGAGATCGACAAGATCTCGCGGAAGAGTGAGAACCCGAGCATCACCCGCGACGTCTCCGGCGAGGGCGTGCAGCAGGCGCTGCTGAAGATCCTCGAGGGCACGGTCGCGAACGTGCCGCCGCAGGGCGGCCGCAAGCACCCGCAGCAGAAGTACATCGAGGTGAACACGAAGGACATCCTGTTCATCTGCGGCGGCGCGTTCGAGGGCCTGGACAAGGTCATCGAGAAGCGCGTCGGCCAGAAGGTGCTGGGCTTTGGCGCCGACGTGAAGACGCGCAAGGAGCGGAACGCCGGCGAGCTGATGGCGCTCGTCGAGCCCGACGACCTGCTGCGTTACGGCCTGATCCCCGAGCTGGTCGGCCGCCTGCCCGTGGTGGGCACGCTCGACTCGCTCGACGAGAGCTCGCTCATCCGCATCCTCACCGAGCCCAAGAACGCGATCACGAAGCAGTACGGGCGGTTCATGGAGATGGAGGGCGTGAAGCTCGACTTCACCGAAGACGCGCTGCGCGCCATCGCGCAGCTCGCGATCCAGCGCGGCACCGGCGCGCGCGGCTTGCGCGCGGTGATCGAAGAGGCCATGCTGGAGGTGATGTACGACATCCCTTCGCGGTCCGACGTGATCGGCTGCACGATCTCGAAGGAGTGCATCCAGAACAGCGCAGCGCCGCTCCTGACGTTCCGCGGCGAGCGCGAGAAGCGGCGCAAGGAAGCCTGATCCGGCTCGGCTCACGCCTGCGGGCATGATCCGCACACGGGCGGCGCCTCCCGGCGCCGCCCGTCAACATTTGCGTCCAGGCCAGGCCGGCAGGAGTCCTCTCAGTTGCCACCGAAGTCCCGTCCGAAGCCGTCCGCGCCCCGCCGCCGGACGACCGCGAAGCGCCCGCCCGAGGGCGCGGCTCCGCCGGCGCGCTCGCGCCGACCGGGCGCGCTGGCCCCGGCCTCTGCCTCCCGGGTCGCCGGCGAGACGCTCGAGTTCCGGCGCGGCGGCGAACTGCTGCGCATCCCCGACCGGCTGCCGCTGCTGCCGCTCAGGGACGTGGTCGTGTTCCCGTACATGTCGATCTCGCTGCTCGTCGGCCGGCCGCCGAGCGTCAACGCGATCGAGAAGGCCATGGCGCGCGACCGGTTGCTGTTCGTGACCGCGCAGAAGCGCAGCGAGGTCGCGGACCCGCAGCACGACGAGCTCCACCGCACCGGCACGATCGTGCGCGTGCTGCAGCTGTTCCGGCTCCCGGACGGCACGCTGCGCGTGCTGGTCGAGGGGCTCGTGCGCGCCGAGGCGCGCCGGTTCCAGTGGTCGAACGAGTTCTACACCGTGCAGGTGGCGCTCACGCCCGACCCCGAGGCGAAGGGTCCCGAGCACGAGGCGATGACCCGGCACGCGCTGCAGCTGTTCCAGGACTACGTGCACCTGAACCGCCGCATCCCCGACGAGGTCGTGGCCTCGACGCAGGCGGTGACGGACCCGGTGCAGCTTTCGCACACGATGGCGGCGCACCTGCTCGTGAAGGTGCCGGTCAAGCAGGCGCTGCTCGAGGCCGCGGACGCCGCGGCGCGGCTCCGCCAGCTCGCCGAGACGCTCTCCGGCGAGCTCGAGATCGTGCGCCTCGAGCGCAAGATCGAGGGCCAGGTGCGCTCGCAGGTGCACAAGAACCAGAAGGAGTTCTATCTCAACGAGCAGCTGAAGGCGATCCGCAAGGAGCTGGGCCACCAGAACGAGTTCGCGAGCGAGCTCGAAGATCTCCAGGACGCGATCCGCAAGGCCAAGATGCCGCGCGACGTGCGCGCCAAGGCGATGAAGGAGCTCGAGCGCCTGACGCGCATGAGCTTCATGTCGCCCGAGGCGACCGTGGTGCGGAGCTACATCGACTGGCTCGCGGCGCTGCCGTGGCGCACGGTCACGCGCGACAACCTCGACATCAAGAACGTGCAGCAGGTGCTGGACGAAGACCACTTCGGGCTGAAGAAGGTCAAAGAGCGCCTGGTCGAGTACCTGTCGGTGCTGAAGCTCACCGGCAAGAACAAGGCGCCCATCCTGTGCTTCGTCGGCCCGCCGGGCGTGGGCAAGACGTCGCTCGGCAAGTCGATCGCGCGCGCGATCGGCCGCCGCTTCGTCCGCGTCGCGTTGGGCGGCGTGCGCGACGAGGCCGAGATCCGCGGCCACCGCCGCACCTACATCGGCTCGATGCCCGGCCGCGTCATCCAGAGCCTGCGCCGCGCCGGTGCGCGCAATCCCGTGTTCCTGCTCGACGAGGTCGACAAGCTGGGCGCGGACTGGCGCGGCGACCCCTCGAGCGCGCTGCTCGAGGTGCTGGATCCCGAGCAGAACCACACGTTCAACGACCACTACCTCGAGGTCGATTTCGACCTGTCGCAGGTGATGTTCATCTGCACCGCGAACTCGCTCGGCTCGATCCCGCCGGCGCTCGCCGACCGCATGGAGGTCATCCGCCTGCCCGGCTACCTCGAGACCGAGAAGCTGGAGATCGCGAAGCGGTTCCTCGTGCCCAAGCAGCGCGCCGCCGCGGGCCTGGAAGCCGGCGACGTGGAGATCACCGACGAGGCGCTGCGCGACCTGATCCACGGCTGGACGCGTGAGGCCGGCGTCAGGAACCTCGAGCGCGAGATCGCCGGCCTGTGCCGCAAGGTGGCGCGGCAGAAGGCCGAGGGCGTGCTCGCGAAGACCGCCGTCGTCGGCCCCGCAGAGCTCGCGGCCTGGCTGGGCGTGCGGCGCTTCACCGATTCGGCCGTGGAGCGGCGCGCGCGCATCGGCGTCGCCAACGGCCTCGCCTGGACGGAGACCGGCGGCGACCTGCTGACGATCGAGGTCAGCGTGCTGCCAGGCCGCGGCGAGCTGCTCCTGACCGGAAAGCTGGGCGACGTGATGCGCGAGTCGGGACAGGCGGCGCTGTCGTACGCGCGCGCGCGCGCCACCCCGCTCGGGCTCGACCGCTGGTTCCACCGCGACATCGACGTGCACGTGCACATCCCCGAGGGCGCGATGCCGAAGGACGGGCCGTCGGCCGGCATCACCATGGCCACGGCGCTCGTCTCGGCGCTCACGGGTGTGCCGACGCGCGCCGACGTGGCGATGACCGGCGAGATCACGCTGCGCGGCACCGTGCTCCCGATCGGCGGCCTGACCGAGAAGCTCGTGGCCGCGCGCCGCGCCGGCGTGCGCACCGTGATCGTGCCGCGCGGGAACGAGAAGGACCTGGGCGAGGTGCCGGAGGAGGTGCGCGCCGACCTCGAGTTCGTGATCGTCGAGACCATGGACGAGGTGCTCGAGCACGCGCTCGAGCGTGCGAGCCCCGTCGAGGCCGCGCTCCCCGCCGTCGCCGCCGCACCCGAGGCCCCGATCCCGCCGGCGATTCCCGCGGATCCGCCGCCCGGGCAGTACGCCCACTGACCGCAGAAGGAGGTCGTCGCCCCGCCATGACCGTGACGCCGCTCACCGTCGCGCGCACGAGCACGCGCCCGCGCCTGTTCACGCCGGGCCCGGTCGAGATCCCCGTGCGCATCCTGCGTGCGATGTCGCAGGTGCCGCCGCACCACCGCACCGATGTGTTCCGCGAGACCTACAAGCGCGTGAGCGACGACCTGAAGTGGGTGCACCAGACGCAGGGTGAAGTGCTGATGCTCGCCGCCTCGGGCTCCGGCGCGATGGAGGCCGCGGTCGTGAACCTGATGGAGCCGGGCAAGCGGGCGCTGTGCGTGAACGGCGGCAAGTTCGGCGAGCGTTGGGGGAACATCTGCAAGGCGTACGGCATCGCCTACGACGTGATCGACGTGCCCTGGGGCCACGCCGTGCCGGTCGCCGAGGTCGAGCGCCGGCTCGACGCCGATTCCGCGATCACCACGGTGTTCACCACGCACTCGGAGACCAGCACCGCCACGCTCCACGACGCGCAGGCGCTGGCGAAGGCCACCCGCGCGCGCGGCCGCCGCATCGTGCTCGACGCCATCACCAGCCTGGGTGTGCACCCGCTGCCGCAGGACGAGTGGGGCGTGGACGTGATCGTGACCGGCTCGCAGAAGGGGCTCATGTCGCCGCCCGGCATCGCCACCGTGAGCCTGGCGCCGTGGGCGCTGGACGCGATCGAGGGCGAGCGCGCGCCGCGCTTCTACTGGGACCTGCGCAAGGCGCGGAAGACCCTGCCGCTCGGCGAGAGCGCGTTCACGCCCGCGGTGAGCCTGGTCTTCGCCGTCGGCGAAGCGCTGACGATGATGAGGGAGGAGAGCCTGCAGAACGTGCACGCCCGTCACGCGCGGCTCGGCGCGGCGGTGCGCGCCGGCGCCGAGGCGATCGGCTGGACGCTGTTCTCGAAGAGCCCGGCGAACTCGGTCACCGCGCTCGAGCCCCCCGCTGGCGTCGATGCGAGCGCGGTGGTCAAGCGCTTGCGCGAGACGCACGGCATCACGGTGGCGGGCGGCCAGGACCACACCAAGGGCAAGATGCTGCGCATCGGCCATATGGGCGCCTATGACCTCTCCGACATCTACGTGGTGCTGGGCGCGCTCGAGGAGTGCACCGGGGCGCTGGGGCGCGGGTCGGCCACGGGGGCGATCGAGGCCGCGCGGCGCGCCTGGGAAGCGGCGTGAAGGTTCTCGCGTGTGACGGCATCGATCCTGCGGCCGTGCGACGCATCCGCGAGGCCGGCCACGAGGTGATCGAGGCCAAGGGCCTCGCCGCGCCGGACCTGCTCACCGCGTTGAAGGGAGTTCAAGGCCTGCTCGTGCGCAGCGCCACCAAGGTGACCGCGGACGTACTCGCGGGCGCGCCCGACCTGCGCGTCGTCGTGCGCGCCGGCACCGGCCTCGACAACGTGGACCGCGCCGCCGCGGACGCGCGCGGCGTCGTGGTGCGCAATACGCCCGACGCGAACACGATCTCGGTGGCCGAGATCACGTTCGGCCTGCTGCTGTCGCTCGAGCGCCACCTCGCCGACGCCGCGGCGGACCTGCGCGCGGGACGCTGGGAGAAGAGCAAGTACGCCGGCCGCGAGATCTTCGGGCGCGCGTTGGGCGTCATCGGCTTCGGCCGCATCGGCCGCGAGGTGGCGCACCGCGCGCGCGCGTTCGGCATGCCGGTGCTCGCCCACGACGAGATGGTGAAGAAGTCACCGGCGGGCTTCGATTGGGTGCGCCTCACCGACCGCGACACGCTGCTGCGCGAAGCGGACGTGGTGACGCTGCACGTGCCGCTCACCGAGCGCACGCGCCACTCGCTCTCGGCGCGCGAGTTCGCGCTCATGAAGCCCGACGCCGTGCTCGTGAACGCGTCGCGCGGCGGCGTGGTGGACGAGACGGCGCTCCACGAGGCGTTGACGACCGGCAGGTTGCGTGCGGCTGCGATCGACGTGTTCGAGCGCGAACCCGCCGCCGCCGACCATCCGCTGTTGCGGCTGCACAACGTGCTCGCGCTCCCGCACCTCGGCGCCTCCACGAGCGAGGCGCAGCGGCGCGCGGGCACGGACGCCGCGGACGCACTGCTGGAAGCCCTCGCCGCGCTCCCGACGCGATAGCCGTCCCGTCGCGCCCGCGTGTCAGGCCGTGCGCACGCAGTTCTGGGACGCTTGGCCCATGCCCTGGCGGCTGCGAATGTTCGGACCCGCGAGTTCGTGGGTGGGGAGGGGCGGGTGCGAGCCGAAGGCGAGTACCCACCCACCCCACGTGACCCGCAGGTGACCGCAGAAGTACCCGACAGGCCTGCTGCGGAATCCGTGAAGGATCGGGAAGCCCTGCAGGAAGCCGCGGTGGACACTCGGATGGCCGTTCGAGTACGGTCCCGCGTCTTTTTCGCAGGGGGTGGCAGTGCCGTGCACCGTGGTGGTCGGCGCCCAGTGGGGCGATGAGGGGAAGGGCAAGATCGTGGACGCGCTCGCCGAGGGCGCCGACATCGTCGCCCGCTACCAGGGTGGACCGAACGCCGGTCACAGCGTCATCCATCGCGGCGAGACGCTCGTCCTCCACCTCGTGCCCTCCGGCATCCTGCACGAGGGCCGGCGCTGCCTGATCGGCAACGGCGTCGTCATCGACCCCGCGAAGCTCCGCGACGAGGTGACGAAGCTCGAGGCCCGCGGCGTGCCCGCTTCGCGCCAGCTCGGCGTGAGCGGCGCCGCGCACCTGATCCTGCCCTACCACCGCGCCGTCGAGGCGTCGTTCGAGCGCGGTCCCAGCGCCATCGGCACGACCGGCCGCGGCATCGGCTTCGCCTACCGCGACAAGGCGGCGCGCACCGGGCTCCGGGTCACGGACCTTTTCGACCCCGCGCATTTCACCGCACAGGTCGATCGCAACCTGGCGCGCCTGCGCCACGAGTACCCCGAGGCCGCGGCCGAACTCGCGGCGATGAGCGGTGCGACGCTCCACCGCGAGCTCGAGGACGTGGCCGCATGGCTCGAGCCGCTCGTCACCGACGTCGGCGACGAGCTGCACGCGGCGCTCGCCCAGGGCCGTCGCGTGCTGCTCGAGGGCGCGCAGGGCACGCTGCTCGACCTGGACCACGGCACCTATCCCTACGTGACGTCGTCACCCGCGAGCGCGGCGGGGGCGCCGTTGGGCGTCGGCCTCGGCCCACGCGCGGTGAACGAGGTGGTGGGCGTGACGAAGGCCTACACCACGCGTGTGGGCCACGGTCCGTTCCCGAGCGAGATGCCGGCCGAGCTGGCCTCGCGCCTGCGCGAGGCGGGTGAGGAGTACGGCGCCACGACCGGCCGGCCGCGGCGCTGCGGCTGGCTCGACATTCCGGCGCTCCGCTACGCGGCGCGCGTGAACGGCCTGTCGCAGCTCGTGGTCACGAAGCTGGACGTTCTCGACGCGTTCGACGAGGTGCACGTCGCCGTGGGCTACGAGCGTGACGGCGCGCCCGTGCGTGGCTTCCCGGCCGGCGCGCGCGAGCTCGAGCACTGCCGGCCGGTGTGGCGCGTGTTCCCCGGCTGGCGCTGCGCCACGTCGGGGGTGCGGCGGTGGCGGGACCTGCCGCGAGCGGCGCACGACTACCTGGAATGGATCGAGCGCGAGGTGGGCGTGCCGATCCGCCTGGTCTCGGTCGGCGCGGCGCGCGATGCCGAGGTGGCGCGCGCGTAAGCCGCTGTGCGGTTGAGGCGCAAGCTTCAACCACTGCCGCAAAACGCTGCGGCGGCAAAGATTACGAGCCGAGCGTGCGCCCCTCGTCAGGCCGCTTCGCGCGACCGTGGCTCCGGCAGCGGCGCGCCGGTGTGGAATCCCGCGCGCACGCCCTCGCTGCGGCTCACGAGATACGCCGCGGTCCAGGTCGAGAACATGAGCCAGACCTGGAACGTGTAGTTCTGGTTGCGCAGGAAGTCGATCTTGATCTCGTTCAGGCAGAACATCAGCCATTGTGCTCGACCGACGATCAGGAACGCGTCCGCGTAACTGGCGTGTCGCAGGTCGTCCACGACCGGGCGCATCATCGCCCACAGCCCGAACAGGATCATGAGGAAGAACATCAGGCCCGGGAAACCGACGATGTTCGCGACGAACAGGTACACGTTGTGCGGCCACCAGAACTCATATCCCGGGAGCTCGTCGTAGTAGGGCCCCTGGCCGAGGATCGGGTGCACGAGCGCGCGTTCCCAGGCATTGAGCCACGGCTTCGCGCGCGCCTCGGGCACGACGCCGTGTACGACCCGCGTCTCGCCCATGCGCTGGAACAGGTCGCCCGAGTTCGTGAACTTCGCGACGAAGAGGTTCATGGTCAGCGCCAGCACGATGATCATCGCCACCGCGGTCATGAACCGCACCGGGTTCAGGTGCCTGCGGATCGTGAACAGGACGAACGGGATCACGATCGCGAGCGCGAAGAACACGCCTCGCGTCACCGTGGTGTACATGGTGTAGACGTTGAACAGCACGAATGCCGTGAACAGTGCGCGCTGCGTGCTCGAGCGCGCGCGGATCCACAGGAACACTCCGAGCAGGAAGTAGAGGCCGCAGTACTCGCTCAGGAGCTCGTAGTCGCGGAAGCTGCCACCCACGCGCACGTCCCGCGTGTTGAAGTCGTGGCCCGTGGTGCCGCTGAAGTCGAGCAGGCCGGGAATGAGCACCTGGCCCGCGTGGCGGGCTTCCCAGACCGTGACCAGGAACGCGCCCAGCGCGGTGATGATCTGCGCCATGTGCAGCCGCTCCAAGTCGCGCTGCGTGCGCACGCTGTTGATCACCATGTAGTACATGAGCACGCAGCCCAGGAACAACTCGAAGTTCTGCAGCGCGCGCTCGAGCGCGAAGTCGTTGCGGACGTTGTAGAACGACAGGATGTACCAGAGGATGAGCCCGAAGATCGGGATGTTGATCGGGCTCGAGCGCGCCGGCGGGCTCATCTTGAGCGACATGCGCAGCAGCCAGATCACGAACAGCATGAGGATGAACGCGAGGTTCGTGCTGCCGAACACCGTGCCCTTGGGGTAGGGGAGCAGGAACACGAGCACGTTGAGCGCGGCCGACATGCTGAGTCGCCAGGCGACACCGAACACGAGCAGCACGACCACGACCGGGATCACGCGCTTGTTCGGGTTCCAGTACTGCGTGCCGACCATGACGCCCGACGTCACGATCGTCACGAACGCGACGATGCGATCGACCAGGCCGCGCAGGACGCCCATGTCCGGCCCCGGCCGGCGGACGGGCGCGGTGATCAGGCCCATCTCGGGCCCGCGGGGTTTCGACGGTCGTGCAGCGTGGTCATGGTGTGTCCTGTGCGCCCGCGAGCGGGATGAGCCCCGGGATGGACTGGACGTGCTCGTTCAGGGCCATCCGGCGCGCCACGTCGGGCAGCGCGTAGATCGGGATCCCGTCGCGCTGCGCCTGCTCCCGCACGGCCGGCGGGTAGAAACGTGCGTAGTGGCCCCCCTCGGAGGGCTCGGGGAACAAATGGTACACCATCGGTGTCAGGTTCCCGGTCGCGATCAGGAATCGCGCCGGCCGCTGCGGCCACCAGCGCTCGAGCTGGTCGGCAACCTGCAACATGCGCTCGCGCTTTGCGTGGTCGCGAAGCACGGGGCCGCGCAGCGGCTCGATGACCACGGTCTCGTGCGCCACCGGCAGCCGCCACGACGGCGCGCTCGCCGTGGCCGGCGTCAGGCCCTTCTTCGGCGGCTCGACGTCGACCCCGAACAGGAACGGCGAGAGCAGGAACGCCACGCACACGGCGCGGAACCGCGCCGGGGTCGCCACGGCGGCCAGCGCCAGCATCAGGAACGGCACGATCGGGAGCAGGTAGCCCTCGTCGTGCGGGAGCCTCAGGTAGACGAGGCCCTCGAGCGCCACCACCACGGCCGCGGCCCATGCCGGGACGCGATTCACGCTCGCCGCGCGCGGCGCACCGCGACGCTGCCAGGCGAGCGACAGCAGCGCCACGCCCACCGCGACACAGCCCACGACGCCCGCGAGCAGCACCGTGGCCTGTCCGGCGATCAGCGGCCACGCCACGCCCGGATCGCCGCCGCTGAGCATGCCGGTCGCAAAACGCAACGCGGACGACTGCCCGCCGGTGATCTCGGAGTACGTGAACATCCGCCACTGGTAGGTCGCGAACACGGGTGCGTAGCACGCCAGCGCGACGAGCGCGGCAATGCCGCCGAGGCCGAGCACGCGCCGTGCGACGCCGCGGCTTCCCGCACACGTGAGCAGCAGCGCCAGCGACGGCAGGAACAGGATCGACGTGAGCCGCGTGCCGATCGCGAGCCCGAGCCACAGCCCGGCGCGCGCCGACCGCCCCGACGAGGCGTCGAGCCACGCCGCGAGCGCGAACGCCAGCGCCCAGAGGTAGTCCATGCTCGACGTGCCGGCGATGAACGCCGCGGGCAGGCACGCGAACGCGGCGCCCGCGAGCAGCGCGTCGCGCACGCCGTGCCGCGCGAACAGCCGCGCCGCGAGCCAGGCGCAGACGGCCGCGGCGATCGCCGAGAGCGTGTTCGGCGCCCACGGCCCCAGGCGTGCGAACGGCACCGAGACGATCTCCATCACCGGGTATCCCGGCATCCGCGAGGCGACATAGCGACCCGTCGCCCCCATCTCGCGGACCGCGGAGGCGAACTTCCAGCCATCGGTGTCGGTCCCGAACCCGGGGGTCACGAACGGCAGGTGACTTGCGAACACGAACAGGGCGAGCAGCGCTCCCGCCCAGGGGAAACGGGCGTGCGGCTCGGCCGTCGTTCGGTGGCTCATTCGCGGTCCTCGGGTCAGGGATCTGGCGCGGGGGCTCGGACCGCTCCCAAGTCATCGGCCGTGCGCCCAGCGGACTTGCGGGCGCCGGGGATGCGCAGGGTCTCGGGCCGCGCGGCCCCGAGGGGTGCCGCGGCGGCACCGGGAGCGCCTGGAGGGCGCGGCCAGAGGCGCTCCGAGCATGCCCGAACCGCCCGCGGGACGTCCAACGGTCGCGCCCTGCGCCTAGCGGACACGGGTTGGACGCCCTACCCGTGAGTCGCTATAACGACGCGCGGATGGCGCCGGAGACCCGTTAGCTCAGTTGGTAGAGCACCTGACTTTTAATCAGGGTGTCGCTGGTTCGATCCCAGCACGGGTCACCAACGCCCGACGAGAGCCTTGTCAAGAGCCCCGCGGCAGGGCATCCTGCCGCCCTGCCAAGCGCACGCACTTCTCCAGCAACGACACGCCTCCGCCTGCATCGAATACAGGGTTCCGCTTGGAGGCGTTGACCTGACCCACGGGGGATGGACCGCGTTGAATGGTGCGTCCGAACACGTCTCCGGCTGCGTTTCGCGAATGACCGCGCCTACGCACGGCGGTCCGCGGTGAAGCGCCTCAGCTGCCAGGAGGTCCTGGACCAACTCGCCGACTACCTCGACGAGGACGCCCGCGCCGAACTGGTTCTGCAGGTGGACTCCCACCTCCACGAGTGCTCGCATTGCCAGGTCGAGGTGGACACGCTCCGGCGCACGATCATGATCTATCGCTGTGACGAGAAGGTCGTGCTTCCATCGCCGCTGTCGGACAAGCTGCAGCACGCGCTCGAGCAGGCCTACCGCAACCCCCGCGACCCAGGTCCGCAGGACGTCTAGCGCACAGCGCCGTCCTGTCGCCCGGCCGTCGCCGACCCGCGCGACGTTGCTGGTTCCCGTTCCGAGCCTCTAGACTCCCGCGCGCCGCGCCGCCGTCTGGCGCGGCCGTTGCGTTCCATGCAACCGCGGGACGCCGAGGCGGGTAGGAGCGCTCGAGGCCACGCGGGTCAGCGCGGCCACCGAGAACGGGATGCCGGCGTGCCGGCGGGAGGGTCGATGAGCGTCTGGCGCCGGTTCCGGCGCTGCGGGCCGTGGCTGACGCTCGGCCTCGTGCTGGCGGCCCGTGCTCACGCGGGCGGGATCCATCTCGAGCCCTGGCGCGGTCACGTCTCGATCGGCTACGGCTACCTGTTCTCCGACTCGCTGTCGCCGGGCGGCTCGATCTCGGTGGCGGGCGGCGTGGACTACCCGCTCGCCCAACGCTGGCGGCTGGGACCCGTGCTCGGGATCGCGCTCCTGGGCTCGAGCGACGTCACGCGCGGCAGCGTCACCGCGGGGCTCGATTACTCGCTGCTCGACGTGGCGCTGCAGCTCCACTGGCTGCCGACGAACGGGCCCATCTCACGCGTGTCGCTGGGGCCGGGCGTCGCCTCGGCGCGCTCCGCGCTTCAAGTCGGTGCGGGCGGCGCGGGCTTCCTGGACCTCGCGGTGGACGAGCTCCAGCCCGAGGTGGCGTTCGACATCAGCGCGCTCCCGCGCCGCCAGCACATCGTCGCCGTGGGACTCGAAGCCGGGCTTCGCTTCGTCCCGGTCGAGCGCGTGAACTGGACCGTCACCACGATCAAGCTGACGATCCACTACTGAAGCCGCCGCGCGCACGGTGACGGTGCGCGCAACGGCCCGCGGCCGCAGGCCGCGAGGCTGCAAAGCCTCTCAATTCGGCGGCGTGAACACGAACGGCGCCTGGAATGTGGTGGAGCCCACGGGCACCGACGGGAAGCGCCAGTCGCGCACCTGCGACAGCGCGCAAGAGGCCAGGCGCTGCGAGCCGGTGGTGTTCTGCACCACGCTCGCCTCGGTCACCTCGCCCGAGGCCGCGACGGTGATCGCCATCACCAGCTTGCCGTGCAGCGAGGGATCGCGCTTGAGCTCATTGCCGTAGCAGTACTGGATGCCGGCCGCGTAGCGCTGGATCACGGCGAGCAGCGAGGCATTGCTGCGGTAGACGCCGGGACCGGCGCCCGCACCGGTGCCGGTGCCGTAGCCGCCGCCCGCGCCGCCGCCGGAGCCGCCGCCCGAGCCGGGACCCGAGCCCGAGCCCACGCCGCCGCCCGTCCCCGAGCCGATGCCGCCGCCCGAGCCCGAGCCGGCACCCGGGCCGCTGCCCGTGCCCCAGCCCGAACCCGCCGCCAGCTCGCCGATCGAGACCAGCTGCCCCTTGAGCGCCGAGCCCGCAAGGTCACCGCCGCTGCCGGCTCCGACGCCGCTGCCGCCGAGCGTCGCGTTCACGCGGCCCAGGTCCGCCGTGCCGCTCGCGTCGCGGATGCCGCGAGAGCGCCCGCCGCGCGCGACCGAGCCGCCCGAGGCGCTGCTCGTCACGCCGAGCGACGACGTCAGCCCGGCGAGCGCGCTCGAGAGCGCCTTCGACGAGCTCGCGATCTGCGCGCCCACCTCGGCCTGCGCGCGCGCGCGGCCCGCCGAGCCGCTCCCGGTCGAGAGCGAGTGCATGCCCTCCACCTGGCGGTTCCCCGCGGGCGCGCCCGGCGCCGGCACGGGCTTGTGGACCGGCTCCGCCTTGCCGCCACCACCGCCGCCCCCGCCGCCACCGCCGCCCGGCTCGGTCTTCGCGGTGTGCACCTTGTCGCCGGCGGGGAGCACCGGCGGCGGCACCTTCTTCGCGGGCTCGAGGATCAGCTTCGCGAAGCGCTGCGGCAGCTCGTCCACGTTCACGACCGCCTTCGGCGGCGGCGCGGGCATGAGACGCACCACGATGACGAGCAGCACGGCGACGATCGCGCTGCTGGTGAGGCAGCGCATGAACAGCACGTCGTTCGGATCGAACAACGGCCGGCGATATTCGGTGGCAGTGGCCATGGTCGGGGTCAGGCCTTCTTGAGCACCGCGAGCGCGATGTCCGGGAAGCCGTTGCGGTCGAGCGTGTACATGACCTTCTGCAGCACGCGGAACTCGATCCCGGCATCGCCCTGGATCGTGGCCAGGCGCGCGGTCTCTTGCTTCTCGCCCTTGCGCTGCGCCAGCTCGTCCATCTGCGCGCGCGCCTCGGTGAGCCGCTTCGCCAGCGGCGCGATCATGAGCTCGTCGGTCGCGGTCGCCTCCTGCACCGTGGCGACGCGCTCGCCGTCCATCATGATGCCGTCGTGGTCAATGGCCACGACCACGGACGTGTGCATGTCGGCGTTCACGGTCGAGCGCGGCAGCGTCACGCCCGGCGGTGGCACGGTGACCTCGCCGCCGGAGACGTAGCTCTTCAAGACGAAGAACAGCAGCGTGGTGAGGATGTCCATCATCGACGTGAGCGTGAGCCCGCCGTCCGAGGTGTAGCGCTCCATCATCCCTTTGGCTCGCGAGCGGCGGCGGCGCATGCTACATCCCTCCCGCGGCGGCTGGGGCGGCACCGGGTGCACCCGGATCGCCCGCGCCCTCGAGCGCGGCGTTGACGAGCCCCGCACCCCGCGCCACGTCCATGAGCGCGATGACCTCCTGGTAGTGCGTCCGCGACTCGGCCACGATGCGCACCTCGGTCGTGCCCGGGTGCGACGCGGTGATCCCGCGCAGCGCCTGGGAGAGGAGCGAGGTGGCGACGGAGTCCGGCGCCGACGCCACGCCACGACGCGGCACGAGCAGCGTCGAAACGCCGTGGCCCTCGATCACGTAGACGTCGCCGCGCACGTGCACCGCGAGGTCGAGCGGCGGCGTGGCCGGCTCCGCCGCCGCTGCGGCCGCGGCATCGGCGTCGCGGGGCAGGCTGGTCTCGATCACCTTCACCTCGAGGAACACCGCGGAGAGCAGCAGCATCGGGATCAGGGCGATGATGATGTTCATGAGCGGCATGAGCTTGAGGTCGGTGTTGACCTTGAGCTCCTTCCGCTGGGCTCGGCGCCGCATGTCAGGGCGTCCCGCCCTGCGGGGCGAGGCCGCGCGCACCGGGCGCCCCTTGCGGAGCCCGTGCGGGCATGGCCACGACCTGGCCGCGCGCGACCGAGGCGAGCAGCGCGCGCGAGACGCGGATGCCGCTCTCCTCGAGCTGCTCGCCGATGCCCTCGACCAGGCCGACGAGGAAGCCCTGCGTGACCAGCGTCGGGATCGCGACCAGCAGGCCGAACGCGGTGGCGTTCAAGGCCATCGAGATGCCGCCGGCGAGGAACGCCGAGCGCTGAGAGGGATCCGCCGCGCCCACGGCCTGGAACGCGGTGATCAGGCCGACGATGGTGCCGAGCAGCCCGACCAGCGTGGCGATGTTCGCGAGCACGTTCAGGTGGGCGAGCCGGCGCGTGAGCGGCGGCATCGCCAGCGCCGCGGCGTCGTCGGCCGCGGACTGGAGCTTCGACTCCTCGATCTCGCTCACCGACAGCACCGCCTGCACCACCTGCGCGGCCGGGGCGTTCGACTTGCGGCTCACGTTGCGCGCGGCGTTCAGGTCGCCGCGGTTGATCTGGGCGAGCACGTCGTTCGTGAGCTTCTTGCCGTTCAGCGCCGCGGCGGCGGTGATGACGAAGAAGCGCTCCAGCGCGATCGCGGCCGCGACCACGCCGATGCCCAGGATCCCATACATGACCAGGCCGCCCTGCTTGAAGAAGGACGCCAGTCCGGCCAACTCGTTCATCGCTGATTCTCCTTTCGTACGGCAGGGCCGGGCTCGGGGATCACGATGCGAGAGGGCATCGCGGTCCCGCGGCCAAGCTCGAGACTCGTTCTCGTGTAGCGATGGTGCTGGAACTCCATGAACCGGCGCTGGTCCCGCGCGGTGATGAACAGCACCTGCGGCACCGGGATCTCGCCCTCGATGTGGATGTCGTCGAGCGTGCGCGGCGCGACCCGCGGGCGCGTGCGCGCGGCGCTGTCGACGCCCGCCGTCGCCGTGGGCCGGCGCAGCGCTGGCCGCGCGCTGCGCGCGGGCGGAACGGCCGCGCTCGCGACGGCAGCGCTGAGGAGGAGCGCGAGCATCGTGAGCGCCGTGCACTGACAACGTCGCGCGATCACTTGTTCGCCCCCTCGTCGACCGCGGTCGGCGTTCGGCGCCCCAGTTCCGGGTAGAGGCTGTCGGGATCCGCATGCGACAGGTTCCAGTACTGCTTGAAGCGGGCGGCGGCGGCGGCGGGATCGAGCCGGTACCAGCGCTCGAGGATGGCGAGGTTGTAATAGGCCGCGGGCCGCGACGGCTCCAGCTCGATCGCGCGCAGGAACTCCTTCTCGGCCGCGTCGGCGTCGGCGGCGCGCAGCAGCGCGATGCCGCGGTTGTTGTGGAACGCGGCGCTGTTCGGCGCGCCGCGGAGCGCGGCCCGCGTCGCTTTGTCGGCCACCTCGCGGTCGCCGCCGCGCACCTCGAGGAAGCCGCTCACGCCCGCGGCCTCGTCGCGCGGCACGCTCGACAGCGTCTGGCGCGCGTCGGCCTCGCGGCCCAGCGCCACCTCGTGGAGCGCCAGCCCGGCCAGCACCGCGGCGCGGTCGTCGTCGTTCATCGTCACGCGGCCGTCGCGCACCGGCGCCAGCAGCTGGATGGCCTCCTCGTGCCGGCCCTGCTCGTAGAGCGTGCGCGACAGCGCGGAGAGCGCGGGCGCGTACGCCGAGTCGCGGGCGATCGACGCGCGCAGCGACGCCTCGGCGTCGGCCGCGCGGCCAGCCTTCAGCTCGAGCGTCGCGGCTTGATACGGCCACCACGGCTCGCCGGGCTGCTGCTGCGAGCGCAGCCGTGCCTCATCCAGCGGTTCCAAGGCGACCGCGTCCGCCTTCTTCTCCTTCTTCTCCTTCGCGCGCTTCCCGCTCTCTTTCTCGGGAGCGACGGCGGTCGGCTCGCCCACACGGCCCGAGCGTCCGAGATGCACCACGGAGCAGCCGGCCAGCAGCACCGGCAGCGCCGCGCACGCGAGCGCGCGGGGGAGCGGAGTGCGGATCGGTGCGCTCATCAGCGCTCGACCTCCGTCACCACGCCCGTCCGGACCCCGGACGTGTCGCGTGTGCTGCGCGCCGAGCGCGCATGCGGGGGCGCCTTGCCCTCGACCACCGGGAACTCCACGTCGGGCTGGAACAGGAAGCGATCCCCCAGACGTGTCCACAGCGCCTGCCGGGTCTTCGTGACCCAGGCATCGGCGACACCGCCCTGGCTGCGCTCCAAGAGGTCGCTCCACACGGTCTCGCCCCGCTCGTGGAAGGTCATGCTCTGCTCGATGAGCACGTTCTCGTAGGCCTTGAGGTCGTCTCCCTTGAGATCGGCAGGCCGCTCGCTCGCCTCCAGCGCGGATCCGAACCCGGCAAGGGCTTGACCGATGCGGAAACCCGCCGCGTGTGACCATTCCGGGACACCCATGTCGGCCGTGCGCTTGTAGCGCACGAGAACGCTGTCCAGGAGCTTCTGCTTGGCCGCGATCGACTTG
>DATNFC010000213.1:0-9172 GCA_035606545.1 Candidatus Methylomirabilota bacterium
GGAGAAGGGCGACGCGAGGAACCGGAAGACGGAAGCCTGGTGGAAGGGTGATTGGGTCACGGGCGGGAACTCGGGCGGCGTGAGTTCGTACGCGGTCATCGACACGCTGGTCGCCCGCCTGCGCAGCGGAACCTTTCCGAACCTGCGCTGGGTCGTGATCACCGGCCACTCGGCGGGCGGCCAGTTCGTTCAGCGCTACGCGGCGTTCACCGACATCGATCAGAAATCGGAGCCGAACGCGGCGCTGGTCAAGTTCGTGCCCTCCAATCCTTCCTCGTACCTCTATCTGAACGAGTACCGCTTCAACAGCGCGCTGAAGGACTGGACGATCCCGCACGGGAAGAAGAGCAAGGGCTACGACGAGTTCAAGTACGGGCTCGAGGACCTCGACGACTACGCCGGGGAGCGCGGGGCCGACTGGGCCCGCACCCATCTCCCCCAGCGGCGGATCGAGCTGCTCGCGGGCACGGCGGACGTCGTGGCGGACCCGAGCTTCGACGACTCGAAGGAAGCGATGTGGCAGGGGCACTCGCGCTACGAACGCGCCCGGTTGTTCGACGCGTTCATGGACCAGTTCTTCTCGCCGAACCAGTTCCGCGTCACGCCGGTGCCGGGCGTGGGCCACGATCACCGGCTGATCTACGCCTCGGCGCAGGCGAAGAACGCGCTCTACTTCTCGGACTGACCCGCCCCGCGGGTCATCACCACGAAGCCGACCTCGTCGATGACGGGGTCGGCTTCTGCGTTTCGCGCGCGCTTGCTGTCCGGAGCTCAGGGGTGCGCTCGCGCACCGCGCTTCTTTTCTGACCGTCCAACACGTCGTCGGTTAGTGAGTTCGACTGACGCAGACGTACATGTTCGACCCGAGGTCAGATTGAGGTCTTGACCCTACATGCGTCCGCACCGAGGATGCGCGCGCCGCAGGAGCTCCCTTGCCCGGCCCAGGGCCCCTGCGATCGAACGGTCGCCAGCGTACCAGCGTACCTCGCCGCTCTGCCGCCACCAGCCCTACGCCCCCCCTCCCGTGGCCGGCATCTCCCCGCTGAGAAAGGGCGTAGCATGTCGAGATTCCTGCTTGTTGCCTCGTTCCTGTTGCTTGGGGCCTCGAACGCGGCGGGCCAGGCGGTGACGCACGTGGGGACACTTCGCTTCCCCGTCAGCGTGCAAGGCCAGACCCTGAACCTCGCCTACGACGCAAACCAGTCGATCACGGTCGCGCACCCCAGCGTCAAGCGCCTCGTGCTCCTCATCCATGGCGGAAACCGCCACCCCGAGACCGCACTCGAGACGATGCAGATCGATGCCAAGAAGGCGGGCGTGAACGATGCGACCAGCCTTCTGGTCGCCCCGCAGTTCCTGACTCCGGAGGACGTCTCCGCCCGCAAGCTTCCAGCGGACGTGCTCTTCTGGGAGGACGACGGCTGGAAGCAGGGAGACCCGTCGCTGAACAGCTCGGGCAAGATCAGCTCGTTCGCGGTGGTCGACGCGATGCTGCTGCAGATCGCATCGCTGTGCCCGAACCTCGAGACGATCGTGATCGGCGGGCATTCGTCGGGCGGGCAGTTCACGAACCGATACGCCGCCGGAAGCCGCGTCCCGCAGACACTGAAGCAGCAGTACGGCATCGAGATGTCCTACGTCGTCGCCAACCCGTCGTCGTACATCTATTTCGACGGCAACCGCCTGGTCCCCGGAACCACGGATAGCTGGGCCATCCCCAGGGGTTCCTGTTCCGAATACAACCAGTACAAGTACGGCATGCAGGGGCGGAACCCGTACATGGCGGCGGTCCCGGGCCGGCAGATCATCGACCAGTACGCCCAGCGCCGGGTCACATACCTGCTCGGCGGGTTGGACACCGACCCGAACGGTGACGGCGTCGATACGGACTGCCCGGCGGTGATCGAGGGCCGCTATCGCCTGGAGCGCGGTCTCACCTACATGAAGTACCTCCGGCACTTCTACGGGCCGACGATCTCGAACCTGCACGAGGCGGTCGTGGTTGCCGGAGTCGGTCACGACAGCCAGGGCATGTTCACGTCGGCCTCCGGACTCGACCGGCTGTTCGGAAAGGGCGGCACGACCCCGCCACCGCCGCCGCCGACGCTGCCTGGCCTGGCGCTCAAGCCGGACCTGACGCTCAAGGACGGGGCCATCGCCGACCAGAACGACATGGCCATCTGGGTCAATCGGGCGAACGCGTCCCTGAGCACGATCATCACGTCGGACAAGGACGCGAAGAAGCTCTTCGTCTACGACCTGTCCGGAAAGACACTGCAGACCCTCTCCACTTCCGGACAGCCCGGGAACGTCGACGTCCGCTACAACTTCTCACTGGGCGGCGTGCCCACGGACATCGTCGCGTTCAACGACCGCACGAACAAGAGGATCCAGGTGTTCAAGGTCGATCGGACGACCCGTCAACTCACCCGCGTCGACGACAACGCCATCACCACCGGGGCGAGCTACGGCTTCACGCTGTATCGCAGCCCGGCCTCCGGGCTCACCTACGCGTTCACGACGTCGAAGGGCGGCCCGATCAAGCAGTTCCGCCTCAGTGACCAGGGCGGCAAGGTGACGGGAACGCAGGTGCGCACGTGGAAGGTCAGCAGCGCCACCGAGGGGTGCGCGGTCGACGATGCGAGCGCGACGCTGTTCTTCGCCCAGGAGTCGAAGGGAGTGTGGAAGGTCGGAGCCGAGCCCGACGCGCCCACGCCGGGATCGCTCATCGCGAAGGTCGGTGACGCGAGCGGCCTCAAGCGAGACGTCGAGGGCATCGCCGTGTACCACGGCGCCGGCAACATGGGCCGCCTGATCGTGTCGAGCCAGGGGAGCAACGACTTCAAGGTCTACGACCTCCAGGCACCGCACGCCTATGTCGAGGCGTTCACGATCGACGGCGTGACCGCGGCCTCCGGGATCGAGGTGACGAACGCGAACCTCGGTCCGGCGTTCCCGAACGGCATCTTCGCTGCGCAGAGCGAGGCCTCCTCGAAGATGACCGTCGAGGTGTGCAGCCTCGCGGGCCTGGAGATCGGCTCCCCCAGCGCGGTGGCCAACCCGACGGGCGCACCGCCTGTCTCGGACCCCGTATCGCTCGAGGGGGATGCGCCGCACGTCGATGCTGCACCTCAGGGCCCCGTGCTCATGAGCTACCCCAACCCGTTCTCGGCGTCCACGAACCTCCGCTACCGGCTCTCGAGCTCCCAGAACGTCGAGTTGGACGTGCTCGACGTGGCCGGCCGCGTGGTCGCGACGCTGGCGAGTGGTGTGCAGAGCGCCGGCATCCACGAGGTGAAGTGGAATGCCAGCAACGCGCGGGGCCGTCTCCCGAGCGGGCTCTACCTGGTCCGGATTCGTCTCGGCCCGGAGACGTTCACGCACAAGGTGGTCGTCTCCCAGTAAGTTCCCAGTCGGTCACAACGCAGGTTGGAATCGGCGCGAGCGGAGCCATTGCGGCTCCGCTCGCGCCGTTCTCAGCGCTTGCTGACCGAGTGCTGCGCAATGCGGCCCGGTGTCGCGAAAGAGTTTGCCCGGCGTCGACACGCTCGCGTGCGCCGCGCAAACCCTTCGGCGGTCGATGAGTTCACCTGACGAGCGTATGCAGGATCGACCTGAGGTCAGATTGCGGTCTTGACCTGAACCGCCACCGCATCGACCCTCGCGGTCCGCAGGGGCTCACTTGCCCGGCCCAGGGCCCCGGTATCGAACGGTCGCCAGCGTACAGCGTACCCCTCCGCCTCCTGCGCTACGTCCCCACGCGTGGCTCGGTGTCTTCCCCGCGTGAAAGGGCGTTTCATGACGAGACTCCTGCCGGTTGCCTTGTTCCTGCTGGTCGCGGCCGCGCCCGCGACGGCCACCCCGGTCGATGTGGTGGGCACGTTCCGCTTTCCCGTCACCGTCCAGGGCCACATCCTGAAGATCCCCTATGACGCGAACCAGTCGGTCACGTCCGCGCACTCGAGCGTCAGGCGCCTCGTGCTCCTGATCCACGGCTCGGCGCGGCACTCCGACACCGCCCTCGAGACGCTGCTGCTGGACGCGACGGCCGCGGGCGTGAACAACTCCTCGAGCCTCCTGGTCGGTCCGCAGTTCCTGACCGAGGAGGACATCGACGACCACAGCCTCGCTTCGGACATGCTGTTCTGGGAGGACGACGGCTGGAAGCAGGGCGACCAGTCGCTGAGCACTTCGATCAACGCCCGCCCCGCGAAGATCAGCGCGTTCGCGGTGCTCGACTCGATGCTCCTTCGGATCGCGACGCTGTGCCCGAACCTCGAGACGATCGTGATCGGGGGGCACTCGGCCGGCGCGCAGTTCACGAACCGCTTCGCCGCCGGAAGCCGCATCCCGCAGGTGCTGGCGCAGCAGTTCGGCATCCAGATGTCCTACGTCGTCGCCAACCCGTCGTCCTACATCTATGTGGACGGCACTCGCCTGGTTCCCAGCACCACGAACACGTGGGCCATCCCCAGGACCTCCTGCACCGAGTACAACTTCTACAAGTACGGCATGCAGTCGCGGAACCCCTACATGGCCGCGGTCACGGATGCGCAGATCATCAGCCAGTACTCGCAGCGCCGGGTGACGTACCTGCTCGGTGCGTTGGACAACGACCCGAACGGCGACGGTGTCGATACGGACTGCCCGGCGGAGATCCAGGGCCTCTATCGCCTGGAGCGCGGCCTTACCTATCGCAAGTACCTCATCCACTACTACGGACCGGGGATCCTGGGCCTGCACGAGGCGATCACGGTTCCCGGCGTGGGTCACGACAGCCAGGGGATGTTCACCTCCAGTTGTGGCCTCAGCCGGCTGTTCGGATTCGGGTCCTGTTCCACCGTCGTGGGCGTGGAGGGCAGCCCGACGCCGGCCACCGCGCTTCAGCGTGGACAGCTCTCGTGCGCGCCGAACCCGATCCAGGGGCAGGCGACGATCTCGTTCGCGGTCCCGAACGGTCAGGGGCCCGCGACGGTCTCCGTTTTCGACGTCCGCGGCCGGCTCGTGCGCACGTTCTCGACGAACATGAGCGGCGGCAAGGGTTCACTCGTCTGGGACGGCCGGACGAACGTGGGCCAGGATCTGTCTTCGGGGATCTACTACGTCCGGCTTCAGCACGCCGGCGGGACCCTCAAGACCGGTGTCGTGCTCCTGAAGTGACGTAGCGCGACGCTGCTTCGGATCGATCGTGCGGTTCCCGGCGGCCACCCCTGAGGGTGGCCGCCGGGTTTCCTGCCGCGGGTCGCATCCGGCCCGCCGCGAGCCACAGCATCAGGATGGCGCCCGAGACGCCGAACGTGATCACCGCGTGCTCGATGTAGCCCTCGCCCCCCGCGGCGCCGTTGGCGGCCGGCGCCACGACCGTGACCGCGACGTAGACGAGCCAGGGGACGAGCGCGAGCGGAACGCGCGACCGTGGCCTAGCCCGCGTGCCCATGACGGACCCCGGTGACGCGCGCGGCGACGCTGAAGAGGAACAGCAGGAACAGGAAGTAAACGGCAACGCCCAGCGCGCAGTGGAGTCGCTCGGGCGTGAGCGGCCCGAACGCCGCACCGGCCTCGTGCAGCCGCAGCGCGAACGCGATGCGCGTGGCGTTCGCGAGCACGGTGGCGGCGTAGGCCGCGGCCGCGCTCGCGAGCAGGAGTCGCACCCGGGCGTGGTCGCTCGAGCACACGTGCACGAGCCCCAGTGCCAGGCTCACGAACGCCACGATCAGGAAGTTGACGCCCGCGCACGCCGGCGCGACCAGGAACATCTGCTCGCGGCACAGGTAGCCCTGGTGCGGCTCCGGCTCGAACGCCACACCGGTCGATAGGCTCACGAGTCTCACGGTGGGCGCGAGGATCCAACCCAGGGCATCCGCGTCCGCGTGGCTGTAGAACGCCTTGAGCGCCCACGCCGCGCCGAGCGCCACCCCCGCCACGGCGGCGTCGCCGATCGGGACCGCGAGACACCCGGCGCGCACGACGTCACTCCCCCGCCCGCGGGAGCGGCCGGCGGCGGAGCGAGAGCAGGGTCGCGCCCGCGGCGAGCATCACCGCCAGCAGCCACTCGAGTGGGGGCTCCGCGCCCACCGTCACGCCACCGACCGCCGCGTCGCTCACGCCGCGCGGCAGGGGCTGCGGGTGGGTGACATCGTCCGCCAGGCCGGAACGGTTGCGCACGACCTCGTGCACGGCGACGAACGACGTGTAGCGCGTGAGCAGGTCGTAGGCCAGTCCCAGCTCCACGATCTGCCGCTTCTCGTCGTCGCTCTCGCCCCCGCCGCTCCAGTCCGAGAGCTGGGCCACGCGGGTGCGCGCCCACAACTCGCGCAGCGCGCGGTACGACGGCTCGGGCCGCCAGTGCGCGACGTCGGCGGTGCGCACCCAGCGGCCCGTGCCCGTCTGGCCCGAGACCTTCACCACGCCGCGAAGCGCGCCGCGCCACTTGCCCTGGATCAGGATCGGGCGATCCGCGAGCACGTCGGGGATGCCCGCGGGCTCGACGTCGTAGACGTCCAGGCCCTCGAAGCTCGCGTGCACGTCGGTGAGGAGCGGGTACTGGATGTAGGCGCGGAAGCGCTCGGCCGTGGCCGCCGCCTCGCCGGCTTCGGTGACCACGAACGGCTCGCCCATGCCCGCGCGCGCGACGCCCTCGATCAGGTAGCGATTGACGCCGGTGCCGATCCCGAACGTGAACACGTTCGCGCGCCCGAGGTGGCTCCGGATGTAGCCGAAGACCTCCTTCTCCGCGGCGATGTAGCCGTCGGTCACGACGACGATGCTGCGCGAGCCGGGTGCGTCCTCCCCGGGAAGCTCGGTGGCGCGCTTCACGGCCGCGAGCAGCTCGGTGCCGCCGCCCGCCGAGAGCGCGTCCAGGAACGCGGTCGCCGCCGCGACGTTCTCCGGCGTCGCCGGCAGCGAACGCTCCGACCAGAGCTGCGACGACCCGGCGAACGTCAGCACGTTGAACGTGTCCGTGGGCCGCAGATGGGCCACGAGGTCGCGCATGAGGGCCTTTGCGACCTCGAGCGGGAAGCCGCTCATCGAACCCGAGACGTCGACCACGAACACGTATTCGCGCGGCGGCACGCGCGCGAGCTCGACCCGCTTCGGCGGCTGGAGCATGAGCAGGAAGAAGTTCTCGCGCTCGCCGCGGTAGAGCATGAGCCCCGCCTGTACGCGATCGCCCTGCAGCCGGTAGCGAAGGATGAAGTCGCGATCGGCTCCCTGGCGCTCGCCCGGCTCCAGCGCGAATGTGGCGGTGGACGTGTCGCTCCACTGCGCACGGATGGCGTGCGACGGGCTCTCGAGACCGGTGATCGGCATACCGGCGGCGATGCGACCCGAGAGCGCCAGCGTGTGCACCGGTGGTCTGCCCTGGTGCGCGTAGGGCGATGCGATCCAGCGCTCGCTCTCCTGCGCGCCGGCCACGGGGATGCTCGAGTAGCGGGGCCCGACGACGGTCGGGTAGACGAACTCGTAGACGCCGGCCGTGGGCACGAGCAGCTCGGAGTAGACGAGCTCCACGTCGATCCGCTGTCCGGGGACGATGTTCGCCAGCTCCATCGAGAACACGTTCGGCCGCTGCTGTTCGAGCAGCGCGGCGTTCTTTCCGGCTTTCTTCGCCGCGGTGTACTCGACGCGCGCCTGCTCGCGCTCGCGGATCTTCGCCACGACGCGCTCCTCGCCCACCGTCATCGTCAGCCCGTGCACGGCGGCGCGCGTCGATGCGGGAAAGACGTAGCGCGCGTGGATCGGCCGGGTGCCGTCGTTCTTGTAGCTCTGGCGCACGGTGACGTGCGCGATGACGCCGGCGATGTCGACCTGGACGCTGGTGCCGAGCAGCGGCAGCCGGTCGACGCCGGAGTCACCGCCCTCGACGAAGAAGAAGGGCGACAGCGTGCGGTCGGCGCCCGGCTCGGGCGATTCCGTGGCCCGGGCGCCTGGGCTCCCGCCGAAGGCGGGAACGAGGACGAGGCCGGCCGCAAGGATCAGCCGGGCGATGATGCGTGACGCGGACATGGTCTGCTCCTTTAGAAGGGGTCTGGAGCGGACCAGCGCAAGCGGGGTGCCGCCGGCCCGGAGCGGTCGGGCCGTTGTGCGGATTGGGGTTATGTGATCGCGCGCGCCATCGGCATGGCGGGGCCGTGGGCGGCGGGACACGGTCCGCGTGTCCCTGCATACACGGACACGGCGGGACCGTCAGCGCAGTTTGATGACGCTCGTCCGCTCGCTGCGTCCGCCCGCCTGGACGCGGATGAAATAGCAGCCCGGCGCGCACGCCAGGCCGTCGTCGCGGCGGCCGTCCCAGTCGACCGCGTTCGGACCGGCCTCGCGCCAGGCGCCGTCGGCGAGCGTGCGCAGGCAACGGCCCGCGGCATCGTGCACGCTCACGCGCACCGGCCCCGCGTCATGCAGCGAGAACTGCAGCCGGGTGATGGCGCCGAACGGATTCGGGGCGAGCGAGCCGAGGCTCACGGCGTAGGTGCCGACGCCGGCCGTGGCCCCGCCGGGACCGGCGCGCACGCGCAGCACGGTGTCGGCGCACGCGAGCTGCCCGTGGAGCGAGACGTCGACATCGAGGCGTGGGAACCCGCCCCCGCCCGCGACCAGCCCGCTGTCGAAGTGCCGGACCGGCCCGCCGCCGAACGAGAGGTCCAGCGTCAGCTGTTGCTGCATCGTACCGGTGCCGCCGACGCGAAACGTGCCCGAGCCGACGGCGAACACGGTCTTGTCCGAGATCTGCACTTGCCACAGGACCGAGACCACGTCGTAGCGGGCGAAGCCCAGGTCCGGGGCCTTGCGCACGAGCGCGAACGAGCCGGTCATCGGGAGCTGGATCGGTCCGCAGGTGCAGGGGGGCGCGAAGCACCCGGTCCGGAACTCCGCACCCGCTGACAACGTGTACGCCACGGTCTGCGCGCCGGCCGGCGCGGCCAGGGCGAAGGCGAGTGCGCACGCGTTCACACACGACATGATGGCGAGGCGCACGAGCGCGGCTCTCGTCCGGGGGATCATGCGTTGGCTCCTGCGCGGGGGCCGGCCGGGAGCGTCCCCCGCCGTGTCGTCCGTGGCCCGGCAGGCCACAATGCTACACGCATGAGCGCCCCGCGGGATACGGCCGTGTGCACGGGGCTTCGCGCTACTCGTAGCGCAGCGCGTCGATCGGGTCGAGTTCGGCGGCTTT
>DATNFC010000214.1:0-15875 GCA_035606545.1 Candidatus Methylomirabilota bacterium
TCCTCGCCCGCGTCGGGGTCGACGTCGAAGCGCATCAGGAACTCGTCGATCTTGTCGACGTCCTCGAGCTTGTTGATCAGGAGCTCCATGGCTTCGGCGAAGTGCATGCGCATCAGCACGCGCCGCAGCGTGTTGCAGCGCGCGAGACGCTTGGCGGAGTGCAGCTTCTCGTCCTTGCGCGTGCCCGAGCGCTCGAGGTCGATGGCCGGGAAGATGCGCCGGTCGGCGAGCTTGCGCGAGAGCACGAGCTCCATGTTTCCGGTGCCCTTGAACTCCTCGAAGATCACTTCGTCCATACGCGAGCCGGTCTCGACCAGCGCGGTCGCGATGATCGTGAGCGAGCCGCCGTCCTCGATGTTGCGCGCGGCCCCGAAGAACCGCTTGGGCCGCTGGAGGGCGTTGCTGTCGACGCCGCCGGACAGGACCTTGCCCGACGGGGGCACGATCGCGTTGTAGGCGCGGGCCAGCACGTCGGCGGGAAGCAGCAGTTCCTCTTTGCGCGTGCCGGAGCGGTTGATGTCGATGGCCGGGAAGATGCGCTTGTCGGCGATCTTGCGGTCGAGGACCAGCTCCGAGTTACCGGTGCCCTTGAACTCCTCGAAGATGACCTCGTCCATGCGCGAGCCGGTCTCGATCAGCGCGGTGGCGATGATCGTGAGCGAGCCGCCGCCTTCGATGTTGCGCGCGCTGCCGAAGAACCGCTTCGGCCGCTGCAGCGCGTTCGCGTCGACGCCGCCGGAGAGGATCTTGCCCGAGTGCGGCACCACGGCGTTGTGGGCGCGCGCCAGCCGCGTGATCGAGTCGAGCAGGATGACCACGTCGCGGCCGTGCTCCACCAGCCGTTTCGCCTTCTCGATCACCATCTCGGCCACCTGCACGTGGCGCTCGGCGGGCTCGTCGAACGTGCTCGAGATGACCTCGCCGTTCACCGACCGCGCCATGTCGGTGACCTCCTCGGGGCGCTCGTCGATCAGCAGCACGATCAGCATCACCTCCGGGTGGTTCTCTGCGATCGCGTTCGCCAGCTTCTGCATGAGCACGGTCTTGCCGGCCTTGGGCGGCGAGGTGATGAGCGCGCGCTGGCCCTTCCCGATCGGCGACACGAGGTCGATGATGCGCGTCTCGAGGCAGCGGTCGCGCGTCTCCAGGTTCAGCTTGTCGACCGGGTAGAACGGCGTCAGGTTGTCGAACAGGATCTTGCCCTTCGCGGTCTCCGGGCTCTCGAGGTTGATCGCCTCGACGCGCAGCAACGCGAAGTAGCGCTCGCCCTCCTTCGGCGGGCGCACCTGGCCGCTCACGGTGTCGCCCGTGTGCAGGTCGAAGCGCTTGATCTGCGACGGCGACACGTAGATGTCGTCGGGGCCGGGCAGGTAGTTGTAGGTTGGCGAGCGCAGGAACCCGTAGCCCTCGGGCAGGATCTCGAGCACCCCCTCGGCGAAGATCAGCCCGCTGCGCTCGGTCTGGGCCTCGAGCACCTTGAAGATCAGCTCCTGCTTGCGGAGCCCGCTCGTGCCCTGGATCTGAAGATCGGTGGCCAACCCCAGCAGCTCGGCCATGGTCTTCGTCTTCAGCCGCTGGAGGTCCAGGGTCTCGGTGGCTTCGACCGTCGCTGCGGGGGTCTCGATGATCTCGTCCATGTGGCGGGCGCCTTCTGGCCGGGGCGGGTGGGGTGCGGGCAGGACCGCCCGTGGGGCGGTTCGTCCGGAACGGTGTCCCGGAGGGTTGCGCTGCTGGCTATGTGCGGAAGGGGATGGCCCGGACCTGTGGCGGGGCGGGCGGGTGTCGGTTCGCGCGAGGATCACGTGCTGGACGGCGCGCGGCGACCCGACGAATTTAGGTGCCCGTTCTTGGCAGTGTCAAGCTTTCGAAATCGTGCCAGCACGATTCCTGAATTGTGTTTTCCCCGCGTCAAGCGCGGTCGAACCGCGTTTCCTGACAGCATGTCAGGCCCCCCCCTGCAGCGCGGGATCCAGGGGTGTTGAGAGCCCCGGGTCAGTGCCCGTTGCGCGCGAGCATGAGCCGCACGGTGACGAGCGCGGGCTCGGCCGTGCACCAGTCCGGCAGCCGCTCGGGACCGACGAGCGCGCTCACCGTGTCGCGCTTGCCGTCCACGTGCACGGGTGTGAGCACGAGCGAGTCGAGCCCGACCAGGGCCTGCTCGGGACCCGTGACCCGCACGCGCGGCGGATCGACGAGCGCCACGCCCACCCAGTGGAAGCCCGAGGCGGGCTGGCCGGCGACCCGTGCGGCCACACGCACGTCGCGGTGCGCCCTGCGGTCGATGTCCAGCGTCACCACGCGCGGGCCGACCAGGTTCTCGACCGTGATGCCGCCCCCCTCCGGCAACGGCAGGTCCGAGGGCGCGAGCGCGCGGTCGAGCCGGCCGCGACGCGCGCCGGCGAGCGAGAGCTTCATCCGCGGCTCTTTCACGCGCATGAAGATCAGCTGCTTGCCCGTGCCCTTGAGCTCCGCCTGCACCACCGAAGGCACCGGCCCCGAGAGGCTCAGCGAGTCGTCCAGCTCGGTGTACTCGATCGGGAACGACACCAGCATGGTCGTGGGCCGGTCGGTATAGACGTTCAGGTACACGAGCAGCGCCAGCAGGAGCGCAGTGAACTTGAGCCCGAGATTCTCGAACAACAAGCCGCGGAACACGCTCATGGGGCCGGGAGCATACACCAGTCGTGGTGACCGAACGCGGCCGCCCGGCGTCAGCCCGCGTCCGTGTCGCCGTCCTCGCCCTCGCCTGGTGTGCGCAGGCCGTGCTTTTCCATGCGCGAATAGAGCGTGCGCCGCGTGAGCCCCAGCAGTCTCGCGGCCGCGCTCTTGTTCCCCGCGGCGCGTTCAAGCGCCTGCAAGATCAATTCCTTCTCCAGCGCCTCGAGCGACAGACCCTCGGGCGGGATCCGCGGCACCCACGACGGCTCGGCCTCCCCCCCGCTTCCGGCAGCGAACGACAGGTGTGCGGTGGTCACGTCGTCCGCGCCGGCAAGGATGAGCGCGCGCTCGATCGTGTGCTCCAACTCGCGCACGTTACCGGGGAACGCGTAGCCCTCGAGCGCGCGCAGCGCCGCGGCCGTGAGCTTGTCGGGCGGCGCGCCGTGGCGCCGGAGCACGTGCTCGACCAGCCGCCGCACGTCGCCCGGCCGCTCGCGCAGCGGCGGCAGCACGATCGGAAACACGTTCAGGCGGAAGAACAGGTCCTCGCGGAACGTGCGCGCCTTGACCATGTCCTCGAGCGGCCGGTTCGTGGCGGCGATGATGCGCGCGTCCACGGTGAGCGGCCGGTTGCCGCCGACGCGCGTGAACGTCTTCTCCTCGATCGCCTGGAGCAGCTTGACCTGGAGTGAGAGCGGCATCTCGCCGATCTCGTCCAGGAACAGCGTCCCGCCGTGCGCGTCCTCGAACCTGCCGGCCTTCTGGCGCACGGCGCCGGTGAATGCGCCCTTCTCGTGGCCGAAGAGCTCGGATTCGAGCAGCGCCTCGGGCAGCGCGCCGCAGTTGACCTTGATCCACGGACCGCCGGCCCGCTTCGAGAGCGCGTGCAGCGTGCGCGCGAACAGGTCCTTCCCCGTCCCGCTCTCGCCGCGCAGCAGCACGGTGCTGTCGGTGGTGGCGACCTTGCGCACCAGCTCCAGCGCTGCGCGCGTCGCCGGGGCGTCGCCCACCACGGGGAGGGCGTCGCGCCGGAGCGACTCCACGGTGGCGGCGAGCGCGCGGTTCGAGCGCTGGAGCTCGCGCTTCTCGGCGGCGTCGCGCAGCACGCGGGCGATCACGTCGACGTAGTCGCCCTCCTTCTCGACGTAATCCTGGGCGCCCAGCTTCAGCGCCTCGCGGGCGCTCCCGAGCCCGGCGAACGCGGTCATCATCACGACCGTGGTCTCGGGCCAGCGCCGGCGCACCTCGGCGAGCAACGCCAGCCCGTCGGGCGGCTTCATGCGCAGGTCGGTGACCACCGCGTCGAAGCCGGTCTTTTCGAGCCGCTCGAGTGCGGCGGCTCCGCCGGCCACGTGCGCCGTGGTGAAGCCCGCGTCGCGCAGCTCAGCGGCCACCAGTTCGGCGTTCTTCACCTCGTCGTCGACCACCAGCACGTTCACGGTCGGGATCCCTCCCAGGGGCCGCGCTCCCGGCGGCCCGCCGGCGTCAGCGGCTGCAGCTCTCCGCGACCTCGTTCGGCCCGACCTTGGCCGTCCAGGGCCCGCCATCGACGCGGATACGAACCGTGCCCGTGGGGCCCAGGTTGGTCACGCGCACGCAGTTGAACCCGCCGATGATCTTGAAGTTCGCGTTCATGCAGTCCCGGGTCACGGCCTCGGTCTGGCCGTCGATGACCATGAGCCAGCAGGTGTCGGATTCGATGTTGAGGTGGTGGGTGTTGGAGCAACTCCCCACCCCCAGCGCGACGATCACGAGCAGGAGGGCGGTCGCGAGGCGCGCGAGATTCAGGCGAGACACGGCGCAGGAACTCCAAGGTTGGGGAAAACGCGGCCTAGGCCGACCGGAAAACACCTTTCATTCTAGCCAACCCCCGGTCCGGATGAGTAGTGGTCATATCCCCCAGCAGGCGAACCCGCGACCGGCAGCACCACCTGCACCGTGGTGCCCGCGCCCGTGCGGCTCGACAGTTCCAGCGTGCCGCCGGCGCCCTGGACGAGCTGGCGGGAGAGGTGGACGCCCAAACCGGTGCCTTGTGCACGGGTGGTGAAGAACGGCTCGCCGACGCGGGCGAGCACGTCGGGCGCCATACCCGCGCCGTCGTCGGCGATGGCGACGCGCACGCGGCCGCCGTCCACCGCGCAGCGCACGTGGACGCGGCCGCCTTCGGCCGAGGCCTCGAGCGCGTTCTGGAGCAGGTTCAGCCACACCTGCTTGAGTGAGGCATCGTCCAACCGCACCGTCGCCTCGGCGAACGCGGACTCGCGCACCAACTCGACGCTGCGGGCGCGGAACTCACCCTCGAGCAGGTCGAGCGTCGCGGCGAGCGTGCCGGCCACCGCGCCGCGTGCGTCCGCCGCCATCCCCTCGCCGGCGCCGCGCGCGAACTGGAGGTAGCGGTTGACCGTGGCCGAGAGCCGGTCCACCTCCTCGACCATCGAGTCCGAGAGCGCCTGCGCCTCGGGCTCGAGCTTCACGAGCCGGCGCGCGGAGCCGCGGATGATCGCGAGCGGGTTCTTGATCTCGTGGGCGAGCGTCGCGGTCATGCGTCCCATCGCCGCCAGGTTCTGGGCGCGGGAGAGCCGCCGCTCGAGCCCCACCTGCGAGGCGTTCGCGCGCAGCACGAGCAGTGCCAGCGCCGCTACGGCGAGCACGCTCACCGCCGCGAGCAGCGACAGGTCGCGGCGCAACCGCGAGAGCTCGGGCCCCCAGCGCGGCAGGTCCTCGGCCACGAGCACGGTGCCGGGCGCGTCCGCGAGGCGCGCGGCCGCGGCCCGCACCTCGAGCGCCCCGCGCCGGAACGGCGGGAACGCCACGCTCCGGACGTCGCGGGCGCGGAGCAGCGTGGCGTGCGAGAGCGAGTCGTACGGGCTCGGCGTGCCCGCGGTGGCGAAGCCCGCGCGCACGTCGTAGATGACGCGTGCGCTGTCGTCCAGCACCGAGACGTTCGCCAACCCGGCCGCGCTGCACAGGGCGTCGAGCTGGAGCGCCAGCAGGCCGTTGCCATCGCTCGCCAGCACCCGCGCATCCGTGAGGTCCGCGGGCGAGATCTGCGAGGCAGCGAGCTCCGCCAGCTGCGAGAGCCGGTTCGCGAACTCGCGCTCGAACGCCGAGCGCTGCCCGCGATAGGCCACGAACGCCGTGACCACCGTGACCAGGGCGGTGAGCGCCACGAACACGAGCGTCGAGGCCTGGGCGCGGTTCATCTCACGCTGCGGCGCGTCGCCCCAGTGCTACCAGCGCAGCGTGGCGCGCGCCGAGCCGTAGGCGCCGTTCTGGTCGGCGCCGTTCACGTGGCCGAGCGCGACCACCTTCGCCGTGCCCACCGTGCCGGCCACGGTCCACGACGGCGACGGCGACCACTCGGCGGTCGCGGCCGCGCGCATGTCGTGGTCCACCGGGGCCGTGAGCGTCCGGGGTGGGATCGGCGTGCCCGGCTGCCAGGCCTCGCCGAGCGGCCCCGAGCCCTTGCGCGTGTTGAAGCCCTCGACGCCCCACGTCCAGCTCGCGCCCCAGCGCCACTCGAACCGGCCCGACCACTGGTCCACGTCCGGACCGAGGAAGTAGCCCGTCGGGAAGCCGGCGTGGATGAAGTCGGTATTGCCCGTGGAGGCGTACGTGTAGCGGTAGACGCGCGAGTAATCGAGGCGCGCCGACCATGCGCGCGGCGTACCGGCGCGCCGGATCTCGGCGCCGCCCTGCCAGCCCATGCGCACCGGTCGCGAGCCGTCGAACGTGACGTCGTCCACCATGAGCTCGCCGTAGAAGCGCACGCCGGGCCGCCACGTCCACGTGAAGTCGGCGCTGTAGAGAACGTTGACCGCGCGCTCGTTCTCGAGCGAGTCGGCGCCACTCGACCCGGAACCGCGCACGCGGCGCTCCATGAACGGCAGCGGCGCCACCGGCACCAGGTAGATCGGCGCGTTCGCCGCACCGTTGAAGCGCGCGAGCCCGGCGAACGCCAGCTCCACGCTCGGGCCCATGCGCAGGTCCAGCCGGTGGCCGCTCAGGTAGGTCTCGGCGGCAGGGTCCAGCGCGCCCACGAACCACGCGAACTGGGCGCGCTTGCCGAAGCGGAGCGTCATCTCGATCAGGTCGAACGCGGGCGCGCCATCCGAGAGCGCGAGCGTGCCGGTGGCTCCGGGACCCCAGCGCAGCCACGTGTGCCCGGCGCGCACCGAGAATCCGCGAGTGTTGAACGTCGCATACGCGCGGTCGAACCACGCGGTGAGATCGGTCGAGCCGGAATCGAACCGGCCCGAGGCGTCCGGCGTGCCGTGCGCGCCGGGCGAGGCGGGACCGACGTAGGCGTCCACGAAGACGAGGCCATAGCCGCCGAATGCGGCCGAGGCCTGCACCCCGGCGCGCTGGTCGCGCACGATGCGCTCGCGTGCGCGGTCGTCCGCATAACCCAGGCGGACATAGGGCGAGATCTCGAGCGAGGCGTCCTCCTCATCGAACTGGCCGATCGGCTCCAGGCCTCCGCGCAGGCCGCCCCCGGGCTCGAGCTCGCGGCGGAGGCGGTGGACCACCGGGTCGCGCGCGGCACCCGGCTGGTCGGCCACGAGCTGGTCCAGGAACTCGCCCAGCTGGGCGCGGGTCCACGGCCGCGTGAGCAGAAGGCCCGAGGACAGCGAATAGCTCGTGGCCAGGTCCTCCACCCACTTGTAGACGGGGCTTTCGACCGGGATCTCCTCGAGCGCGTTGTAGGCGGCCCGCACCGGGGGTGCGAGGGCGAGGAGCGTGAGCGCGAGCAGTGCGGGAAGGACGCGGGCAGGGCGCATGAGCGGGGGTACGTTACGCGAGGGAAGGGTGCCCGCGCGAATGCGCGGGAAGGCGCTACCGGCAAGAGTGTTCGACGGCACTTGCGGAGTTACCCGCGCTGGCGCGGGTGGGTTCCCGCCCCGTTGCCGTTCCTGACCCCATGAGCCGGCTGGGCGCCCGCTGAAACCGCCGACCGGGGCGAGGCGTACCCTGCAGGTCCTTTGCTCTCGTTCTCTTCCCTCCCGCTGAACCTCATCGGAGGTGCGATCGTGCTCTCGATCCGTGGTCTTGTGAAGGTCTATCCCGGTCCCGTCGCGGCGCTCCAGGGGGTCGACCTCGACGTCCCCCTGGGCATGTTCGGCTTGCTGGGTCCCAATGGCGCGGGCAAGTCCACGCTCATGCGCATTCTCGCCGGGCTACTGGAACCCACCTCCGGGTCCGTGCGCTTCGATGGAAGAGATGTGCTCGCCGACCCGGCCGCCGTGCGCCGCACGCTCGGCTACCTGCCGCAGGACTTCGGCTTCTACCCGCACTTGTCGGGCGAGCAGATGCTGCGCCACCTGCTGGTCCTGAAGGGCGTGACGTCGCCGCGCGGCCTCAAGGCGCTCACGGGTGAGCTGCTCGAGCGTGTGAACCTGGCGTTCGCGGCCAAGCGCGCGGTGAGATCCTATTCGGGCGGCATGCGGCAGCGGCTGGGGATCGCGCAGGCGATCGCCGGCGACCCGAGGCTGGTGATCGTGGACGAGCCCACCGCGGGTCTCGATCCCGAGGAGCGGCTGCGCTTCTACCACCTGCTCACGGAGCTGGCCGAACAGCGCACGGTGCTGCTCTCGACGCACATCGTCGAGGACGTGGCCGTGCTCTGCCCGCAGTTCGCGGTGATCCGCGGCGGACGCCTGGTGGCGCTCACGACACCGCGCGCGGCCCGTGCGGCGCTCCAGCGCCGCATCTTCGAGGGTGTCGTGGCGCCGGCCGACATGCCGGAACTGCGCGCCACGCGCGCGGTCACGCAGACACTGCTGGTCGAGGGCCGGCACCGCGTGCGCCTCTACGAACCCGAGGGCAACGCGCCGGCCGGGTTCGAGGCGGTCGAGCCGTCGCTCGAGGACGCCTACCTCGTGCTCATGCGGCTCGGCGAGCTGCCGGGCGCCGAGCAGATCGACGTCGCCGCGGGCGGGGGTCCGTCGAAGCACGACAGCTTCGTGCGCGAGCCGCTGGGCGTGCGCACGTGAGCGGCGCGCGGCTGTGGGAGATCTTCAAGCAGGAGATCCAGTTCCACTCGCGGCGGCCGCTGCTCTGGGTGCAGATCGTGATTCTCGGCTTCCTCACCTACGGCATCAGCACCGGGCACGCCACGGTGTCCTCGGGTGACGCGCGTGTCGGTGGTCACAAGGCGTTCATCAACTCCGAGTTCGCGATCAGCCAGCTCCTCATCTTCATGAGCTGCCTGATCTACGTGTTCTTCGCCTCGGTCGCGGCCGGCATGTCGATGATCCGCGACGACGAAGCGAAGGTGGGCGAGTTGCTGCACTCGACGCCGCTCAAGCCCGGCGAGTACGTGTGGGGCAAGTTTCTCGCCGTGTTCACGATGTTCGTGGCGACGCTCGCGGTCCACCTCGGGCTGATGATGCTGTTCAACCACGTGCTGCCGCACGGCGAGAACGCCGACTACGTGGGCCCGTTCCACCTCGCCAGCTACCTGCGGCCGGCGCTCGTGTTCGCGCTGCCGTCGCTGATGCTGTTCTGCGGCGCGTGCTTCGGGATCGGCGGCCTCACGCGCAAGCCGGTGCTCGTGTTCTTCCTGCCCATCGCCGTGCTCATGGTGGGCGTGTTCTTTCTTTGGGAATGGTCACCGGTGTGGTTGTCGTGGGGCTGGAACCGCGTGCTCCAGTTCGCGGACCTGACCGGACTGCGCTGGCTGAAAGAGGTCTGGCTCGACGTCGACAAGGGCGTCGAGTGGTACAACGTCCACCCCGTCGGCCTGGACGCCCTGGTGATCGTGCAGCGCCTGCTGTGCGTGGCGCTGGGCCTCGGCGCGGTGTGGCTGCTGCAGCAGCGCTTCGCGGCGACGCTGCGCGGCGCGAGCGCGGCGCGCGGACGCAGCGCCGCGGACGTGCCCTCCGCGATCCCCGCGGGCGCGCGCCGCGACGGCCGCAAACCGGCGGCCGCGCCACAACCCGCTGCCGCGGGTGCGGTGGCGACGCTCGCCACGCTCGACATGCGCTCCGGTGTCCCCGGGTTCCTGAACGGCGTGCTCGAGGTGGCGCGCGCGGAGCTGCACGGCTTCCTCCGCCATCCCGGCCTCTACCTGTTCGTGCCGCTCATCCTGCTGCAGACGCTCGCGAACGAGTATCAGGTGGGCGCGTTCGACACGCGGCTCTTGTACACCTCGGGGCTCTACGCCGTGGGCATGATGAACACGCTCACGCTGCTTGTGTGCATGATCATCCTCTTCTACACGACCGAGTCGCTGCAGCGCGAGCGCAGCACAGGGTTCGCCGCGATCGCCTACGCGTCGCCGCTGCGCACCACGGCGCTGCTCGCCGGCAAGGCGCTCGCGAACACCGTGCTCGGCGTCTCGATCGTGCTCGCCTGCGTCATCGGCTCGCTGGCGATGCTCGCGGTGCAGGGCCATGTGCCGCTCGATCCGCTGCCGTTCGCCCTGGTGTGGGGCCTGTTGCTCGTGCCCACGTTCCTGCTGTTCACGGCGTTCGTGAGCGCGGTGCAGGCGGTGACGAGCAACCGCTACCTCACGTACACGGTCGGGTTGGGCACCATGATCCTCTCCGGCTGGGCGCAGGCGCGCGGGCACATGAACTGGGTGTGGAACTGGGACCTGTGGAGCGTGGTGCGCTGGACCGACATCGCGCCGTTCCAGTACGACGCGCTGCCGCTGCTCCTGAACCGGGTGATGTGGCTCGGGGTGGCGGTGCTCCTGACCGTCGTCGCGGTGCGGCTGTTCGAGCGACGCGAGCGCGACGCCACCCGGCTCGTGCACGCGCTCAGGCCGACAAGCCTGCTCTACGCGCTGGGCTCGCTCGCGCCGTTCCTCGTGGTGCCGCTGGTCGCCTGTGCGTGGCTGGGCGTGATCGTGCAGGGCGGCTACCAGGGCGGCACGGCGAAGAAGCAGCAGAAGGACTACTGGGCGAAGAACGTCGAGACGTGGCGTGACGCGCCCACGCCCGAACTGGCGGGCGTGGACATGGCGCTCGACCTCGATCCCGCGAAGCAGGCGCTCACCGTGCAGGGCTACTACGACGTTGTGAACCACACCGAGAAGCCGATGGAGCGCTTCGCGGTGTCGGTGAACCCGGCATGGAAGGACCTGCGCTGGACGCTCGACGGCGAATCGCTCAAAACCGAGAACCGCGCTTCGCTCCACGTCGTGAACCTGAAGGAAGCGCTCGCGCCGGACGAGAAGGTGCGGCTGGGCTTCGCCTACGAGGGCCACCAGCCGCAGGGCGCATCGAAGAACGGCGGCTCGCAGATGGAGTTCATCCTGCCCTCGAGCATCGTCCTCACCGCGCTCCGCAATCCGACGATGGCGCCGCAGCTGGGCTACAACCCGGAGGTGGGGATCGAGGAGAACAAGAACAAGTCCGACCCGCGCGAGTGGCCTGAGCACTGGTACGAGGGGAAGAACCCCGCCGGGATCGCCATGGCCGGCTCGTGGTTCCCCTGCCACCTGAAGGTCACCGTGCCCTCCTCGATGCAGGTGAACGCCACCGGCGAGAAGGTCGCGGACGTGGTCCGGAACGGCCGGCGCACGACCGAGTGGCGGACCGATCAGCCGGTGCGCATCTTCAACGTCATCGCCGGCAACTGGAAGGTGAAGGCGCGCGAGGGCGCGGCGGTCTACTACGACGCCCGTCATGCCTACAACGTCGACGAGATGCTGGACGCGCTGGTGGCGGCGCGGCGCTGGTACGGCGAGTGGTTCGCGCCGCTGCCGTGGAAGACGCTGCGCGTGTCCGAGTTCGCGGGGCTGCCCACGTACGCCCAGGCGCCGCCTGGCAACATCTCGTTCTCGGAGAACATCGGTTTCCTCGCACGGTCGAAGCCCGATGCAAATGTGGCGTTCTGGATCACCGCGCACGAGGCCGCGCACCAGTGGTGGCCGAACCTGGCGATGGTGGGCGACGGCCCGGGCACGGAAGTGCTCTCCGAGGGCATGGCGCACTTCTCCACGATCCTGCTCTGCGAGCAGGCGCGCGGCCTGGAGCAGCGGATCGCGTTCTGCCGCGGCATCGAGGATCGCTACGCGCAGCGCCGGGTGAAGGACTCCGAGCGGGCGCTCGTGAAGCTCGACGGCCAGCTGCCCGCGGACAACCGCATCATCTACGACAAGGGCGGCTTCGCGCTGTGGATGCTGCACCGCGTGCTCGGCCGCGAGGCGAGCCTCGCCGGGTTGCGTGAGTACCTGGGCACGTTCCGCGACTCGCGCGACCACGCGGCGCTCGAGGACTACCTCGCGATCATGCGTAAGCACGCTCCCGACCCGGCGGCGTTCGACGCGTTCGCGGAGCAGTGGTTCCACCAGGTCGTCACGCCCGAGTACAAGATCGACGACGCCACGGTGGCGAAGACGGGCACGGGCTGGACCGTGACCGCGACCGTGCGCAACGTGGGCACGAGCACGATGCCGGTGGAGATCGCGGCCGCGCGCGGCGAGCGCTTCCCGCACGAGAAGCCGCACGCCGAGCGCTACGAGGACGCGCGCACCGCGATCACGTTGGGTCCCAAGCAGTCGAAGACCGTGACCATCGCCTGCGCGTTCGACCCGCAGCGCGTGGTCGTGGATCCGGACGTCACCGTGCTCATGCTCGAGCGGCAGAAGGCGGAGGTGAAGCTCAAGACGGGCGCGGAGAAGGTGGCGATGCGGTGACCCGGCGGCGCGCCCCTCCGTAGGAGACCGGAGGGGCGCGCCGGCCTGCCGACCGAGATTCCCGTCGACAAGCCCCCGCCCCGGCGTGAGAATTGGGGATCCGGGATCCTCTGAGGTCAGCCATGCTCGCTCGCATCCTCTTCCGAACCCCGTCCGCGGCTTCGCGAATGTGCGCTCGCTTCGCGTTGATCCTGCTCGCTCCGTCCCTCGCGATTGCCGACTCCGTGCCCGGCTCGTACGTCTGGCCCGTGGACGGAGCGCCTGTCTGCAACGCGAGCGGCGACCAGCACGCGTTGTTCTATTCGGCGGCGGCGTGCGGCAGCATGCAGTTCGGCTGGATCGACTCCGGAACCGGTCCGGATTCACTCGTGGCCAGCAGTGTGTATTACCTCCCTCCCACGGGTGAGTGCGCTTCGTTCCCGGCGCCCATGCACGCTCCCGGCGTTTCCGAACCGAGCACGGCCGAGGTGCAGAGCGGCATCATCGCGATCGGGATCCCGTTCTATTGCCTCGCGCCGACGCTTGCGTATGTGTGGCAGCAGGGCTCAGGCGCCGCCAGCCAGCTCGTTGTGAACAATCCCTCGTTTCCGCCCGGCCCGTTCGTGGTCGCGGACGACGGGGATTTCGTGCGCCACCATCCGCGAATGGCCGCGGGCGGGGGCGAGTACCGGGACACGGCGGTGGTCGTGGTGTGGAGCGACGAGCGCACCGGTACGCCGCAGATCCGCGCGCAGCGCGTCAACCAGAGCGGTCAGCGCGAATGGGGACCCGCGGGTCTGCTGATCGCACCCACCGGGGCCGCACAGACGGAGCCCCAGGTCACGCGGCTTCACAATGGCGTCGTGCTCGTGGTCTGGCTCGACGCGCGCTCGGGCGGCAGCGACGTGTACGCGCTCAAGCTCCTCCCGAACGGCTCGGTGGCGCCGGGCTGGCCCGCGACCGGCCTCGCGCTCGAAGCGCGCCCCGAGGTCGCGGGCTCGGTCAGGCTCGTACACCACGACTGGGGCAGCCTTACGTTCGTCCTGTGGGAGGAGTCCGGCGCGCGCTTCGGCGGCGGACGCTCGATCGTGGTCCGGAAGCTCGCGCCCGACGGCACGCCCGATCCCGCGTGGGACCCGCTGGGCGTGGTGCTCAGCTCCTCTGCCACGGTGGAGCACCTCCAGGACGCGGACGCCACGGGGAGTACGCTGGTCGCGGTGTGGACCGATACCCGCGCGGCTTCCGTCGCCAACCCCACCGATCTCTACGCCCAGTGGGTTCTCGGCACCGGCGCCATCGCCGGCGGGTGGCCCGCGTCGGGGCTCGCCATCTGCACGGCGAGCGGCCGCCAGGACGCCGCGAGCGTGAGCGTCACCGACTCCTACGCGGCGTTCGCGTGGGAGGACCACCGCGGGGCGGACGCCGACGTCTACGCAGAGTTGCGGTACTCGGACGGCAAGCCGGGGTCCGGACTCTGGGTGCCGAACGGTCTCCCCGCCACGTCGGCCGCCGGTGACCAGACGGCGCCGGTCGTGGGTGTGGGCAACGGCGGCGGCTGCTTCGTTGTCTGGGAAGATGCCCGCGACCAGGCGACCAACGGTCTCGACATCTACGCGCAGGCGTTCAACGGCCTCGGTGAGAAGCTGGATGTGCCGCTCGGGCCGCCGCCACCCACGCTGGCGCTCGGCCTACCGCGGCCCAACCCGTCGCGCGGGACGACGATCTTCTCGCTCGGCGTCCCGGTTGCGGCCAGCGGCCGCGTGGAGGTGTTCGACGTGGCCGGCCGGCTCGTGCGTACGCTCGCGCTTCGAGAGTTCGGAGCGGGGACGCGCGAGCTTGTGTTCGACGGCAGGGACGACGCCGGCCGGCAGGTGCCGCCGGGGGTCTACCGCGTGCTCGCACGCGTCGGCGGCCAGACGTCGACGCGGACGATCGTCCTCGTGCAGTGAGAGCGACCGGCCGGACCCTACCGCCCGCCGCTCACCGGTAGAGCGACTTCACCTGCCCCCAGCTCTGGTTCCGGACCGGGACCAGGAGGCAGTCCGCGCCGCTCCCCTGCCAGTGGACCATGTTGGACCCCGGCGTGACGGCGCTGGAGAAGTAACGATCGCTCGCGGGCGTCAGCGTGGTGACCCGAATCGACGTGAACACCAGGCACACCGAGCCCGCGCAGCCGCCGCAGGCGTCAGCGCCCACCGTCTTCGCGTGGTCGATGCGGAGGTTGCACGAGAAGTACTCGGTGTCCGCCACCAGGTCCATGATCGCGCTCAGCGGGACGGCCAGCGCGACCTTGATCCTGCGATGTCGCGACACGAGTGAGGGGTCGATGGTTCCCAGCTCGTTGTTGTAGGCCCCGATCCCTCCCGTCGACTTGCCTACCCCCCAGTCGACGCACACCACGTCACCCAGGTTCGCATCCGTGTTGAAGCGCAGTGAGGACTGCCGGCAGGCACCCACGTTCTTGAAGTCCCACCATGCGGGCAGGGGATCGTCCTCCGAGATCAGGTCGATCACGATCTCGTTCCCGCTGACCTGCTCGAGCGGAGCATCCAGCACGAACGATGCGACCAACACCTCGTCGCCCACGTTCGTGTCGCAGGCGAACGTGGCGTTCTGGGCGCTCGCACCTTCACCGTGACATCGCGACCAGCTGAGGTTGACGCCCTGCGCGGCGCGCGCCGGCGCCGCGGCGAGCAGCGTGCCGACGAGCAGCGCCAGAGCGGCCGGGCGTCTCATGGCCGCGCTACTTCGCCCCCACCTTCGTCTCCATGCGCAGGAGGTGGATGGCGAGCGAGTCGGCGTCCTCGGCCGCTTCGCCGATCGCCTCCATCATCGTGGGGTGCGCGTGGATCGCCTGGGCGATCGACGACACGTCAAGGTCGGCGCCGATCGCGAGCGCAGGCTCGTGGATCAGCTCGCTGGCCTTGGCGCCGAAGATGCTGGTGCCGAGGAGCTGGCCCGAGTCGGCGTCGCCCACGATCTTCACGAACCCGGTCGTCTCGCCGTCGGCGATGTTGCGGCCGTGGGCGCGGAACGGGAACCGGCCGACTTTCACCGTGCGCCCCTCGGCTTTCGCCTCGGCCTCGGTGAGGCCGACGCTCGCGATCTCCGGGCTCGTGAACGTCGCCGCGGGCACCGCGCGCCAGTTGGTCTGCGACCCGTGGCCGGCGATGATCTCGGCCGCGGCCTTGCCCTGGGCGCTCGCGAAGTGCGCGAGCTGCTTGATGTCGGTGACGTCGCCGATGGCGTAGATGTTCGGCGCGCTCGTCTGCAGCTTGTCGTTCACCGCGATCTTGCCGCGGTCGGCGCGCGAGATGCCCACGGCGTCCAGTCCCAGCCCCTCGCTCCACGGCCGCCGCCCGGTCGCGACCAGGACGCAGTCCACGTCGAGCGTCTTGCCGCCGGTGAGCGTGAGCGTGAGCGAGCCGTCCTTGTTGTCGCGGCGGTCCTCCACCTTGGCGCCGAGGTGGATGGCGATCTTCTGCTTCTTCATCTCGCGCTCGAGCGCGGAGGAGATCTCCTCGTCCTCGGCCATCACCAGCCGCGGCAGCATCTCGATCACCGTCACCTGCGTGCCGATCGCGGCGAAGAA
>DATNFC010000215.1:0-6393 GCA_035606545.1 Candidatus Methylomirabilota bacterium
CAGGAGCGGCGGGACGTCCGAGTAGGCGTGCATCAGGTCGCCCAGCGAGTAGCGGCCGCCGTTCTTCCACCGCGCGAGCACGCGGCCGGTGTCGGCGGGCGCGAACTCCGGCACCGAGCCGTCGATCTCCATCGCGGCCGCCATCGGCTGCTGCACGTACTTGATCGTCTCCCGGAACTTCGATGAGGCGAAGATCACGTTCGCGCTGTCGTAGACCATCTCGTTCTGCACCCGCAGCAGCGTCAGCAGCTGCTCCGTGCGCTCGCCTGACTTCACGTCGAACGCCTGGCTGCGGAGCACGCGCACCATCGCTTCGTAGGCCGGCGGCTCGATGGGTTTGCGCTCGATCGACTGCACGATGTGCCAGCCCTCGCGATCCTGCACCGGCTGCGACGTCTCGCCGGGCTTGAGGCCGTAGACCCAGTAGGCGATGTTCGGGTCGAGCTTTTCCCGCGTCACCCAGCCCATCTCGCCGTCGGGGCCGCGGTCGTTCGTCGCGATCGAGTACTTCTTCACCGCCACGCCCCACGAGATGCGGCCCGAGATCAGCTCGCGGCGCACGCGGTCGGCGGCGGCGCGGTCGGCGACCAGGATGTGGCGGAAGTGCTGGAGCCACTTGTAGCTCTCCCACATCGCCCGCACCTCGGCGTCGGTCACCACGACCGAGTCGCGCACGTAGCGCTGGTAGACGGCGTTCGCCAGCGCGCGCTGACGCGTCTCGCGCAGCGCGATGCGGTCCTCGAAGCCCTGCGGGCGGTTGAGCGCGAGCGCGGTCATGCCGAGCACGTCCCGGTGCATGAGCGAGTTCAGGAACTGCACGCGGCCGGCGCTGTCCTGCCCGGGGCGGAACTCGGGATACGAGTTGAACCAGTTCCGCACGTAGTCCCCGACCGTGGTCACGCGCGGGCCCACCCGCAGCAGCCACACCGAGTCGGGGAGGAACTGCCCGGTGTCGGGCACGTCATTGATCCAGCCCTTGAGCTTCGGACTCGTGAACTTGCCGGGAACAGGCTTGTTCGGGTCGACCGGTGTCTGCGTTCCCTGCGCCGGGCGGTGCGGCGGTACCGCCTTGCCCTGGGCGCGCGTGAGCACGGGCACGAGGAGAGAGGCCGCGAGCACGAGCAGGGCGAGCAGGGGCATGAACCGGCGCTTCATTCGGGGGTCCTCAGGGAAGGATCTGGGAGCGTATCGGCAGTGCCGGGGCAGGGATTTCGCGGCAACGAGCGTAGGAGCCATGCGCGCGGTGCGTCAAGACTCCGGGACCGGCTTCGCCGCGAGTTTACGGGCTGCTGACCGTGCGGGACGATATCGGGCGATCAGGGATGCTTCAGGCGCCGATTCAGGAAATCCTGCGCCACGCGCAGCGCGTCGCGGCGCATGAACGGCCGGCCGCCCTGCGCACCGATCCGCGCCTCGATGAAGAGCTGCTGATCGCTGCGCACGTGTGCGAACGCCGCGGCCGAGGTGGAGTCCGGCGCGCCCTGCTCGTTGGTCTGCAGCACGAGGACGGGCGCCGGGATCCTGCCCGCCACCGCGAGCGGCGAGCGGGCACGCCAGCCGGCGCTGTCGCTCCCGGCTTCACGTACGTATTTCTCGCGCGCGTCGGCCTGCAGGCTGCGATAGGCCACCCACGGGTCGTAGACGGCGTCCTGTGCGATCACCGCCTGCAGCTCGGGGTGCTTCGTCGCCGCGAGCAGGGCGCTGGTCGCGCCTTCTTGATGGCCCCACAGCGCGAGCCGCTTGGGGTCCACGCTCGGGTCGCGCGCGAGCCGGGCGATCGCCGCCTCCACCGCGGCGACGCTCGCCGGGCCGGCGCGATCGCCTTTGCCGCTCGAGCGCCCCGTGCCGGGCAGGCTCACGAGCGCCACGGTCATGCCGCGTGCGCGCCACGGGATCGTCGTGCGCATGGTGCTGCGCGCACTCGTGCCGGCCGGCGGCACGTACACGAGTCCCGGCGCCGGGCGTAGCAGCGTATCCGCCGGCATCATCACCACCTCCACCGTCTCGTTCCCCTGTTTCAGCAGCTCGCGCGGGTAGAGGTCGTAGAGCGCGCTGCCGGCAATGATCACACGCGCGGTCGAGCGGAAGACGTTCTTCTGGAAGTCGTGCGTCACCAGGTGGAACACGATCGTGCCGCGCTCGAAGTCGGCCGGCGCGGTCCACTGCATACCGGTGCGCTCGCCGGCGCCCGCGGGCGCGATCACCTGCACGATGCCCATGAGCGGCGTCAGCCCGGACCGCGCGGCGTCGGGGCTCTCGACGTCGTCGCTCCGCCACTCCATCGTCAGGCTGTCCGCGTAGATTCCGAACCCGCCCTTGTTGTCGATCACCAGGTTCGCGCTCCAGACGCCGGCCTCGTCGGCGCGCAGCGTGTCCGGATCGACGCGGAATGCGGGCGGCGTGCCCTGGGCGGCGCCGGAGGCGGGCGCGGCCTGCGCGGCGGGCGGGGCGAGCAGCACGCCCGCGAGCGCCAGCAGCCATGGCGTCATCCGTGGCGCGAACGGTCTTGGAGGGGTCATGGGCGTGGCCATCGAGTCTATCGGTGGGGCGGCGGCGTGGACAAGACAATGGCGCGCAAAGCCGCGTCGTTCCGCTGCACGTGCGCGGCTGCCTTCAACCGGTCGAGAAGCGCACGCACCCGGCGCTCGCCCTCGACCTCGTACCACGCCTGTTGCACGCGGTCGCGCACGACCTTGAACTCCTGCGCCGCGCGCGGCTCCACGTTCAGCACCTTGAACACGCGGAACGTGCCGCCGATGCGGTCGGGCCCGCCCACGCCGCCCTTGCCGATCGCGAGCGTGCGCTTGTAGAGCGCGCTGTCGCTCGCGGCCGTCACCACCTGCGTGTAGTTCGAGCCGGCGCGCTGCGCCTGGAACGCCAGGCTCTCGGCGTTGCCGGGCATGGCGAACAGCCGCGCCAGGCTGTCGGCGGCGACGCTGTCGCCGAGCATGACCGTCACCAGCACCGTGCGCGCGGGCATGTCGAAGTCGCCCTTGTGCGCCTTGTAGTAACGCTGGAGCGTGAGCGAGTCGGAGGGGATCTTCTGCATGATCGTCTGCTGCAGGTAGCTGTTCACGGCGTGGAACTCGACCCGGTCGGCGAGCACGGCCGCGACCTCGGGCCGCTGCGCCAGCGCGGGCTCCGCCGCGGCGTTCCGGAGCGTGCGCTCGAACAGCGCGTTCTGGACCATGGCGCGCACGCCGTCGGCGTCCGCGATGCGCGGCCGGTACACGCTCGAGAGCCGCCGGTAGTCCTCGAGCAGGTCGCTCACGCGGTACTCCCCGAGCGACGAGCGCGCGAGCACTTTCACGGTGTCCGCGGCGGGCACCGTGGGCATGCGGCCCAGCAGCTTCACCTGCTCCGAGGCGCTCATCTTGGCGTCCGGCTTCGGCAGCTCGGCGAACGCCGAGCCCACGCGCCGGAGCATGTCCTCGTCGTAGACGGGCTTGAGCTCCACCATCAGGCTCTCGCGCGCGGCGGGGCCCAGGGCTTCCTCGTCCAGGTCGGGGAGGCCGGCGGCCCGGCGCTTGTTCTCCACGGCCGTGAACCGGTCGGACAGGGCGGCCCGCAACAGCGTGTTGTCGCGCTCGCTCCGGTAGCGGGCCGAGTCAGCAGCCGTCCACGGCAGCCCGGCCTTCACCGCGTGGGCGGCCAGAACCCGCTGCTCCAGCACCAGGTCCAGAAACTGATCGCGGGCTGCCGGTGTAAGCGAGTCGGGGTCTCCGCCGAGGAGACCCACCGCCCGCTGGAACCGGCGCACGGTCACGTCCTCGCGGTCGTCGATCCGCATCAGCACCGAGTCGGGCAGCGGGTGGGCCGGCTTGGCCGTGGCTGGCGCCTTGGAGGCCTGGGGCGCCTTGGCCGCCGGGGCGGGCGCGGCCTTCTGGGCCGAGGGCGTACCCGGCGACAGCAGGGCGACGACAGCGGCCCCGCGCAGCAGCACGCGGAGCGATCTCGGGAACGGCTGGAGGATGCGCATGAGGGGTTGCGACCAGGGTGTGCGGGGCCGAGGTTGGGAGCGGAACAGTCTAGCGGGTCTGACAGCGGAGCGCAGCAGGGCGCGCCGGCGCGCGCGGCGCGGGTTGCCGCCGTGCGGGGCGCTGCCTAGACTCATCGCTCCCATGTCCCATTTCGGAAGCTCCCTGGCCCGGGCCGCGCGTTCCTGCGCATTGCTCGTGGGCCTCGCGGGGCTTCCGGCGACCGCCGCCCACGCCGAGCCCGTCCGCATGGTCGCGAGCGACGCCCGGGGCGTCACGATCCAGGTCACGGTGGGCGCGTGGACGCTCACCGCGCCCGGCCCCGACGGCCGCGTGCGCTTGAACCGGCTGGACGGCGCGCACGCGCTCGGCGAGCCCGGCCGGCCCACGCTGCTGGCGTTCGCCACCACGCTCGCGATCCCGGTCGATGCGCGGCCCACGGCGCGCGTGGTCGGCACGGAGGGCACGCAGTCGCGCGATGGCGTGCGGCTCGAGATCGCGGGCAGGCCGATCTTCCTTCCGGACGGCGACGGCCGGTTGGGCCTCCAGCCGGCGATGGAGCGGCAGGACCCGATCGACGACGGTCCGTGGCCCGCGTCCTCGATCCAGCTCGCGGCGCCGTTCGCGTTCCGCGGCCGGCGCTTCGTCCAGCTCGAGGTGCGCCCGTTCCGCTACGACGAGTCGAGCCAGCGCATCTCCTCGCCGCACACGCTCACCGTGCGCGTGGACTTCAACCGCCCGGCCTCGTCGCCGGCGCTGGTCCCCGGCGGCGCCGGGCGCGATGCGCAGGTGGACGCGGCGCTCGAGGGCAACGTCCTGAACTGGGAGCAGGGGCAGGGCTGGCGGAAGACGCCCACGCTCGAGCGCTCGCGCCCGGGTCGGACGCTGCCGGGCTCCAACGCCGTCACCGGTGCTGCGGTGTTCGACGAGACCCAGCCCGAGGTGCGCGTGAAGCTGGCCGAGAGCGCGCTCTACAAGCTGTCGTTCGACAACCTCTCCACGAACGGCTACCCCGATGGCGTTCCCGTCGGCGAGGTGAGCGTGCATCGCCACGAGTTCGTCGAGGGCCAGAGCCCGCCCTACGCCACGATCGAGATCCCGTGCGAGGTCCAGGACGCGAACGCGAACGGAACGTTCGACAGCGGCGACGCCGTGTGGGTGTACGTGCGCAACTGGGCCGAGCGCTCGGGTGCTTCGGTCATCCAGCGCTACTGGGGCGATGCCGAGGTGGTGTACGTCACCAGCAAGCCGGGCGGCGCGGCGCGCGTGGCGCAGCGTCCGGGCTGGAACAACGTCACGGGCCTGACGCCGCTCGGGAGCTTCCCGTTCCGGCGCCACTTCGAGCGCGACGCCGCGGTCATGATGCAGGCCGTGTCGTCCGAGGTGGACACGAACGTCGGCATCTGGCAGTGGACCGCGCAATCGCTCTACTACAACCGTCCCGACACCATCCGCATCGAGACGAACGACCTCGATACCACGCACGCCGCCTCGATCACCGTGCGCTGGGTGGGTCGCAAGTTCGAGACCCACCGCATGTTCGCCGGCATCAAGAACGGCCTGAACCAGGTGACCACGGTCGTGGACTCGGTGTTCTGGTACGGCAAGTCGGCCGTGGCGCCCTCCGACACGTTCCCCGGCAGCGTGCTCACCGAGGGGAATACGAACTTCTTCCGCCAGTGGGGGAAGCCGCAGGAGCTCCCGCCCGATCCCAGTACGAACTACTTCTGCAACGCGGGCCTCGACTGGTTCGAGTTGGAGTACTGGCGGCGATACAACGCCATCCAGGACTACGTTCGCTTCAACTCCGCCGACACCAGCGCCAGCGGCGACGTGCAGATGCGGGTCACCGGCTTCACCGGCGACTCGCTGCGCGTCTACGACGTCACGAACCCGGACCAGCCGGTGCGGCTCACGGTGGTCCCGCCCCAGGTGGCAGGCCCGGCGCCGGTGGCGTTCGAGATCCAGGACGTGCTCACGCGCGGTGAGCGCCGCCAGTACGTGGCCGCCTGCCAGAACGGCGCCAATCAGGCGCAGGGCCCGAAGCAGCCGCCCGCATCCGCCTACAGCCCGGTCACGCGCCGGAACCTGTGGTCGGCGGTCACGGGGGACTACCTGCTCGTCGTCCCGGAGGCGTTCGAGTCCACGGTCGCGCCGCTCGCCGCGCTGCGCAGCGGCCAGGGCCTCACCGTGCTCCAGGCCCCGATCGAGAGCATCTACGACGAGTTCAACGGCGGTCGTCACTCGGCCGCCGCGCTCGAGCGGTTCGCGAAGTACGCCTACGCGCGCTGGAACTCGCGCTTCCTGATGCTCGTGGGTGACGGCACGCTCGATCCCAACGGCGTCACACCCGGCTCGGGGAAGGACTGGATCCCGGTGCTGCCGACGCCGGCGCCGGTGGGCACCCAGGAAGGGC
>DATNFC010000216.1:0-17948 GCA_035606545.1 Candidatus Methylomirabilota bacterium
GCGGCATCGTGGCCATGGATCTCCACCGCATGGAGCTCCACGCCTTCCCCGCCGCGGCCGTCATCCTGGCCACCGGCGGCCCCGGCATCGTCTTCGGCAAGTCGACGAACTCGATCGTCAACACCGGCACCGCCGCCGCGGTGGCCTACCAGCAGGGCGCCAAGTACGCCAACGGCGAGTTCATCCAGGTGCACCCGACGGCGATCAACGGCCCCGACAAGCTGCGCCTGATGAGCGAGTCGGCCCGCGGCGAGGGTGGGCGCGTGTGGGTGCCGAGGAAGCAAGGCGACGACCGCCCGCCGCGCACCATCCCCGAGAGCGAGCGCTGGTACTTCCTCGAGGAGAAGTATCCCAAGTACCAGAACCTGGTGCCGCGCGACGTGGCGAGCCGCGAGATCCACACGGTGTGCGTGGACAAGGGGCTGGGCGTGGGCGGCGGCATGGTCGTGTACCTCGACCTCACTCACATCCCACGCGCGACGCTCAAGAAGAAGCTCGAGGGCATCCTCGAGATCTACGAGAAGTTCACCGGCGAGGATCCGTGCGAGCAGCCGATGAAGATCTACCCTGCGGTCCACTACTCGATGGGCGGGCTGTGGGTGGACTACGAGCGGAGCAGCGATGGCTTCCTCGACCACGGGAGCGCGCGCAACCAGCGCACGAGCATCGACGGGCTCTACGCGGTGGGTGAGTGCGACTACCAGTACCACGGCGCGAACCGGCTGGGCGCGAACTCGCTGCTGTCGTGCGTCTACGCCGGCCAGGTGGCGGGGCCGGCCGTGCTCACGTACCTGCACTCGAGCGCGCACGTGGACGATCCGAGGCCGTCCGTGCTCGAGGCGGCGGAGAAGAAGTGGAGCGCGCGCTTCGCGGAGCTGGCGAAGCGGGACGGCGGCGAGAACCCGTACGTGCTCGCGGACGAGCTCGGGAAGGTGATGCTGGAGAACGTCACCATCGTTCGCCATAACAACAAGTTGCGCGAGACCGATGCGAAGCTACAGGAGCTCGCGGAGCGCTGGAGCCGCGCCAGCGTGCTCGATCACGGCACGTGGGCGAACGCGCCGCTCTCGTTCCTGAACCAGCTCTGGAACATGCTCCACCTCGCGCGCGTGGTGACGTTGGGCGCGCTCGCGCGCGACGAGAGTCGCGGCGCACATTACAAGCCCGAGTTCCCGAAGCGCGACGACGCGAACTGGATGAAGACCACGGTCGCTTCGCACGCGGCCGCGGGACCGTGTCTCCGCTACGAGCCGGTGGACGTGACGTTGTGCGCCCCGGTGGAGAGGAAGTACGACTGATGCCGCGGCAGACGATCGAGCTCAAGGTCAAACGGCAGGACACGCCCACGGGCCGCTCGCGCTGGGAGGAGTTCTCGCTTCCCTGGCAGCCGAACATGAACGTGGTCGCCTGCCTGATGGAGATCCGCAAACGCCCGGTCACGAAGCAGGGCCTGGCGACGACGCCCGTTCACTGGGAAGCGTCGTGTCTCGAGGAGGTGTGCGGCTCGTGCACGATGCTCGTGAACGGCAAGCCGCGGCAGTCGTGCACCGCGCTCGTGGATTCGCTCGGCGACGGCCCGATCGTGCTCGAGCCGCTCACCAAGTTCCCGGTCGTGCGCGATCTCCAGGTCGACCGCACGCCGATGTTCGACGCGCTCAAGCGCGTGAAGGCGTGGATCCCGATCGACGGCTCGTACGACCTCGGCGCCGGGCCGCGGCTCTCGTCCGGCGAGCAGGAGACGGCGTACGCGTTCTCGCGCTGCATGACCTGCGGCTGCTGCATGGAGGTGTGCCCGCAGTACAACGATCACTCGGAGTTCATGGGACCGGCGCCCCTCGCGCAGGTGCGGCTGTTCAATTCGCACCCGACCGGGCGCATGAACGCGCAGGAGCGCCTGGACGCGATCATGGGACGCGGCGGGCTCGCCGACTGCGGCAACGCCCAGCTCTGCATCGAGGCATGCCCGAAGGAGATCCCGCTCACCGAGGCGTTCGGCGAGCTGGGCCGGCAGGTGACGCTGGCATGGCTCCGGCAGCTGTTCTCCAGATGAGGCGAGCCCCATGACCGAGGCGTTCGCCCGCGACCGCACGAGCGGCTCCGGTGGTGTCGGGCGCGGCTTCCTCGGCGCACTGGAGCGCTGGGCCGCGACCGATCGCAGTGCCGACGCGCCGGCGCTGCGCGCGGCACTGCTCGCGTGGCTGCGCGCCGCGCAGGCGGCGCAGCCGAGCATGGCGCTCGTCCACCAGTTCGCGGCGCGCGCGATCGCCGTGGCCGACACCGCCGTGGCGCGCGGCGATCGCGCCGCCGACCTGCGCGCGCACCTGGCGGCGAGCTGCGACGCCGAGCGGCGCGACCTCGATCGTGCCGTGGCCGATGCGGCCGGGGTGGCCGTGCAGCTCGTGACCGCGAGCGAGCCGTGGATCGCGACGCTGTCGGCAAGCGACGGCGTGCGGGCCGCGCTGCAGGCGCTCCAGCGTGCGGGGCGGAAGCCGCGCGTGGTGGTCGGTGAAGCCCGGCCCCGGTTCGAGGGCCGCGACACCGCACGCGCGCTCGCCGCCGCGGGCATCGAGACGTGGATCGTCGCCGACGCGGCACTGCCACTGCTGATCTCGCAGGCGAGCGCGGTATGGATGGGCGCCGACGCGGTGACCGAGCAGGGCGTCATCAACAAGATCGGCTCGTTCACCGCCGCGCTCGCGGCGCGCGAGCACGGCGTGCCCGTGTGGGCGATCGCGGTGCGGCGAAAACTCCTGCCCGGCGGTACGGCGGCGTTGGGCATCCTCGAGATGCCCGCGGCGGAGATCTGGGAGGAAGCGCCCCCGGGCGTCCGGCCGCGCAACGTCTACTTCGAGATGGTGCCGGCGGCGCTGTTGCGCGGCGTCGTCGTCGAGGACGGCGTGCTGGGAGCCACCGAGTGCGCGGTGGCCGCACGCGATCGCGCACTCCCGGCGGAGCTCGCCGCGCCGCCGCGCTCGTGAGCGGCGGGCGCAGGGACAGCGGCGGGCGGGTCGGCGGCGGGGCGCTCACGATCGAGCCGATGCTCGATGCGGACGCCGATGCCGTGCTCGCGATCTACGAGGCGGGCATCGCCACGGGCCATGCCACGTTCCAGACCGAGGTGCCGCGCTGGGAGGACTGGGACGCCGCACATCTCAAGAACCCCCGACTGGTCGCGCGCGAAAAATCGGGGGAGCTGGTCGGCTGGTGCGTGCTCTCCCCCGTCTCCGGCCGCGCGGTCTACGCCGGCGTCGCCGAGGAGAGCGTCTACGTCGCCGCGAACGCGCGCGGGCGCGGTGTGGGCCGGGCGTTGCTCGAGGCCATGTGCCGCGCCTCCGAGGAGGCCGGCATCTGGACGCTCCAGACCGGCATCTTCCCGGAGAACACCACGAGCATCGCGCTCCACGAAGCGTGCGGCTTTCTCGTGCTCGGCGTGCGCGAGCGCATCGGCCGCCACCACGGTCGCTGGCGCGACGTCGTGTTCATGGAGCGGCGGAGCAGGCGCGTGGGGTTCGAAGGCTGATCAGAACGCCAGCGACGCGACCGTGAATTGTGCCCCCGGTAGCGGGCCGGGCGCGGTCTCCCCGTTCCACGCGCTCGGCGTCGTCGGGGGCGACAGCAGGCGAAGCGAGTGCGCGGGCGCCGCGTCCCACCGGCGCCCGGCGATCGCACCGATCACCGCGCCGGTCGGCGGCAGGAACAGCCCGAGCCCGATCCACTCCGAGTTGTCGACCGGGCCATGTCTCAGGAACAGGACGCACCCCATCGCGCCGCCGGCGAGCGCGCCGAGGAACGGATACGTGAACGGCACGTGCTGGTCACCATAGCGACCGGCCCCGGTGACCGCGAGGGCGATGATCGTGGAGTAGGCCGCGAACGCGCCGGCGATGACTCCGGTCGTGCATTCCTCGTTTGTACAATTATACCCCGCCCCCCATGCCACGGAGGCGGCGACGATCCCGCCCACGGCACCCGCGGCGAGTGCCGCGGCCGTCTCGCCGGCGACGCGGCCCGCGGTGATGGGCGGTACCTCGGGCCTTCCAGCACCGCCTGCCGATGTCATGACGAACCCGGAACCGGGCGTGGCATCGAGCGCGACCAGTGACGGGTGGGTCACGGGCGCGACCCTTGCTGCTACGTCTGCGGCTTGCGCGCGGCGGCATGGGCAGTCATCGGCCGTGGGCGCCGCATGCGCGACCGTCGCGACCATCACCACGAGCGCCGTCTGCGTACAGATACGGAGCATCCGCGCTGCACGCACCCGCGCGGTCTCCGGGTTGTGATTCGGCATGCGGCCCTCCTGATCGGCGGGCCGCACGTCGGCCCTTCACGACCGAACGTCGCACATCCTCGGTTCGTGTGACCCGCATCGCGGCGCGACTGGAGGCGGCTCCGCGGCGGACCGGCGCATCGTAACGGTCCTTATACACCCCGTACAGAAGGCGCGAAGGTCCCACGTTCCGCGATCGGGTTCACGCGCGCGCCAAGAATGCAATGAACTCGATGAATGTTTGAATCCGCGCGCTATCGGCAGTCCATGCAGTACTTGCGGCAATGGATGCCGAGTTGCTGAGAGTCGCTCAGGCCATTTCCCGATTGGCGACGATCCATGCAATGACTATCGTTCGGTTCCGCTGGCGCGTGGCTGCATGGCGACTTCATGAAGGGCCGCTTGAGGTTCGACAATGGATGCGCATATCAGCAGTGTGTCGACCTCCCTGTCTACGACAGTCTCCCCCAAGATCCTCGACCTGGCAGTAGCACGGCGACCGATATCGAATCGCTCGCTTTCGACACCCGAACCCCTGGTGCGCGTGTTCGCGCGACGAGTCCAGCAGGAAGGTGCGCTGGATCTCACCCAGGGTGACTACAAGAATGCGGACTTCGCGCCGCATCCCGAGGTTGTGCGCGGTGCGCAGCGCCTGTCGCGCAATTCCGTCCACAGCTACGGCCCGTCGGTCGGGCGCATGGATGTGCGCGCGGCGATCGCGGAGTTCATCAACCGCGACGGACAGATCGACTACCCCGCATCGGGCGTGCGCTTCCTTCCTGACGAGGTGCTGTTCACCGCGGGGACGCGCTCCGGTCTGGCGATGGTGCTCGAGGTCCTCGGAGCGGACGGATCCGGCGTGGTCGTGCCTCGCCCGAGCTGGGAGTACGACTGGTTCGTCACCCGGGCGGGCAAGCGCGTCGTCGAGTTGCCCACGGACGCGCCGGGGTTCGAGCCCGATCCCGAGCAGCTCGATCTGCTGCTCGAGCGCGGTGGCATCTCCTCCGTGATCATCAACAACCCGCACAATCCCACGGGGCGCGTCCTTCCGCGCGGCCTGGTCGAAGCGCTGGTCCGTGTCGCGGTCAAGCATCGCGTGTTCGTCCTCTATGACGCGGTTTACCAGCGACTCGACTACGGCGGTGACTTCGTGAACCCGGCGTTCGCCGATCCCGAATGGCGCGACTGGGTCATCACCCTGTCGGGACTGTCGAAGATGGACCTGTTCGGCGCCTCGACCGGCGCCCGTGCGTGCTGGGTGGCGCTGTCCGATGGCATCCGCAACGGTCATCTTCGCGCCCGGGACTTGATGGCGAACCTCGCGTCGTGGCAGGTCGCGAACCCCTCGACGCTCGCGCAGGACTGGGCGCTCGCGGCGCTTCAGAGCCCCCAGGCCGCGCTTCGCCAGCCGTCCGCGAGCATGCGCGAGCGGCGGGATTTCATGGCCAGGGCCGCCGACGATCTGTCCTCGCTGGGGGTGGAGCGGACCGATTTCAGCGGGACGTTCTATGCACCGCTCGCGTTCCCGGGCCTGGTCGGTGAATCGTTCGAGCGCCTGAGGAACGGCGTGCGCGAGCAGGCGACCGTCCGCGAATCCGAAGACGCGTTCGAACTCCTGTTGGGGGGCGGCGTCGGCGGGGTCCCGTTCGTCGCGTTCTCCGGCGCCGACAAGCAGCGCTATGGAACGTGGCAGCGGTTCTCCTACGTCTCGAAGGACGTCGGGGAGCTGGCGACGTTCATGGAGCGCCTGCGTGCCTCGCTGCTGCGCCAGTCCCGATACGGCTCGAGCACGCCGTCGATGGCGGCGCGCTCGATCGAGGACGAGGTCTGGTCCAGCGCCTGTTTGGCGTCCGGTTACGAGGCGCTCGACACGCTGGGACCCGGGGTCTTTCGCGCGGCGCGCAAGGGCATCCCGGACCTGTCACCCGCGGACGAGGTGCGGCTCACGGCCACGAAGCACCCGGATTCGACACGCCATCGCGCCGAGCAGCTCGCGCATGCGTTGCGCGCGGCCGGGGACACTCCGGAGGGCACGGCCCAGGCGCTCTCGTACCTGGAGGACAATCCGCTGGTCGAGGCCCGGCAGGAACTCGACGAATCGATCGCCGACCTCCTCGGCCCGGCCACGGAAGTCCTTATCGACTTCGAAGGACGGCACATCAGCCCCGAATGGCTGGAGCTTCCGGAGAAGACCGTGCTGGCGATGCTGTGGCACGGCCTGCTGGCCGGCGAGGACCGGCATCTGCTGGTGCGGGTGCCGAACCCGTGGCTGGAGACGGACGAAGAGAAGATCTCCAAGATCCTGGCGGCGGTGGCGCGTGCGAATTTCATCTTCCACCTGGCGTGCGAGCGTGTGGGGCACGTCCCGCGCCAGAACGCGATCTATGAACTCACCGTTCCGCAGATCTGCGCGCGCGGCGACATCGACGCCATGTGCAAGGTGGCGTCGCTCTACGCCGAGGCGGTCGAAGGGCTGTTCCACGGGACCCGCGAGCGGGTGGATGACTTCCTCTCCGCCCGCATCACCGGAGCCCGACGCGCGCAGCTGATCGAGCGCGTGCACCGCATCCGGATCGTTCCGCTGGTCGAGAACGTCGGCGCACTCGCCCGTCTTCCCGACCTCCTCGAAACGTTCTACGAGGCGTTCGGCGATGGCGACGGGAGCCGCGGTCCAACGCCGCGTGCGGGTTTCGTGACCCGTTTCGAAGGTCGCGAGGCGATCGTGCGCGTGTTCGTGGCGTTGAGCGACACCGCCGAGCAGAGCGGCAAGATGGCCACGGACGCCGCGGTGGCGATGGCGCTCGCGGGTCGCGTGGAAGCGGAGCGACGTCTGGCGGCGCTGGCCGCAATCAACGAGGATCCCGCGCCGCGCGTGACCTACCTGATCGGCGCCGGTCGCGCCGGCTTCCGCGGCGGACTGGATCCCGAGCACGACGCCGTGATCCTCCAGTACGCGCACGCGGATGGCGTGTGCATGCAGGGAATCCGCGCCGATGCCCCGGATGCGGCCGAGGGTCTGGCCGCCCGGTTCCGCGCGGTCTGGTCGGCCGGCACGCCGCGGCCCCCGATCGCACCGACCGAACGCCAGGCGCTGTGGAAGCTCATGCAGTCGGGTGTACAGGCGCACACCGAGACGCTGATGCGGATCGCGCCGCTCATCGCGCCGTTTGGCGGGCTCGTGCCGCAGACTCGAGTGCGCATTCGCTCGACCGGATCGGCGAGCTACGGCCGGTCGATCCCCTCGTACCCCGAGGAGTGGGGCGGTGGCGCCGAGTTCCCCGACGATCGGGCGCTACGCGACGCCTGGCCGGAGGGCGTGCCCCTGCCCCGCACGATCACCATGAATCTCGCCTGCACGTCCCTCGGGCTGCCGGCGGTGACGAGCGATCTCGCCGCGCTCGACAAACGCACCGTGCTGCTGCTCGCACGGCACTCCCCGGGTTACCGCGAGATCATCGCCTCCGAGTTGCCCTGGTTCGTCCGCGAATCCGTGGCGCTGGTGTTCGGCAGACGCTTTGCCAACCTGTTGTCACGCCGCTGCTTGCGCGCCACGACCGCGCTGGGCCTGAACCTGCGGAAGCGTGAGGATCTGGTCGCGCCGACCGCCCGCTTCGCCATGCTCTATCTGAGGTACACGGCGGACGAGTCCGACAGCTGGAGCGGGACCAACGAGCACGAGAGCCTGGCCACGCGCGAGGAGGAGCTGATCCGGCGCACGCAGAATGCCGCGTTCGCCACGTTGTGCGGGAAGCGTCCCGGCGAGCGGTGGGACGTACTGCAGGCGTTCGCGGACATGGAGGACGCATCGCGTCTCCTGCTCACGCGCGAGCTGGCCATCGAGGAGAAGCGGGAGTTCATCGACCTGATGGTCGAGGGCTGGCTGCGCACGCTCGGGGACTCTCTGGCGCGCGAACTTCGGCACGACTGGGCCGCACTCCGCGCCCTGGGACGGGAGGAGCTCACCCTCCGGGCGGTCCAGGAGATGATCGCCCTCGAGGAGCTGCGCGGCTGTCGCGGGGCCTGACGGAGGACATCCATCATGGGTTGGGGACTGCGGACGGTTTGCGCCTGCGCCTCCGCGCTGCTCCTTTCGGCCGGAAGCGCCGCGGCCGTGAGTGGCACGCACGCGCCGGCCTGGGGCAGTGACCTGTTCGGCACGAACATCGTGCCGCTGGCGATCCAGATCCCGCCGGCGACGCTGGAGAGCCTCAGGAACAACTCGGACTCCCACGGCTACGTGCCCTGCACGGTGGTCTCCGGCAGCGACTCCCTCACCAACGTCGGCATTCACTGTCGCGGCAACCCGGCGAAGGAACTCGCCACGGGCAAGCCGGACCTGATCGTGACGTTCGACAAGTTCGCCAAGAAACAGCGCTTCCACGGCCAGCGGCGGTTGGTGCTGCAGGCGGGTCGCGACGATCCCAGCTACGTCGCCGTGCCGATCGTCTGCGAGATGTTCCGGCAGGCCGATGTGCCCGCGCCCAGGTGCGGCTATGCCAGGGTCCGGTTCAACGGACGCGACCTGGGCCTCTACGTGCTCATCGAGGGCGTGGAGAAAGAGTTCATCCAGCAGCACTTCGGTCGCGTCGACGGTAACCTCTACGACGAGGGCGATCCGCCGGACGTTACGGGCAGGTTGGAAAAGGCCAGTGGCGGCGACAAGAGCGACCAGTCCGACGCGGATACCCTGGCCGCCGTCGCGCTCCTGGCCGATCCGGCCGAGCGCTGGAAGGGTCTCCAGCAGCGGCTCGACGTGGACCGATTCCTGACCTTCACCGCGTTGGAGGTGTTGTGGTGGCTGAGCGACAGCTACTCGCTCGATGCCCACAAGTTCCGGCTCTACCACGACCCGACGAGCAATCGCTTCGTATTCTTCCCGAAGAACGTCGAAGAGGTGCTGCGACGGACCGACGGTCCCGCGGTTCCGGAGTGCAGAGGTGTGGTCGCCAGGGCCGTGCTGACGACGCCGGAGGGCAATGCCCTCTACCGCCAGACGCTCGCGCGGCTGCTCGCGACCACGTTCGAGCCGAACAAGGTGCAGGCGCGCGCCCGGTCACTCGCCGCGGCCATCCGGCCCGCGGCGGTCGGCGAGGACGCGGCGGCGGGAAAGGCATTCGATGACGCGGTGGCGAGGCTCTGTGAGGCCGTCTCCCAACGCGCCAGCCTGGTCTCCAGCGAGTTGAAGGTGGCCTCGGCGGCGAAGAGCCAGTAGCGGGGCGTCGATCAGTCCGGGAAGAACAGCGCGTTGAGGCCCTGCGGCGAACGCAACATCAGTGGTCCGCTGTGGCCAACGTCCGGGACGAGCGTCAGCGTCAGGTGGTTCTTCGGATAGTAGTGATCCATGAACGCCTTGAAGTTCTGCGCGCGCTCGAAACGGGTCGCACCCTGCCACATCCCGGCGCAGTCGCTGTCGAACCCCTCGCCCGTCTGGCTGTCCTCCGTACCGGCGAGCACCTCGATGTCGCGCTGCGGCAGGTGCGTACGCGCGAACTCGGCGCCCCGTGCCGCCGCGTAGCCGTAGAGGCCGTCGAGACCGTACTTCCATTCGTTCACACGGTCGCCATTGACGCAATCCGAATCCGGGACGATCCACGACTCCGGGCCCTTTCCGCGCCGGTACTCGTTCAGATAGACGTAGGAGGAGGGGTTGGCCACGACGAACTTCACGAACGCGGCATTCGGACCGGGTTTGAGGTCGATGTCGGTGAACGCCGCGTAGCGCTGCGCGAACTGCCCGCCCGCGGAGTGGCCGGTGATGATGATCCACTTCAGATTGGGGAACGTGCCGTTGCGCAGGCGCGCGACCAGCGTATCCACGACCGCGTACGAGCTGACGCCGTCGGACTCCCCACCCTCGCGCCAGTTGCCCTTCCACCAGTGCTCGTCGCTGGCGGCGTCGGTGCGCTCCTGGAAGTGGGGCGCGAGGACGATGGTCCGTTCGCGCCAGCTCGCCTCCAACTCGGGCTTCGACACCAGCGCGACGAGGATCGGTGCATAGTACTCCTCGGGAACACGATAGCCGCCATGGATCACGATCACCGCGCGGGTGATCGCGGGGTTCGCGACGGTGAGCGCACGATTGGACAGGTAGGGGACTCGCTTGCTGCCGATGACCAGTGAGCTGCACCCCCTTCCCTCCGACACCGCGTGGGTGGTGACAGGTACGAGAATGGCGGTGGCAAGGAACGCGGCGAGTACGCAGCCCGTTCGTCTTCTGCGCGTTGGCATGCGTCTCCTTGGACCCCTGCCGGGCGAATCAGCTCAATCGCCCGCCATGCCTGGCAACAGGAACTCGGCCGAGACGAAGCGCGGGCCGTCGTCGGTGCACACGGCGAACTCTGTGCGCTTGCCGTTCTCCGAGGATTCGTAGAGCGAAAGGCCCGCGAAGTCGCCCTTCGTGTTGAGCGCGTAGTAGCGCAGGTTGAAGTTCGGTGTGCCGCGGCTGTTGAGCAGCCGCTTGTCCACCGTGTTGGCCACCACGCGCTTCATCGCGACCATGCCGGCGTCCTTGGGCGCCATCCCGCCACGCATCATCTCGACGATCAGGAACGCGCCGAGCGACATCATGCTCGCCTCGCCGTGGCCCGTGGAGCCGGCCGCGCCCACTTCCCCGTCCACGTAGAGTCCCGCGCCGAGGATCGGCGAGTCGCCGACCCGCCCCGGGACCTTCCACGCCAGGCCGCTGGTGCTCGTCACGGCCGCGACTTCGCCCTTGGCGTTCACGGCCGCGCAATGGACCGTCCCGTGAAGGTGCTCCGGGTCGATCAAGCCTTCGCTCACCATCGCCTGGCGCGCCTCGCGCCACGACGCCGAACGGTTCGACGCCTTGAGGAACGGAGAGCGGCCGGCCCTGCGCTTCCACTCCTGCCACAGGCGGCGCGAGCGCTCGGTGTTCAGGTCGTGCTCGATCTTGAACCCCATGTCGTGCGCGAAGCGTTGCGCGTCCCGGGCCACGAGCAGGTGATGGTCGGTCTCCTCCATGACCTTCTTCGCGACCAGAGAGGGTGTGCGCACGCCTTCGAGGCACGCCACGGCGCCGGCGCGTTTGGACGGGCCGTGCATGACCGCGGCGTCGAGCTGGACGACGCCGTCAGCATTCGGAAGCCCGCCGTAACCAACGCTGTCGTCGTTCGGGTCCAGCTCGATGATGTTCACGCCGGCGATGACCGCGTCGAGCACGTCGGTGCCGGTGGTGAGCAGGTGAAACGCCTTGGTGATGCAGGTCAGTCCCGCAGCATCCTTCGACTTGTTCCCGTTTCTCGAGGACACCACGACGGGCTTGACCCCGCGCCGGGTCTGGACCTGCGGCCCCTCGGCCATCTCAGCGACCGCGGGCCCGGCCAGTGCCCCCATCGCCGAGACCGTCATGAAGGTTCTGCGGCTCATCAGCGAGCTCGTAGTCATCGTTCGTGACCTTTTGGATCCCAGGTGGGAAGTTCGTCACATCGTCGGCCCTCATGCAGTTGCTTTCGTCAGCGTCGGTGTCTCGAACATCTGGTCGGAGAACAGCCGCCGGTAGGGGCCATCCCGCTTGAGCAGCTCGTCGTGACGGCCGTCCTCGACGATGTGGCCGTGGTCCATCACGACGATGCGATCGGCGCGCCGCACGGTGGACATGCGGTGGGCGATGATGAACGTCGTGCGCCCGCTCGTGACCCGGGTCAGGGCCTCCTGGATGAGCGCCTCGGACTCGGCATCCACGGCGGACGTGGCTTCGTCGAGGACGAGGATCCGGGGGTTGGCCAGCACGGTGCGGGCGAGCGCCACGCGCTGGAGCTGCCCGCCGGAGAGCCGCTGGCCACGCTCACCCATCTCGGTCGCGAAGCCATCCGGCAGCGCCAGGATGAAGTCGTAGGCGTTCGCCGCCCTCGCCGCTTCGCAGACCTCCTCGTCGGTGGCATCGGGGCAGCCGTAGCGGATGTTGTCCATGATCGAGCCCGAGAACATGATCGTCTCCTGGGGCACGACCCCGATCTGGCGCCGGAGCGAGTGCAGGTCCACGTGCTGGATGTCCTTGCCGTCCACCAGGATTCGGCCCGAGTCGGGCGTGAGAAAGCGGAGCAGGTGCTGGAGCAGCGTGGTCTTGCCCGCCCCATTGGCGCCCACGAGGGCCACCGTCTGTCCCGCTCGGAACCGCAGCGTCACCCCGTCGAGCGCCGGCTTTCCGGGGACGTAGGCGAAACACACGTTGTCGAACGTCACATCGCCGCGGGCGATGATCAGCGGTGGACCTTCACTGCGCTCCTGGTAGGGCATCGTGTCGTCGAGGAAATCCAGGATGCGATCGAGCGAGACCCGCGATGCCTGATAGGTCTCGTTCGTCTTCGCGAGGCGGCGAAGCGGCGGGAACAACATCGACGACAGCGCGTAGAACGCCATCAGGCTGCCCTTGGTCATGGTCCCGCCCAGGACCTCGCGGCCACCGATCCACAGCACCAGGGCGGCGCCCAGCGCCACCGTCGTGTTGGCCACGCCCGAGAGCAGCCCGCCCCAGCGCGCCTTCTCGATGAGCCGATCGCGAAGCCGCCCGGTCCGTGCCTCGACCCGGCCGCTCTCGGTCTCTTCCTGCGCGAACGCCTTCACGATCGCGGCGCCGGCGATGCGCTCCTGAAGGTGGCCCGAGAGCGCCGAACGCTCACGGCGTGCCGCACGACTGCTCTTGCGCAGGCGTTTGTTGAGCCCGAGGAACGCGGCGATATAGATGGGCATGGCCGCGAGCACGATGAGCGCCAGGTGCCAATTGACGGTGAAGATGGCGATCACGACGGCGAGCACCGTGACCGAGTCCATGAGCGCGCGCATGTAGCCGTCGGTGATCATGTCGAGCACGGCGTTCATGTCGCCGATCAGCCTCAGCATGAGCTTGCCCGTGCGGGCCTGGCGGAACCACGGCATCGACAGCGACTGCAGATGCCGATAGAGATCCAGCCGCATCTCGAACACCATGTGCTGCCCGATCGTCTCGCTCGCCATGCGCTGCGAGAAGACGAGAAAGCCCTTCCCCAGCGCCAGCCCGGCGAGCGCGGCGAAGATGCCGAGCAGGAACCGCTCCGGCGTCACCTCGTGGCCCATGAACGTCACCATGTGCCGCCGGAGCGTGGCGTCGATGAGGTGCTTGAGCATGAACGGCACCGGAACGTCGATCACGGCCAGCAGCAGTGACACCGTGAACGTGATCGTGATCAACCCCGGGTGCCGGCGCACATAGGGAATGAGGCGCGACAGCTGTTCCCACTGGCCGCGCTCGCGCTCGTCGTCCTGCTCCGCGCCGGCCGCGGGCTCGGTGCCCGGGGCCGACGTCGGCGCGGGAACGGTGCTCACGCCGCGGGAACCGACCGGCGGCGCTCCGTGACCGAGCGCAGCAGGGGCACCATCTTGCCGGCGAGGATGTCCTGGCTCGAGAAGCAGGGCAGGTCGCAGCAGGCCTCCGCCTCGGCGGTGCTGAGCCGGCTGTTCGCGACCGGCCCTGCCGTGGCGAGCACGGTGTAGCCGAGCGCGTGGAGCCGGCGCACGCCCGCATCGCACGACAGCGAGCCGCGCCCCGAGAACATGACCGCGTCGATGGAGTCGTGGAAGTCCGGGTCGGCGAGCATCATCGCCGTCTCCCGCTGCACGATCCCATCCGCGATCTCCAGGATCACGAACTCCGGATCGTGCGTCGCGAGCGCGGCACGAATCCGGCCGGCGATCGACATCAACTCGTCGAGGGACAGGTTGGCGGTGGACGGCCAGCCCGCGTGGGTGAAGTCGTAGACCGTCACGGCGCCGGCGTCGTAGAGGAGATTCGCATCCTTACCGCACGCCGTGCCCGTGAGCTTCGCCGCGGCGACGACGTGCCCCGCCTGCGTGAGGCTGCGGACCATGTGCGCGGCCGTGGTCGTCTTGCCACTGTCCATGCCGGCTCCGAGCGAGAGGATGGTCGTGGCGGATCGGTTCTCGATCGTCTCCGATGGCAGCGCCTGGAATTGAGACATGTGCAGCGGCCGACCCTCGCCGTCCGCCAGTCGGCCCAGGAACTCGATCGCGGTGGGCGGAGGACTCGACGCATTCATGCTAGACACCTGACCCACGACGCCGCCGATCGACACGATGTGGCCCACGCCGCCCGAGATCACCGCGGCGCCCTCGAACTGTCCCGTGGCGTAGCGGTCGCCGAGCGCACCGACGAACACGTCCCCGGCGAACAGCGTCAGCCTGCGTCCGCGCGGCGCTTCGAGATCGCCGTGCCTGCCGAGCTTCGTCACGCGCGCGAGCACCAGCGCGCCGACATCCCGACCATCCTCGATCGGCAGCACTTGCTGGACGCAGCGCCGGTCCACGAGGTGGGTGACATAAGGCCATTTCACGCGCGACTTCTGGAAGTAGTCCATGGGGTCCTCGAGGCGGCGCCGGGTGATGAAAGTATCCCTCCCCAAATCATTCCCGCGGCGGCCTCGCACCCACCGAGCGTTCCCTCGTCGCGGGGAGGGACAGTTCGCGACGACGGCGCGTCACGCTCGCATGCGATGCTACTACGACGATATCCGTCACGCGCAAGAGTTCTTTTCGCACGAGCCTCGCCGACAACGAGACTCTCGCATTGCTCCTGTATGTCATGCGCGGTGTCGCCGGAAGGGCTCGTCAGGTACATCCGCACTTGCGGCTAAGGGTCTTGCCCGATACTGCGCGGCGCACGGAATGTCTAGGCTCTTTCCAATGCCACTTCCCCCGCGCACTTCAATGGCACAGGCCACGACACGCTGCAGCGCGCTGCGCGCGCGGCCGCTCCCCTCGACCGTCGCGCTCGTCGCACGTGCGGTGCGGAGCTCTGACATGCGCCTTCATGGACAGGCCGACTGAGGAGGATTCCATCGATGTCGCCCGATCCCTCATCTGCCGTCGGTCACGACAAGCGGCTCGCGCTGTGCATCTGCCTCGTCCTGATCGGCGCCGTGTTGTCGCCACTCCCACAGAACTGGAGCCGCCGCCCCAAGGACAACTTCCCGCTCTCCTACTACCCGATGTTCAGCGCCAAGCGCGAGCCCATCGAGACCTTCTATTACGTCGTGGGCCTGGATGGCGAAGGTCAGCGTCGCTACATGCGCCACACCGTCATTGGCGACGGAGGCGAGAACCAGGTGCGCAAGGCGCTTCGAAACATCGTCCAGGCCGGGGGTGCGCCTGAACTCGTGCAGACCGTCGCCCAGCGCGTGGCCCAGAGGTCGGGCCGTCGCTACCGCGACGTCGTCTCGGTCTCGATCTGCCGAGGAAAGTACAACGTGGACGACTATTTCCACGGCAAGAAGGACCCCGTCTCCGAACGCATCTACGCCACCGCCGAGGTCAATAGGACGCAAACACCATGAACACTCTCTGGCGTCGTTTCCACGACTTCTGGTTCGAGTCTGCGCCGGCCACACGGCTGGCCCTGCTACGCATCTGTGTCGGCGCGTTCATCACCTGGTTCCTGTGGGACAATCGCGGCACCTACCTGAGGGTGGCGCAACTCGATCCGCAGCTGTTCGCGCCCGTGGGCGTCGTGTTCCACGGTCCCGTCACCCTGGAACTGTTCCGGTGGCTGTTCGACGCGACGTTCGTCCTGGCGATCCTGTTCACGCTCGGATTGTGGCATCGCGTGACGGCTCCGCTCTTCGCCGGCCTGCTCCTCTGGCTGATGTGCTACCGCCAGTCGTGGTCGATGATCTACCACTCGGACAACATGGCCGTCATGCACATCATCGTGCTGGCGGTGTCCCGGTCAGCCGATGCGCTGTCCCTCGACGCCGTCCTCCGCAGCCGACGCATTCCCGGCGCCGCTTCCGAGGAGCGCGTGGGCTGGGAGTACAACTGGCCCGTGCGCTTGATGTGTGCGCTCGTGGTGACCGCCTATTTCGTGACCGCGGTGGCCAAGCTCGCGGGCCCGATGGGCCTGGAGTGGACGACCGGGCACAACCTGCGCGCCCAGATGGCCGTGGACGCCATGCGCAAGGAGCTGCTCGGTGCGACACCGAATGCCGTGTCCCACGCGCTCTACGACATGGTCCTGGTGTTCTCGGTGCTCGCGAAGGCTTCGCTGTGCGTCGAGTTCTTCGCGCCGCTTGCCCTGCTGCACCGGCGCGCGGGCTGGTTCTGGGCGATCAACACATTCATGATGCACTGGGGCATCCTGTTCGTGATGCACATCACGTTCCACTACCAGCTCACCGGCGTGATGTTCCTGGCGTTCTTCCCCGTCGAGCAGGTCCTGGTGCTTTGGCGCAGGCTCGCGCGGGCCCTGGACATCCAGGGCAGGATGCCCGCGCCGATCGGCCACCCGATGCCGCAGGCGGCGGTCGAACACACGGCGTCGCGGACGGCGCACCATCACGCGATCCTGTACTACGACGGCGAATGCGGCCTGTGTGACCGCTTCGTTCAGTTCGTGCTGAAGCACGACCCCGCCGAGCACTTCCAGTTCGCCACGTTGCAGTCCCCGGCTGGCCGGCAGCAACTCGCGCGGTTGGATCTACCGGACACGGACCTGAAGACGATGGTCATGGTCGAGGGCGACGAGCCCTACACCCGCTCGACCGCCGCGCTGCGCATCTGCCGGCAGCTGGCGGCGCCATGGCCGCTGCTCTACGCGTTCATCATCGTTCCGAGGCCCGTGCGCGACGGCGTCTATGCGTTCATCGCTGCGAGGCGCAAGCTCTGGTTCAGGCCTCCTGACGAGTGCCCGGTGATGGCACCGGAGTTGCGCAGGCGCTTCCTGAGTTGAACTCCGTCGTGCGACGAACGTTCTTCACCCTCATTCATTCGGCGAATGCCGCTGAAGATCCGGCGCCATCTCCGGCGGAAGGCGGCGACGAGGCGTCGAGTGCGCAAGACAACCGGCTCGATGGCCGGCGCATCCCCGAGAACGCGCCGGATGGAGGACAGCGGAACCATGATGAGACCGATTGAAGCCGTGAAGCCCGCGCTGTCGGGCGCCGTGGGCGCCGCGCTGGCGCTGACGCTCATGACCGGCGCCCCTGCCCAGGCCGAGGTCCGGGCCACGATGGTGATCGACGGCAAGCAGGTGCCGTACTTCTCCAACCACCCGCTTGCGGTCCGGAACAACGGCATCAGCCGCGCGGTCATCGTGATCCACGGAAGTGGCCGCAAGGTGGAGGACTACTTCGCCTCGATCGTGGAGAACATCCCGACCAGCTCCGATCCCGGTCGGGACTGGCGGCGCAAGACGATCGTCGTGGCGCCGTATTTCCAGGAGAAGGGCGACGCGAGGAACCGGAAGACGGAAGCCTGGTGGAAGGGTGATTGGGTCACGGGCGGGAACTCGGGCGGCGTGAGTTCTTACGCGGTCATCGACACGCTGGTCGCCCGCCTGCGCAACGGAACCTTTCCGAACCTGCGCTGGGTGGTGATCACCGGCCACTCCGCGGGCGGCCAATTCGTCCAGCGTTACGCGGCGTTCACCGACATCGACCTGCAATCCGAGCCGAACACGGCGCTGGTCAAGTTCGTCCCATCCAATCCCTCTTCGTACCTCTATCTGAACGAATACCGCTACGACGCGGCTGCGAAGGACTGGGTGGTTCCGCACGGGAAGAAGAGCAAGGGCTACGACGATTTCAAGTACGGGCTCGAGGATCTGCACGACTACGCCGAGACCCGAGGCGCCTCATGGGCCCGGACGTACCTTCCCAGGCGGCGGATCGAGTTG
>DATNFC010000217.1:0-7908 GCA_035606545.1 Candidatus Methylomirabilota bacterium
CCAGCTCTTGCTCATCTTGCGGTTGTCCTCGCCCAGGATCGTGCCCTGGTGGATGAGCTTCATGAACGGCTCGGGCGTGCTCACGACGCCGATGTCGTGGAGCACCTTGTGCCAGAAGCGCGCGTACAGCAGGTGCAGCACCGCGTGCTCGGCGCCGCCCACGTACAGGTCCACCGGCATCCAGTACTGCTCCTTCGCCGGGTCCACGAGGCGGTCGGGATTCTTCGGGTCGAGGAAGCGCAGGTAGTACCAGCACGAGCCCGCCCACTGCGGCATCGTGTTCGTCTCGCGCCGCGCGGGCTTGCCCGTGGCCGGGTCCGAGGTGTTCACCCAATCCTTCAGGTTCGCGAGCGGCCCTTCCGTCGTGCCCGTGGGCTTGAAGTCGGTCGACTCGGGCAGGCGCACGGGCAGCATCTGCTCCGGCAGCAGCTTCGGCGCGCCGTCCACCCAGATCACCGGGAACGGCTCGCCCCAGTAGCGCTGGCGCGAGAACAGCCAGTCGCGGAGCTTGTAGTTGACGGCCTTGCGGCCCAGGCCCTTCTGCTCGAGCCACGCGGTGATCTTCGGGATTGCGTCCGCGGGCGACAGGCCGTCGATCGAGAAGCTCTTGTCCGGCGTCGTCGAGTTCACGACACGGCCGGCCTGGTTCTCGGTGAACGCGGCCTTGGCGACGTCCCCCCCGCTGACGACTTCTCTGATGTCCAGGCCAAAGGTTCGCGCGAACTCCCAGTCGCGCTCGTCGTGCCCGGGGACGGCCATGATCGCGCCGGTGCCGTAGCTCATGAGCACGTAGTCGGCGATCCAGATCGGCAGTTTCTCGCCGTTCACGGGATTGATGGCGTGGCCACCGGTGGGCACGCCGGTCTTCACCTTCTCCTCCTGGCGCGCGAGGTCGCTCTTGTGCGCGGTCGCGTCGCGGTAGGCGCGCACGGCGGCCGCCTGGGCGGGCGTGGTGACGGCGTCCACGAGCGGGTGCTCGGGCGCCAGCACCATGTACGTGGCGCCGAACAGCGTGTCGGGCCGCGTGGTGAAGATGCGCAGCGAGCCCTTGACACCCTCGAGCGCGAACTCCGCCTCGGCGCCGATCGACCGCCCGATCCAGTTCTTCTGCATCTCCAGCGTGCTGTGCGGCCAGTCCACGAGCTTCAGGTCGTCCAGCAGCCGGTCGGCGTAAGCCGTGATCTTCAGCACCCACTGGCGCATCGGCTTGCGGACGACTTCGTAGCCGCCGATCTCCGACCGGCCGTCCACGATCTCCTCGTTCGCCAGCACGGTGCCCAACTCGGGGCACCAGTTGACCGGCACCTCGGCGACGTACGCCAGCCCGCGCTCGTAGAGCTTCGAGAAGATCCACTGCGTCCAGCGGTAGTACTCGGGATCGGTGGTGTCCACCTCGCGATCCCAGTCGAACGACAGCCCCGAGCGCTTCATCTGGCGGCGGAAGTTGGCGATGTTGTCCGCCGTGGTCTGCGCCGGGTGGATGCCGGTCTTGACCGCGAACTGCTCCGCCGGCAGGCCGAACGCGTCCCAGCCCATCGCGTGCAGGACGTTGAAGCCGCGCATGCGCTTGAACCGGCTCAAGATGTCGGTGGCGGTGTAGCCCTCGAGGTGGCCGACGTGAAGGCCGGTCCCCGACGGGTAGGGGAACATGTCGATGCAGTAGTACTTCGGGCGCGACGGATCTTCCGTCACGCGGAACGTCTTCTTCTCGACCCAGTACGCCTGCCACTTGGGCTCGATTTCGGCGAACGGGTAGTAGTGACTCATGGCGCTGCCCTTGGAATGGGTGGAGCGCGCACGATAGCGGGAAGCGCGCGGGGCGTCACGCGGAGCAGCGTCACGCGCGATCCGCCGACGCCTCAGCCCGCCGCGACGACCTCTCTCGTCGCCTGCTCGAGCGCCGTGCGCACGTCGGCGCGGCCGCCCTTCCACGCGGACTCGGCGCGGTAGACGGCGTCGAGCGCCTGCGCGCGCGAGGCCGCGCTCCGACGTCGCGCGAACGCGAAGCTCGCGTCGCGCCACTTCGCCCAGCCGCCGCTCTGTGCCACGAATGAACTCGAGACGAGATGGCCGAGCGCCCACAGCACTCCCCCCTCGCTCTCCCCCGCCGCCAGCAACCGCTCGAGCTGCAGCGCGGCCTGCGGTCCATCGCCGCGCGCGACCGCGGCGAGGTACTCCGCGAGCCCGGCGCCCACGCTCGGTGCCGTGAGCGCCGCGACGTGCTGCTTCGTCACCACGCCGCTCGCGCCCGCGAGTGCCGCGAGCTTGCCGGTCTCGTTCATGAACGCGATCGCGTCGTCCTCGCAGGTCTCGAGCAACGCCTCGAGTGCCCCGGCTTCGGCCTTGCAGCCCTGCGCGGTGAGTTTCAGCGTGCCCCAGCGCAGCAGCTCCGCCGGCTCGGGGCGATCAGCGACGACGCGGACCGAGCAGGCCGCGCGCAACGGCGCCAGCGTCTTCCTCACCGTCTCGGCCTCGGACTCGACCAGCACCAGGCACGACCCGCCGGCCGGCGTCGCGAGCCCGGCAGCCAGGGCCTCCACGCGTTTCTCGCTCCGGCCGAGGTCCTCGACCTCGAGCACCAGCGTCAGCTCGCGCGGCGCGAACAACGACACGTTCTGGAACGCGGCGAGGATCTGGTCGACATCGTGCTCGCCGGGGCGCATGACGCGCGCCTGGGGTGCTTCGGGCACGGTGGCCGCCCACGCGCGACGGAACTCGGCGAGGAACGCGGCCTTCACCGCCTCGTCGGAGCCCTCGAGGTAGACCGTGGGCGGGAACTCACCCCGCGACGCGCGCTCGAGCAGCGCCAGCGCCGCCACGGCGGCCGTTGGGCGGGCCGCCCTGGCCGCGGGAGCGCGCGTCGCGGCCGCACGCTTCGATGGCGCGTCGCCGCCCTTCGCCGCCGGCACGGGGCTACCAGCCTTCGACGCTGCGGCTGAGGATCTCGTCCGCGATCTTGCTGATGGCTTCTCGGCGTCCATCGAGCTCCGTCTGGGCCTGCTGGCCCGGGACATCCACCACGTAGTAGTTGGCCGTCTTCACGACCTCGCCGCTCCACAGCTCGCGATTCTTCACCAGGTCCTTGAACGTCACCTCCACGGCCAGGGTGACGCGGAACTCGTTCGAGGCGCCGGACTGCGTGAACCCGAACACGCTGTTCTTGTACTGCGTCACCTTGCCGCGGATGACCGCGTTCGCCGACTTCTCGTCCACGACCTTGAGGTGGTTGTCCTGGACGAACTTCAAGATGACAGCGTTCGTGAGCTCCTCCTCGAGCCTCACCTCGGGCGTGCCGTTCTCGAACACCGGGATCGCCACCGTCTTCAGGTGCGCCGGCAGCAGCGCCGGGCTCGCAGTGTAGCCGCAGCCCGATGCGAGCCAGCAAAGCGCCGCGGCCGCGAGCACAGCCTTGCGGGCTGACTCCCGGCCGCGGGCGTCGCTGAGATGGTGCGCGTGATCAGGCGGCGTTCGGATGATTCGTCTGCCCCTGGCCTTCGGGATGGATGTCGTAGAGCTTCATCCGGTAGCGAAGCTTGTCGCGCTTCAGGTTCAGGAGCTCCGCCGTGCGGCTCTGATTCCACTTTGTAGCACTCGACGCACGCAGTATCAAGGCTCGCTCGAGCGCCTCGACCAGCGCCTCGAACGGGAGCCCCGTCGTCGGGATCACGCCCTGCAGCGCCTCGTCGACGCGCTGGCCGATCGTCGAATCGACGTTCGTGCGCGGACGCGAGGAGAGCTTCAGGTGATGGGCCTCGAGCACCTCGGCCTTCTCCAGCAGCACCGTGCGCTCCATCAGGTTCTTGAGCTCGCGGATGTTGCCGGGCCACGGGTAGTCGGTGAGCACCTGCTCGGCCGAGTCGGCGATGCCGCGGAACGGCTTCTTGAACGCCTTCGCGAACCGCTCCATGAACATCCGCGCCAGCGGCAGGATGTCCTCGCGACGATCGCGCAGAGGCGGCACGAGGAGCGGCACGACCTTCAAGCGATAGTAGAGGTCCTCGCGGAACCCACCCTCGTGCACCATCTTCTCCAGGTCCTGGTTCGTGGCCGAGATGACGCGCAGGTTGACGCTGATGTCCTTCGTGCCGCCGACGCGCCGGAACGTACGGCGTTCGAGCACGCGCAGCAGCTTCACCTGGAGCATCGGCGCCAGCTCCCCGATCTCGTCCAGGAACAGCGTGCCGCCGTTCGCCATCTCCATGAGGCCCAGCTTCTGCGCGCGCGCGTCGGTGAACGCACCCTTTTCGTGGCCGAACAGCTCCGATTCGAGCAGCTCGGACGGGATGGCGGCGCAGTTGATCTCCACGAACGGCTGGGCGTGGCGGGCGCTCATGCGGTGGATGAGGTTCGCGAAGTACTCCTTGCCGGTGCCGCTCTCGCCTTCGATCAGCACGCTGGTGGTGTCGCCACGCGCCACCTGCTCGGCGATCGCGTACGTCTCCTGCATCGACGGGCTCGACGAGTGCAGGAACTCGTCGTCGCTGAACGCCTGGTTGCGCAGCCGACGCAGCTCGAGCCACATCTTCTGCGACTCCAGCGCGCGCGACGTGAGCGCCAGCAGCTCTTCCTGCTCGAACGGCTTCTTCATGAACCAGAACGCGCCGGCACTCATGGCCTCGACGGCGGTATCCAGCTCGCCGAACGCGGTCATCAGGATCACCGCCACCTCGGGCTGGACACGCTTGATCTCGCGCAGCAGCTCGAGCCCGTTTCCGTCGGGGAGCTTGAGATCGAGGAACGCGAGGTCGGGCATGTCGCGCTCCACCGCCACGCGCGCCTCGCGGACGCTGCCCACGCCGGTCACGGCATGGCCCTCGTCCTCCAGTGCTTTCACGACGAAGTGGCGGATCGAGTCCTGATCCTCCACCACCAGGATGTTGACCTTGCTCATCGCACACCTCCGTGGGGGTCGACTGGCAGTTCCAAAGTGAAAGTCGCGCCGCGACCGGGCTCGCTCTGTACCGCCAGCGTGCCGCCGTGGCGCTTGACGATTTCGTGGGTGACATAGAGCCCGAGGCCCGTGCCCTTGGGCTTCGTCGTGAAGAACGGCTCGAACAGCGTCTGCCGCGTTTTCGCGTCGATGCCGCCGCCCTGGTCGGTGACGCTCGCGAGCAGCGCACCGCCGCGCCCGCGCCCGAGTCGCACGCGCACGCTCGCGCCCTGCGGCGATGCCTCGGCGGCGTTCTTGAGGAGATTGATGAACACCTGCTGCATCTGGTCGGCGTCGTGCGGCGCCGGCGGCAGGCCGGGCTCGATCTCGCAATCCACGCGCACACCGCGCTCGACGAACAGGCCCTCGAGCGAGCGCTCGGCGCGGCGCACCGTGTCCTCGAGCGGCCGCGGCGAGAGATCCAGCTTGCGCGGGTGCGTGACGTCGAAGAGCTGCTGGACGATGCGATCGAGACGCTTGATCTCGTTGCGCACGAACTCGATGTTCTCGGCCTCGGCGGGCCGGTCGGCGAGCGCGCGCGCGAGGCGCCCGACGCCCATGCCGATCCCGGTGAGAGGATTGCGGATCTCGTGCGCGACGCTCGTGGTGAAGCGCCCGAGGGCCGCGAGCTGGTCCATCTGCCGTGCGCGCTCCTCGGCCGCGCGCAGCGGCGTCAGGTCGAGGAACGTGGCCAGCGCTCCGTACGCGCGATCCTGCTCGTCGCGCAGTCGCGACGTGGTCAGCCGCACGGGGAGCGGCGCGCCGGTGGCCGTGCGCAGCATCAGCTCGCGACCCACCGCGGGCTTGCCGGTGCCCAGCGTGCGCGCGATCTGCTCGTCGGCGTCGTCACCGAGAAGGTTCCCGGCGTCCAGCCCCACGGCCGAGGCCTCGTCGAAGCCCAGGAGTTCCTGCGCGGTGCGGTTCATGCTCAGCGCGCGTCCGTCGGTGCCGAACGCCACCAGCGCGCCGGGCATGGAGTCCAGCACGTCGGCGAGGAAGCCGCGGCTGCGCGCGAGCTCGTGGACGAGCCGGGCGTTCTCGAGCATGGGCGCCAGAGTCGACGCCGCCGACTCGAGCCGCGTTCGCTCGCCGGGCGGGACCGGCGGCGCATCGGGGCCGCGCGCGGCGGCGAGCACGCCGAGCGAGGGCTCGAGCGGCACGCACTCGAGCCACTCGTGGCGCGCGAACACCGGCGCCAGCGGGTGCTCGCGCGGCAGCACGAGCGCGCGCTGCGGCGTCGCGCCGATGCGCGGGTCGCCGGAGAGCGTGGCGGGGATCGCACCGGCGGCGCGCGACAGCGACACCTCCACCGCCGTCAGGCCCCCCGACCACGCCCACGTGCCCGTGAGCATGCCGCGCTCGGCGTCCACGAGCAGCAGCCCGACCTGCTCCACGCCCAGCGCGCCGCGCAGGTAGCGGGCGACGAGCCGCGTCGCCTCGCCGGCGTCGCGCGTCGTGGTGAGCGAGCTCGCCACTTCGCGCAGCGACACCAGCTGCACGTTCGCCTCGATCAGCCGGCGGTGGCTGCGCTCGAGGTCGTCGACGAGCTGGGCGAGCACCGGCACCAGGGCAGCCGGGTCGTCCAGCGCGGCGGTCTCGGACGCACCCGATCCGGGGGCGAGACCTCGCACCTCGTCGATACGGCGCAGCAGCGCGCCCAATTCCTCGCGGCTCGATTCGGCCATGGGATAGCGGACCGTCTCGCGCCGCCGGAGGGGACCGGATGCGCGGTCTCCAGGAGACCGCCGCGACCGTCATCCACAGGGCGGGAGGACGACGGAGCGGATGTTTGCAGCTCTACTGCACCTTCAAGTGTTACTTGAACCTCGCCGGGCGCGGGGCCCGGCGTGCGTCTACGCCTGGTCCACGAACTCGCGGACCGTCAGCGCCACGTAGCGGATCTGGTCCTCGCTCAACTCCGGGTAGATGGGCAGCGCGATCGTCTCGTTCGCGGCCGCCTCGGAATGCGGCATGTCCCCCACCTTGTAGCCGAGGTGGGCGAAGCACTTCTGCAGGTGCAGCGGCACCGGGTAGTAGATCTCGCAGCCGATGTTGCGCTCGCCGAGGTGCTTCTTGAGCTCGTCGCGCTTCGGCACGCGCACGACGTACTGGTTGTAGATGTGGCGCGTGCGCGGGTCGTGGTACGGCCGGCCCACGCGCGAGCCCTCGAAAAGCGCGTTGTAGAGCGCGGCGTTCTTCGCGCGCTTCTCGCTCCAGCGGTCCAGGTGCTTGAGCTTCACGCGCAGGATCGCCGCCTGCAGCGCGTCGAGGCGCGAGTTCGTGCCCACGAGCGAGTGGTAGTACTTGGGTCGGGCGCCGTGGTTGCACAGGAGCCGCGCTTTCTCGGCGAGCTCGGCGCTGCCGGTCGTGATCATGCCGCCGTCGCCGGCGCCGCCCAGGTTCTTGCTCGGGAAGAACGAGAACGTGCCGAAGTCGCAGTTCGAGCCCGAGCGCCTCCCCTCCCACTCCGAGCCGATCGACTGCGCGGCGTCCTCGATCAGGTAGAGCTGGTGCTTGTCGCAGATCGCCTTGAGCGCCGGCAGGTCGCAGCACTGGCCGTACAGCGACACCGCGACCACAGCCTTGGTCCGCGGCGTGATCGCGGCCTCGAGGCGGTGGGGATCGAGGTTGTACGTGCGCGGGTCGATGTCCACGAACACCGGCGTGGCGCCGTTGTTCGCGACGGTGCCGGCGGTGGCGAAGAACGAGTAGGCGGGCGAGATCACCTCGTCGCCGGGGCCGATGCCCAGCGTCCACATCGCGATCAGCAGCGCGTCCGTGCCCGAAGCGCAGGCCACGGCGTGCTTCACCTGCGAGTAGCGCGCCACCTCCTCTTCGAGCCCGGTGATCTCCGGGCCGCCGATGAAGTGCGTGCTCTCCATGACGCGGCGCACCGCGTCGTCGATCTCGGCGCGGATGGTGTCGTACTGCGCGCGCAGGTCGAGGAGCGGGACTTTCATGGTCGTCAGGTTCGTGGG
>DATNFC010000218.1:0-2467 GCA_035606545.1 Candidatus Methylomirabilota bacterium
GGCCCTCGGCCTGGGCGCGGAACGCGGCCTCGGCGTGCGCGGTCGAGATGGTGCCGAACGGCGCGAGTGCCGCGCCGAGCGGGCCCATGGAGCCGGCCACGAACGCGGGCGTGCCCACCACCTCGCGCGCGTTCCGGGCCAGCTTGGCGCCCTGGCGCGCGAGCAGGCGCGACTTCTCACCCAGTGCATGAGTCGAGAGCCGTACCGCGTTGGCGCCAAACGTGTTGGTTTCGATCAGCTCGGCGCCCGCGGCGAGGTACTCGCGGTGGATCTCCTCCACGAGCGCGGGCTGGCTCAGGTTCAACTCGTCGAAGCAGCGCTCGAACGGGATGCCGCGCTGGAACAGCAGCGTCCCCATGGCGCCGTCCGCGAGCAGCGGGCCCTGCGCGAGTCGGGTGAGAAAGAGCGAGTTCATGCGGCTGAAGAGACTACGCGGCGGCGCGCGGGCAAACAAGCGGCACACCGCCGCGTGGATCGCGCCCGCGGGCGCGGCCTCGGCGCAGCACCTGACGCCATCTGCTAGATTCGCGCGCCGTGAAGAGACTCCCCAGCGTGCTCGCCGCCGCTCTCGTCCCTGCCCTCGCTTTCGCGGCGCCGTCCGTGCCGACACTTCCGCCGTCCGCGCTGCGCCCTGGCCAGCCGGCCATTGTCCGCACGGTGTTCGCCGGAGATTCGGTGGAGACGTTCGAGGCCGAGATCGTGGGGGTGCTCCCCGGCGGCCGCTCCGAGGGCGACATGATCCTCGCGCGCGCGACGAGCCCGCGCGTGGAGCGGACCGGCGTGGCGGCGGGCATGAGCGGCTCGCCCGTCTACGTCGACGGCAAGCTGATCGGGGCGCTGTCCTCCGGCTGGTCGTTCTCGAAGGAGCCGGTGTTCGGGATCACGCCGATCGGCGAGATGCTCGCCGTGCTCGACCGTCCCGACCTGCCGCCCGGCGAGGGCACGCCCGGGCCCGTGGGCGCGGAGCCCGCGGCCGCGACGCCTCGCTTCCACGAGTTCGCGTGGACGGACGACGACACCTCGCGGGATGCGCGGGGGGGCGTGACCCCGATGGCGTCGCGGCCATGGCTGCCGCTGCCGCTGGCCGCGAGCGGGCTCCATCCGGGTGCGCTCGCGGCCGTGCGCTCGCTGTTCGAGCCCGAGGGCTTCGCGGTCGTGCCCGGCGGGCGCGAGCGCACGCCGGAGAAGCACGCGACGTTGGAGCCAGGCGACGCGGTCGCGGTGGACGTGTTGCGCGGCGACCTGAACCTGAGCGCGATCGGTACCGTCACCTACCGAGACGGCGACCGCGTGCTGATCTTCGGCCACCCGTTCTTCCAGAGCGGCGACGTGCGCCTGCCGCTCTCGACCGCGCGCATCACCACCGTGCTCGGGAGCCTGAGCAGCTCGTTCAAGCTCGGTGTGACCGGCACGCCGGTCGGCACCGCGACCCAGGACCGGCGCACCGCGGTCGCGGGCCGGCTGGGACCGGCGCCGCGGCTGCTGCCCATCCGCGTGCGTGTCACCGGCGCGAGCCCGCGCGCGCAGGTGTTCACGTACGAATCCATCGACGATCGCACGCTGCTGTCGCAGCTCGTGAGCACCGCGGCGCTCAACAGCCTGTTGGAATCGGGCGGCGAGGGGGTGATGCAGACCGTGCGCTGGTCGCTCGTGGTCTGGCGTGGCGGCCGCGCTCTCAAGCTCGCCGACGTGAGCGCCGGCGAGTCGCCGCTCGCGGACGTGGTGACGTCCCTGAGCGCGCCGGTGCGCTTCCTCGCCGCGAACCCGTACGCGCGCTTCCATGCCGACAGCCTGGTGATCGAACTGGAGACGCACGCGGGGCGCGCGCAGTCGTCGTTGCGCGGCGCGGCGCTCGTGGCCTCGCGCGTGCGGCCGGGCGGTGTGGCGCACGTGCGCGCCGAGCTCGAGCGCTGGCGTGGCCCGCGCGAGACCGTGGTGCTCGACGTGCCGGTGCCCGAGGAGCTGCCCGACGGCCGCTACCTGCTGCATGTCGCGGGCGGGCTCGAGGCGGATCGTTTTACAGCCGCACGCCTGCCCGCACGGTTCCGTCCCATCTCGCTCGACGATGCGTGGGAGCGGCTCGCGGAGGCACGTCGCTCGGATGTGCTGTTCGCGGCGCTGTGGGCGCGCGCGCCCGAGATCGACAGCGACGGCGACGACCTGCCGGAGCTGCCCACGTCGGCGCTGGCGCTGCTCGCGCCGCCGCAGCAGGCGGGCGATCGCGCGCGGCGCGGCGACTGGGCCATGGTCGAGGAGGTGCGGCGCTCCACCGAGGGCGTCGTTCGCGGTGAGCAGCTGCTGGAGCTGGTGGTGGATCGACAGGCGCCGTGAGCGATCGCTTGGCGACGGAGGACGGGATGACGGGAGCAGCACTCGGCCGGCGGCTCGCGCGCGCCGGGACGTTCGCGGGCCTGTGCGTGGCGCTGCTCGCGGGCCGCGCGTGCGCCGCCGACACGCAGTGGTGGAC
>DATNFC010000219.1:0-2805 GCA_035606545.1 Candidatus Methylomirabilota bacterium
TCGGGTGCGGTGGCGGAGGGATCGTCCGGCGCGTGGGCAGGATGCTCCTCGGACCCGGACGGCTCTTCGGAGCCGAACGGGTCCTCGTCGATCAGGCGCAGGTCGGGGGCGGGGAGCGCCACCGGCTCACCCACGGGCGCGAGCCGCACGACCAGGGCCTCCGCATCCGACGCGTTGCCGTCGAGCCGGCGCGCGAGCCGCTCGGCCACGCTCGAGGCGCGCTCGCTCGCGGTCGAGACCCGCTCGCCCTTGACGCTCGCGTCCTGGACCATCTCGAGCACGCGCTCGAGCAGCCGGCGCACGTCGCGCCCCAGCTCCACGGACGCAGCCGCGGGGGTGCTGCTCACTCGTGCCCCGGCCGCCGGCGCTCCGGCCTCGAGCCGGGCGAGCGCGCGCTCGCGCGCCTCGCGCATGCGCGCATCGGCCTCGGCCACCGCCGTCTCGATCTCGCGCGCGAAACGCTGCGTGCGGTCGGTCGCGTCGCGCACCTCGCGCGCCAGCGTCTTCAACTCGTCACCGAACGTGGCCGGGTCGCGCGTGCCCGCCAGCGCCTGGATGGCGATGAGCGTGGCGCGATTGGCGAGACGCTGCACCTGGTCGGAGACGTCCTCGACGCGGGCGAGCCCGCGCCCCAACGACTCGACGCTCGCGAACGACGCTGCGACCAGCTCCTCGAGCAGCTCGCGCACGCGGAGCTGGCGGGATGCCGACGCGGCCGCGGGCTCGGGGGCGGCGGCCGCCGGCTGCGGCCCGCGCAGGCTCGCCGACAGCTCCCCGGAGAGCCGGTGCAGCTCGCGCACCGTGGTCTGGAGCGCGGTGGCCTCGACGAACCCGCGCTCGGCCTGCGTCGCCGCCTCGCGCGCCTCGGCGATCACCGCCGCCAGCTCGTTCGCCACCTGGCGCGCCGCCTCGCGGTTCTGCTCGTCCACCGCAGCGCGGCGCTGGAGCGCGTGCGCGAGCAACTCGCCCACGGCGGAGACCTCGCCCTCGGGGAGTGCGGGCCGCTCCCAGCGTTCGGTCCGCTGCCAGTATTCGATGCTCGCGAACAGGATCCGCAGCTGCTCGCGCACACGGTCCAGGTCGGCGAGCGCGCGCGCCTCGCGCTGGCGCCTCTCGAGCGTGTCCTGGACCGCGTCGCCCAGCTCGGAGAGCTCGCCCCAGCCGGCCCCGGCGGGCAGGCCCCGCAGCTCGGCGACCCGGTTCGAGCGCAGGCCCAGCAGCAGGCCATGCAGGTGGCCCACGACGTGGTGGTCGATCCACAACGCGAGCAGCAGGCCAATGATCAGGCAGGCGCACGCCACGCCCGCGAGCCATCCGTAGACAGCCGGATCCGCCGGGCTCAGCGACGGCGTGGCCAGCATCCCCAGCGTTCCCGCTGCGGCCACGAGACCACCCGAGAGGCACGCCAGCCACAGCCTCAGCTTCAGGCCGGGGCCGATTCGGGGGCGCGGTTGTTGTGAGGGAGCGGGTGGGGGGGCGTGCGTCATGACCGGGGGTGAGTGAACCCGTGGGGAACCCGTGTCATTGCATCACGCAAGCGGCATGCCCCGGAAGTGTCACGCGCAGGGAGGCCCACTTGCGACGCTCGCGTGGGTCTCCTCGCGGGTCAGCATGTCGCGAACCATGCACGACGCATGCGGTCGATGACTACGTGGAATTGCGGTCATCTCCGTGCGCCGCAGGCAAGTGGCGCTCAAGTGCATGGCAAGGAGTTTTCACACTTCATAACGAGAATTGCGTTCGGCCCTCGTATCCAGGAGTAGCAAACGATATCCGGTTCGCGGGCCATTAGCGCCGCGCGGGCTCCAGGAATCGGGTCAGGTGCCCCGGTTGCTGGCGCAGTCCACCCGAAGATGCTGTGAACGCGCGCCTTCGTCGGGGGCGTGATACCGCGCGACAACGTTCAGTACGTGAGCGTTCACGCCCATCAGCAGGTCGAACGATGCATGGCACAACCGATGCTTTCATCTTGCGTGAAGCAGGCGCTGCACCTGTCTCCTTATCTGGACGCAACAGGCGCGGTCAGCAGGGGCCGTCATGAACCCACGTCACTACGTCGATCTAAAAGACAGCAGCCGGGACCTCCAGCCCACGTATTTCTTCATGATCAACTGTCTCCTCTACAGCCGGATGGAGACGGGGCTGGTGTCGAACCAGGACTGCTACGACGAGGACGTGAACGTCTACCTGGCGCATCTGCTCCACTCGTTCATCAACCCCGAGTACGTGGAGCAGTCCCGTAAGTTCCTTTCCAAGTACGATACGGACGTCTTCCGGCGCCTCTCGTCCTCGACGGACGCCCGGCTCAAGTATCAGATCTACAAGACCAACGCCGATTTCCTGCTGGTCTCGATCGGGATCTTCGACAACCCGGCCATGGCCGCCGCCGCCCGCTCGCGCATGCAGCCGAGCGAAGAGGCCTACATCGGCCGCGGCAAGACCTACTACCACTTCGCCTACACGTACTCCCAGCAGATGCACCGCAAGAACGCGGGCGTGTCGGACGTGCTGGAGAAGCTCTCGAACGGTTTCGAGAAGTACCTGCGCATCCTGTCCCACATGCGCGGTGAATACCTGGACTTGATGAAGCGGTTCTCCCAGGGCGAGGTCTACCACCTCGAGCGCTCCGTGGACGAGCACGCGCAGCAGGAGCTGCTGCGCACGAAGCAGGACGAGCTGCTGGAGCTCTACACGGCGTGGCGCGAGAAGCCGGACAGCGAGACCGAGGAGAGCCTCGAGCGCGTGGTGGGCGAGATCCGCGCGCTCAATCCGTCGTTCAAGTTCGAGCTGCCGCGGCGGTAGCGC
>DATNFC010000220.1:0-2832 GCA_035606545.1 Candidatus Methylomirabilota bacterium
TCATGCCCAGGTCGAGATCCGAGAGCACGAACACCGGCATCTGCAGCCGCTCCGCCAGGTCGAACGCGGCCTGCGCGAACTCGTAGCACTCGCCCACCGAGCCCGGGAGCAGCACCGGGAACTGCGTGTCGCCGTGCGAGAGCCCGTAGACGAACGACAGGTCGCCCTGCGCCGTGCGCGTCGGGAGCCCGGTGCTCGGGCCGACACGCTGGATGTCGAAGATCACGCCCGGGAGCTCCGTGTAGTAGCCGTAGCCCGCGAACTCGGCCATGAGCGAGATGCCGGGTCCCGACGTGCTCGTCATCGAGCGCGCGCCGGCCCAGCCGGCGCCCAGCACCATGCCGATGGCGGCGATCTCGTCTTCGGCCTGGATCACGGCATAGCTCGCCTTCCCCGTGGCCGGGTCGCGCCGGTGCCGCTCGAGGAAGCCGATCAACGCCTCGACCAGCGAGCTGGACGGCGTGATCGGGTACCACGTCACCACGGTGACGCCCGCGAACATCGCACCGAGCGCGGCCGCGGTGTTGCCGTCGATGAGGATCTTCCCCGCGGTGGCGTTCATGCGCTCGACCTTGTAGGGGTCGCGCTTGGCGAGATGCTGGCGCGCGTACGCCATGCCGGCGAGCACCGCGGACTGGTTCAGCGCCAGTGCCTTGGGCTTCCTGCCGAGCTGGGCATTGAGCGCCTTCTCCACCTCGGCAGCTTCGATGCCCAGCAGCTCCGCGAGCACGCCGACGTAGATCATGTTCACGACGAGCCGGCGGAGCTTCACGTCGGTGGTGATGGGCTCCATGAGCTTCGCCATCGGCACCGCGTAGACGATGCGGTCGTCGGGCAGCGGCGGCAGCTTGATCGTCTCGTTCGTCACGATCACCGTGCCCGGGCCCATCTCCGCCACGTCGGCCGCCGCGGTCTCGGGGTTCATCACCACGAGGATCTCGTGGCCGCCGCGGCGCGCGGTCCAGCCGTCCTTGCTGGCGCGGATGGTGAACCACGTCGGCAGGCCGGCGATGTTCGACGGGAACAGGTTCTTGCCGCTCACCGGGATGCCCATCTGGAAGATGGCGCGGAGCAGCACGTTGTTGGCCGTCTGGCTGCCGGAGCCGTTGACAGTGGCCACGTGGATGCTGAAGTCGTTCACGACCGTGCGCATGGCCAAAGAACGTTACGAGCGCGCTCGGAGAGGGTCAAGTACGACTCGCGTCGGGGCCGCGCTCCGCGCGGCGCTGCTCTTGACCCCTCGTGGCGTTGCCGTATCGTTCCGGTCATGACCGACCTCAAGAGCATGATCGAACCCACGCCGCTGGTGCTCGCGACCGCGCAGCGCTGGCTGCTGCCGGTGCAGGAGCGCCTCGGGCCCGACTTCCTCTCCGCCTACATCACCGGCGGCGCGCTCAACGAGGGCTTCGACCCGCTCAAACGCCACATCAACGTCCTGGTGGTGACGAAAGACCTGGCGGTCTCGCGGCTCGACCCGATTGCGGCGTCGGTGCCGCTCTCGAACAAGCCGCCGCATATCGACCCGTTGTTCGTGACGCTCCAGCAGGTGCAGCGCTCGCTCGACGTGTTCCCGATCGAGTGGACCGACCTGAAGGAGCGCCACTGGAAGCTCGAGGGCGTGAACCTGTTCGACACGTTGGACGTGCCGGAGACGTACCTGCGGCTCCAGATCGAGCAGGAGCTGCGCGGGAAACACCTGAGGCTGATGCAGGAGTACCTCACCGGGGGCGGCCACCCCGAGCAACTGCACGCGGCGCTGGCGCGGCTCGCGAGCGGGTTCCACACGCTGTTCCGCGCGCTCATCCGCCTGCACGGCGAAGCGCCGCCGCCGAGCCTCGATCGCGTGATCGAGCGCGTGGCCGAGATCCACGGTCTCGACGAGAACGCGCTCAAGGGTGCGCACCGCCTGCGCGGCCAGCTCAAGCACCCCGGCGTCGAGCAGACGCGCGCGACCTACCGCGCGTTCCTCACCCAGGTCGAGCGCCTCACCAGCGCCGTCGACGGACTGCGCGTTACGTGAAACCCCTGGGTGCGCTTCTCCGCCGGCTCCCCGGCGGAGCCGGGCGCACGGCCGCATCGCTGGGCTTTCTCGTGCTGCTCGCTTGCGGCGCCCGCGGCCTCGGCGCGTCCGCCGCCCGCGCGCAGGACAGCTCCGGCCTCGCGCCCGTGCCCGCGTACCACGGCTACGTGAACGACGAGGCCGACCTCCTCAGCGAGGCGCGTGGGGCGCAGCTCGAGAGCTTCCTCGACCAGCTCCACAAGAAGACCGGCGTGCAGTTCGCGGTGCTCACCGTGCAGTCGTGCGCGCCCGAGGATCCGACCCAGTTCAAGACGCGCGTGTTCAACACCTGGGGGATCGGCGACAAGGAGCGGCGCGATGGCCTGCTGCTGCTCGTGTCGATGAACGAGCGCGCGGTCTACTTCGAGACCGGCTACGGGCTCGAGGGCACGCTGCCCGACGGCTGGCAGGCGCGCATGCTGCGCGACCTCGCGTTCCCCGAGTTCCGCGCCGGCCGTCCCGAGGAGGGCATCACCGCGGCGGTGCTTTCCGCCGCCCAGAGAATTGCGGCTGAGAAAGCCGTGAAGCTCGAGTGGGACGGCAAGGAGCTGCGCTATACCGGGGGTCGCGGCGGTGCGCCCCCGCGATGGCTGATCCTGTTCCTCCTGTTCGTACTGTTCTTCGTCATCCTCCCTGCGCTCGCGTCGCAGTCACGCTACCGGCGCCGGCGCGGCTGGTACTCGTCCGGTGGCTGGGGCGGCGGCTTCGGCGGCTTCGGCGGCGGCTTCGGCGGCGGCAGCTCCGGCGGGGGTGGCGGCGGCTTCGGGGGCTTC
>DATNFC010000221.1:0-2289 GCA_035606545.1 Candidatus Methylomirabilota bacterium
GCGGCCGAGCGCGCGGGGCTCGAGCTGGTGCTCGAGCCGGGGCCGCCGGTGACGCTGAACGGCGATCGCGTGCGGCTGGCGCAGGTGCTGGCGAACCTGCTCGACAACGCGGTCAAGTACACCGAGCGCGGCTCCGTGCGCGTGGCGCTCGGCGCCACGGATGGCCGAGCCTGGTGCGAGGTGCGCGACACCGGCCCCGGCATCGCCGCGCGCGAGCTGCCGCGCGTGTTCGAGCGCTTTTACCGCGTGGACAAGGCGCGCTCGCGGGAGAAGGGCGGCACCGGCCTCGGCCTCTCGATCGTCAAGCACGCGCTCGCGCTGCACGGCGGCGAGGTGACGGTCGTGAGCCGCGTCGGCCAGGGAACGACGTTCCGTTTCGAGGTACCGCGCGGCGTGGTCTAGCGGCCTCGCATTGTTTCGCGATTGAGGGGCCAGCGGCTCGTCGCGCCCCGTTGCCGAATTCATTTCACGGCACCGAAACGTCGCGGATACCGCACGGGTGTCCACGTGCGCCGACCATCTGTGCGGTGAGACGGGAACGGCGGCGACCGGTCGGACCTGCACCCATGGCCCGATGTTCGCGCCCGGTCGCGAGCGAAACACTTCACAGGCCTTGGCATCGCGCCGGTTCCCGCTCTCACCCCATGCCGCGCTGACGACGCCACCCCCGAAGTCCCTTGCCAGGAGACCCCATGCGCAACGTCGCCGGACCCAGCTTCGCTGGGTACCCCCGCCACGCCCTGCTCGGCCGCGTGGCCCTCGCCCTCACCGTCCTGATGCTCGGCGCGGCCCACGCGTCCGCCCAGCTCATCTTCGACGGCAGCGTCCTCTACCAGAACAGCGCCACGCCGAGCGTCGCCGGACAGTTCGTGGGCGGCCCCACCGGCGGGGCCGCGATCGCCGCCTGCCCGGTGGGCTACAACGCCGCGGCGTTGGGCACGCTGAGCTTCACGCACAACATCTACCAGGATCCGTTGCTGCCGCTCGCCGCGTACGCGCCCAACCGCGTGCCGGTGTTCCAGCCCAAGCTCGGGAGCCCTGCCTACTCGTTCGCGATCACGGTGCCGAACGACGGCTTCTTCCAGCAGACATGCTACGTGGGCGCGATCGGCCCCGATGTCGCCGCCGACTGGACGAAGGGCTGGACGTACTGGGATTCCACCGGTGCCTCGCGCCAGGACCTGCACCTCGCGGGCATGCCCTCCCCGCGCCCGCTGGTCGTGCACGCGAACATCATCGCGAACACGGACCAGTTCTGGGGCGCCGACAGCAATCACCTCGTGCGCGGCCAGTTCCGCGTGCAGGGCGGCGCGAGCCTCACGATCGCCGCGGGCGTCGTGATCTTCGAGGAGCGCGCCACGCTGGGCACGATCCGCATCGATCGCGGCTCCAGGATCTTCGCCCTGGGCAAGCATGACTCGGTGATCATCATCACGTCCGACGACGCGCCGGGCTCGCAGACCGTGGGCGCCGGCGGTGGCCTGGTGATCAACGGCCGCGCGCGCGTCAACAACGCGAACACCTGCGCCGGCGATTCGGCGGCCGCCGAGGGCGGCGCGGTCGGCTTCTACGGCGGCGACGACGACCACGACAACTCGGGCGCCCTCCGCTACGTGCGCATCGAGTACGCGGGCAAGGAGATCACGCCGAACAACGAGTTGAACTCGTTCACGAACAACGCCGTCGGCGACGGCACGACGTTCGACTTCCTGCAGGCGCACCGCGGCGCGGACGACGGCTTCGAGACGTTCGGCGGCACCGCCCAGGTGAAGCACCTGGTGTGCAGCGACGGCCGCGACGACGGGTTCGACTGGCAGCAGGGCTATCGCGGCAAGGCGCAGTTCGTGGTCGTGCGCACCAGCCCCGAGTTCGCGCCCTCGGGCACGCAGAACGGCGACAAGGGCATCGAGGCGGACAACAACGACGTGGCGCCGTTCACGCAGCTCGTGTGCGCGGGACGCTCGAACCCGACCGTGGCGAACTTCACGCTGGTCGGCGACAAGCGCGCCGGCGCCTCGTTCCCCGGCTCGCCCGCGGGCGTGAACCTGCGCCGCGCCACGGCCGGCACCTGCTTGAACTTCATCGTCACCAACTACAAGTCGAGCGCGGTGAAGATCGACGACGACGTCACCTGGCTCGCGCACTGCCCGGCGATCCCGCCGGACCAGGCGCTGTTCTGCTCGGCCGCGACGACCGGCGTCGTCGGACAGGGGCAGGTGTTCATCGCCAACAGCGCGCCGAACCCGTTCCACCGCGACGTGGCGTTCCAGTTCTCGCTCGCCGAGGCGG
>DATNFC010000222.1:0-6027 GCA_035606545.1 Candidatus Methylomirabilota bacterium
GTTCCCGGTGTGCTCGCCGAGAACGGCGCGCCGCTCCAGCGGCAGGGTGTCGCCGCCGTGCCCGGCATCCACTTCGTCGGCCTCCATCGCATGTGGGAGGCAGGCACCGGCACGCTGCTCGGCTGCGGCTGGGCGGCGACGAACGTCGCGGAGCACATCCACCGTTCCCGGTGACGTCCGCTGCCGCCCCAACCCTGCGTTCGTTCAGGCTGTCTAGCAGTCAACCACCACGGCCCGAGCTCGAGACCCGAGGGATCCACCGATGCGAACGTTCTGCCGCTGCTGCGCGCTCATTGTGATGTTCACGTCGGTATCCGCCGCCGCGCCCGCGAAGAACTTGCGTGCGGACGCCGAGTCGGCGTTCGTCGCGCTCCGCTTCGACGAGGCCGACCGCGGCTTCGCTTTGATCCTGGCCAAGTCCCCGCGCGACACGCTGGCGTTGATCCGCCGCGGCCAGATCGCGTTGTTCTCGAACCGGCTCGGCGAGGCGAAGCCGCTGCTCGAGCAGGCCCGCGCCGCCGGCGCCACGCCCGTGCGCACGTCGGGGCTGCTCGGCGAGATCGCCTATCGCCAGGACGACTACGCAGCCGCCGCCGCGCTGTTCCAGGCCACGGGCCGCGACGCCAAGGCGCGCAAGCTCGCGTCGTTCGCCGGGGCCCGGCCGTGGCGGATCGAGGGCCCGGACAGCGTCGCGGTTCCGCTCCTCCAGACCGATCCGTTGCCGCTCGTCTCGATGACGGTGAACGGTAAGGGCCCCTACTTCTTCCTCATCGACACCGGCGGCGGCGAGCTGGTGCTGGACCCTTCGCTCGCCGACACGCTGGGGTTGGAACGCTTCGGCGAGGAGATGGGCACGTTCGCCGGCGGCCGACGAAGCGCGGTCATGCAATCGCGCGTGAGCTCGCTGGGGATCGGAGCGCTCACGATCCACGACGTGCCCATCGGGCTCCTCGACACCAAGCGCTTCTCCGCGATCGCGCTCGGGCGTCCGGTCGCGGGCGTCATCGGCACCGTGCTCCTCTACCACTTCCGGTCGACCGTCGACTACCCGCGCTCACAGCTCGTGCTCACGCGTCGAGGTGCTCCCGGTCAGCCGACCGGCCAGATGGAGGTCCCGTTCTGGATGGCGGGCGATCACTTCATGGTCGCGAGCGGGACCGTGGACTCGAGCAGCGCGAAGACGTGGTTCGTGGACTCCGGCCTCGCGGGCGCCGCGTTCACCGCGCCGGCCTCGACGCTCGTGGATGCGCGCATCCCGCTGCCGGACACCGCCAAGGGGATGAGCGGCATGGGCGGTGGTGGCAGCGTTCACGCTGCTGCGTTTCGCGTGCGCAGGCTCACGCTCGGCGCCGCCGAAGCGCACGACCTGCTCGGCTTCTTCGGTGTGTTCCCGCCAACGCTCGAGCGCGCGTTCGGCTTCCGCGTCGACGGCCTGATCTCGCATTCATTCCTGCGCGCCTGGAGCGTCACGTACGACTTCGACCGCATGCGGATCGTCCTGGCGAAGCCGGCGTAGGCCCTTCATCCAATGCTTTAACCCCGGCCCGATGCGTGGCCTTGACCGCATTCAGGGCCAATGGGTTAGCGAATCGCGCCAAGGCGCCGTGTGAGGCCTTCATCACGCCGCGCCGGCTCGCGCGACGTTCGGGATGACGGGCACATCACGTGCTCGCCAGCGCCTTTCGCAGGAGCTCCTCATGGCCCTCGACCTCGCGTTCGCCCGACCCTGGTCCATTCGTTCAAGTCGACGCTTCACGGCTTCCGCTCGCACGGCCGCGATCCTGCTGTTGTTCGTGTGGCTCGGCCCGGTCTCGTTCGCGCAGACGGACACCTGGCAGCTCCTGAAGTGGGCGGGCGCTCCCTCTCCCGCTTCGGCGGACGCGCAGATCATCCCCGCCGGCCAGGCGCTGGTGCTCGCGCCGGGGACCATGCTCAAGCTCTGGTTGCGTGACGAGAGCGTCGTCGAGGGCCGCTTCCTCGGCCGGGCGCTGATCGACTCGTCGCTCTACGGGCCGCGGTTCGATGCGTACGCGCGCACGTCCGACTTCGTGCCGTTCGCCCTCGGCGAGACGCTACGCGTTTCGCTTCGTGACGGCCGTGAGTGGAGCGCACCGTTCGCCGGCTACGGCGAGATGACGCTGCTCCTCAAGGGCACGGAAGGTTCGGATCCGAGCCGCGTTCCGTTCGAGTTCATTCGCGAAGTCCGTGGCGCGAACGGCGCCTGGGTGCAACCGAAGGCGCTCACCCGCGCGTTTCGCAAAGGCTCGCTTCCGTCCGCGGAAGCGATCGCGCTGGGTGACCGCTTGGGCGTCGGCCTGGGCGCCGACCCGTGGGCGAACGCGCTGCGCGTCGCGGTGCAGGACATCAAGTCGGCCGCGGTGGACCTGCCCTCCGGGGGCAGTATCGCGGGCGTCGTGATCGTGAGCGCGGTCGTCACCGTGGTGCTCTTCTGCGTGCTGCTCGCGGGCAGCTTGCATGCTTCCTCGACCAGCTGCACCCCGTCGAGTGCGTACCCGAACATCCTCGGCGGCATGAGCCTGCACCTCACGACGCGCCCCTACGACCGCAGCCGGAGCTGTTACGCCGACGATCCACCGCCACTGGCCGAGGCGGCGCCGGGCGGGACCGAAGTCCTCCCGGACGCCGCGTCCGCGGCTCCCACCGGGCCGCAGGCCGTCACCGCGCCTCAGAACGCCGCGGCCACCCTCAACTGGTAGCTCGTCAGCGCGCTCACCGACACCTCGCCGCCCAACATCATGTGCCAGAGATTCAGCTCGGCGCCGCCGACCACGTGCGGCACGACCTGGGTCTCGGCATGGAGCGCGACCACGTCGCTCCGCTCGCGCGCGATTACCACGTCGCCGCCGAGGTAGAGGTACGGCGTGAGCCGGTTCCACAGCGTCCGGCTGCCGGCCACCTCGGCCGTGATCGCGTGCATGTCCATGTCGTTCACATAGAGCGTCTTCGTGTACGCGGCCCGCGCGGCGAAGTTCACCGGCGACTCCCCGCCCGAGTTCGCGAACGCATACCTCGCCTCGAGCCCCAGCCAGCCGTAGTTGGCGTTGAAGTTGCGAGTCCAGAACGCGCCGAGGTCGAAACGATCCGTGACGCCGACGCGGGCGCGGGCGAGTGGGAACGACTGGGAGTCCCCCAGCTCGTGCTCGGCATCCGGGTGCGCGAACGTGTCGTTCCAAGCGTCCGAGTGGTCTTCCACCGGGAAGCTGAGCTGCTCGATCCCGAACGTGACGCCGCGGCGCCCGAGCGGGGCCGCCGTCGCGCCGGGCTTGAACGCCGAGACCGAGCCGAACTCGCGCGTGAACCGGCGGAACGCATCCTGCGTGAGATCGGCCGAGAAGATGACCGAGCAATCCTCGAGCGTGGGATCGACGTGAAGCGGTGGATCGATCGGGCTGCCGTGGGTCCCGTGGGCAAGGGCCGTCGCCGGCGCCAGCAGCAGCAGGGCGATCAGAAGAGTGGGAGCACTCGCCATGACCTGAACCTCCCCCGCGAAGTGCGGGTGTGGATGTGGGATCCGCGCCTTGGTTGGCGCGATGGAAATGATACGGGCGCAACGGGCTGCGAGTTTTTGCCGAGCGCGCCAGAGTCTGTGCCCCGGACGCCAAACCGGGTGCGTTTGGGCTAGATTCGCTGGCCATGTGGCCGCAGAGCGGAACGGTGCTGTCGGTTTCGAGCCGGGCGATGCTCACCGCCTGCGAACGGCTGGGGTTGGACATCGCGGCGCTCCTGCGCTCGGTCGGGATCGCGCGCGAGACCATCGACGACCCGGATGCGCGGCTCGACGCGGCCAAAGTGGGCGCGCTGTGGGCCAAGGCCTACGAGCTCTCCGGCGACCCGGTCCTGTCGCTGCACGCGGCCGAGGCCTGCCCGATCGGCGCCTACAAGGTGATCGACTTCATGGGCGCCAACGCCGCCACCGTGGGCGAGGCCTTCCGTTATTCGTCGCGCTACTTCCCGCTCATCAACACCGCGATCCGGCTGCCGATCGACGAGTCGGGTGATCCGGTCACGTTCGACGTCGTGGACGAGACCGGGCCGCGGGGCGTCACGCGACCGTACGCGGAGTACTGCTTCGCGGCGTTCCTGCTGCACGTGCGCGGGGTGACCGGCGTGCCGTTCCCGGTGGAGCAGCTCACGTTCGTGCACGCCGCGCCGACCGACATCCGCGAGCACACGCGCGTCTTCGGCTGCCCGGTGCGCTTCGAGGCCGCGCACAACCGCATGTGCATCGCGCGCGAGGCGTGGGAGACACCGACGAAGGACGCGAACCCGGGCGTCCTTCACGTTCTCCAGGAGCACGCGGACCTGCTGCTCGCGAAGCTGCCGAAGGGCCCCGATCTCGTGGAGCGCACGCGCAAGGCGATCGGCGAGCGGCTGCGCGGGGGCGACTCGTCGCTGGAGGGCGTGGCGCGCGAGCTGGGTATGAGCGAGCGCAGCCTGCAGCGCCACCTCCAGGACCTGGGTTACTCGTACAACGCGCTCGCCGACGAAGTGCGGGCCGCCACCGCCCGGCTCTACCTCGAGCAACCGGACATCGCGGTAGCGGAGGTGGCCTATCTCCTGGGCTTCGCCGACCCGAGCACGTTCAACCGCGCGTACAAGCGCTGGACGGGCAACACGCCGGCGCGCTCGCGGGCGCAACTGCGCGGGTCCGGCGCGGCCACCCCGTCGCCGCGCGCATGACGCTCCCCTCGCTGGCGTTCGCCGCCGCTGGCGTCGCGCTCATCGCGATCATCGTCTGGGACGCGTTCGAGACCGTTCTCGTCCCGCGCCGGATCGGCCGGCGCGTCCGGCTCACGCGCTACTTCTACCTGGTGACGTGGCGCCTTTGGCGCGGGCTTGCCCGCAGCCTGCCGACGCCATCGCGGCGTGAAGCGCTGCTCGGCGTCTTCGGTCCGCTCTCGCTCATCGTGTTGCTGCTGTGCTGGGCCTCGGGACTGATCCTCGGCTTCGCGCTCCTCGGCCTGGCCTCGAATGTCGGGCTCGCCGTGCACGGGTTCGGCGTGCTGCTCTACACGAGCGGGCAGACGTTCTTCACGCTCGGCTACGGCGACTTCGCGCCGAGCACGATGCCCGGCCGCCTGCTGGCCGTGCTCGAGTCGGGGCTCGGCTTCGGCTTCCTCGGCACCGTGGTCGGCTACCTGCCCACGCTGTACGCCGCGTTCTCACAGCGCGAGATCGAGATCTCGCTGATGGATGCGCGCGCCGGCTCGCCGCCGACCGCCGCCGAGTTCATGCGGCGGATCCCGAAGCTCGCCGACGGACGCTGTGACGACGTCCTCGCCGCGTGGGAGCGCTGGGCCGCGCAACTGCTGGAAACGCACATCTCCTACCCGCAGCTCGCCTACTACCGCTCGCAGCACAGCAACCAGTCCTGGCTCGCCGCACTGGTCACGATCCTCGACTCCACCGCCGTGCTGCTCGCCCGCCCCGGCGCATCGCGCGCCTCCCAGGCGGGGCTGACGTTCGCGGTGGCCCGGCACGCGCTGGTCGACATCACCCAGGTCTTCGTGCGCGACTACCGGCCCCTGGCCGGCGAGCGCCTCTCCCCCCAGACGCTGCGCACGATCGCCGCTGTACTCGCGCCCGAGAACCCGGGTGAGTTCGAGCAGCGCCTCGCCGAGCTGCGGCTGCTCTACGAGCCCTACGCCCGCGCGCTGGGCGCATATCTGCTGCTCGAGCTGCCGCCGTGGGAGCATCCGCGGCCGCGCCACGACAACTGGGAGCGCGCGCCGTGGGACAAGCTGCTCGCCACGCGCCACGACCCGCCGCACGCCGACGAGCACTTCTAGTCGTGAGTTGTGCTCAGGAGATTGCGGAAGGCCTGTAGCTTGCAGTGACCCACGGCATGTCCGCACCGGCGGTTCGCCAGGCGCCCCCGTTCTGCCCCAACCCAGCCTGCCCATTCCACACCCAGCCAACGGCTTCGTGGCGCTGGGTCCGTGCAGGATTCTTCCTGCGCGGCGCGAACCCACACCGCATCCAGCGATTCCAGTGCCGTCACTGCCG
>DATNFC010000223.1:0-18504 GCA_035606545.1 Candidatus Methylomirabilota bacterium
GGCCGCGGCCCGCGCCCCGCCCGGCACCTCGAGGAACGCGAAGCCGGGGGGGTCCGCGGCGGCCGGAGTGGCCAGCGTGGCCGTGAGGACGAGCAGCGGCAGCCACGGCCGGCGCGGCGAGCGAGACGGCATGCGACGGGGTCTCCTGGTGGGATCTTCAACGGCCCGGGCGACGGCGACCGGGATTCATCTCGAATCGTACGGTCCCCGTCGCCCGAGCGACGCGGCAGTATAGGGCATCGACCGCCGGCCGGATCTACTTGCCCTTCCCGGAGCCGGTTGGCCGCGCGCCCTGGCCGCCCCGATTGAACTCGGGCCTGCCCTGCGGAGGAGCCTGGCGAGGCGGCGCCTGCGAAGGCGGTGGTGCCTGTTTGTACACCGGCTCACCCTGCGGCGGGTCCTGTCTCTGCGGCGGATCCTGCCGCTGCGGCGGAGCCTGTCGCTGCGGCTGGTCCTGTCGCTGAGGCGCGGGGGAATCCCCGCTCGGGCGCCACATCGGCCGGCTGTGCTCGCGCACCTGGCCGCCATCGTTCGTTCGCGCCGGGGCGTCGCCGCCGCGCGGGTTCCAGTCCCGCCAGGTGCGCCCGCCCTCGGCCCCACCCTGCCGCGGCGTCGAGGCGCCGCCGTCGGCCGGCCGGAAGCGCGTGCGATCGATCGTCAGGCCCGGGCTCCGCCATACCGGCTTGCCGTCGCCGCGGTCGCGCTGGAGCCAGGAGACAGGCCGCACGCCGGGAACGCCACCCTCGCGGCGCACGTCGGGCGGGACGAAGCCGGGCGGCGTGCCGCCCTTCCACTGCCTGCCGGGAGCCGGCGGCGGCGCGTAGCCGACCGGCGCCGGGACCGGCTTGTAGCGGCGGAGCTGGCCGCCCCACAGGTTCGCCCAGCGCACGCGACCATCCCACGACGAGAAGCGCCAGCTGCTCGTGGCCCACGAGCGATACATCGGCGGGCAGTCGGTGCGGACGATGTAGTAGTAGTAGGGCACGTAGGCGGTCCAGATCTGCGGCCCCCACGCCCAGCCCCAGTTCACGCGGAAGTCCACCACGCTGCAGTGCGCGTAGTAGGGATCGAATCCCGGCCACCACGACCAGCTCCCCGGCCGGTGGCAGTCGTTGCATACGTAGCGCGGGTAGCGCACCTGCTCGTGCACGTAGTAGGTCGTGTAGGCGGTGCCGAACGACTCCAGGTCGTCGGGCGTCGTCAGCACGCGGCGGCGGATGCGCTCCATGACCACGTAGGGATCGCCCACGGCGCGGCCGTTCTCGTCGAAGCCCTCCTCGTCGCGCGCCTTCGCCTCGGGATCCTCCGCGTAGCCCACGCTCGCGGCCTGCGGGTCGAACGCGCGCAGGTACCACGGCAGGTCGCGGAACGGCTGATCCGAGGCGATGGCCACGAGGAAGCCCTGGCCGGTCTCGTTCTCGACCACGAGCTGGTCCTGGGTGATGTCCTCGGGCAGGTGGAACGTCTTCCGCCCCTCGATGCGGCCCGTGGAGCCGCGCTTGAGCGGGTAGAGCAGGTTGACGTTGCCCTCGGTGTCCAGCTCGTAGACCAGCAGCCAGGCGTCCTCGGACGTGCGCACCTTGAGGTGCATGGCGTCGCCGGTCTGGTAGACGGCGTCGTCGCCGCGGTCCGTCCAGACCTCCACGTCCGTCTTCGCGAACGCGGGAGCGGTGGCGACCGCGAGCAGCAGCGACGCGATACACAGCGCGCGGGCGGGGTTGCTCGGGGTGGGTTTCATGTCGCGCTCCTTCTCTCTCTCTTCAACCTTATCGCAACCACGCCACCGTGCGTGGAGAATTCACAGCCGTGTGTACGGGGCGAGCACGCAGCTCGTTGTTGCCGGTCGCGGTCTGGTAGGCCCATTCGACGCGCACCAGCGTCGCGGGCTGACCGGGTGTGGGTCGGGTGATTCCGGTAACGCGGAACTTCGCGTAGTGGTTGTCCCAGGTCCAGACGATGTAGCAGTGGTCCTGGATCAGCTCCACGGTGCCGGTGGGTGACCAGCCGGCGTTGTCGCCCACCGGCGAGAAGTCCACGGCGTCGAGCGTGGTCGCATAGCCGGCGTCCTGGATGTCGTTCGGGATGGTGTCACCCGGCGCCACCACGTGCAGTGTGGCGAACATCTGCGAGATGTTGCCGTTGTCGCCGAAGAAGATGTCGGTGTTCGAACCGTCCGCCGCAACGTTCGTGAACGCCGAGAAGTCCCAGCCGGCGCCCGCGAACGTGTTGACGAAGTTGTTGAGCGTCGCGGTGCCCGCCGGGCGCGGGGTGTCGTAGACGTCCTCGTAGGTGAGCGGGCTCTCGTTGCCGGCGTTGTCCACGGCCGAGACCGCGAAGTACCGGGTGACGCCGTTCGCGAGGCCGTTCGCCACGAACTGGGTCGCGGCCGTGGCGCCGATGCGGTCGTACGGACAGCTCGAGCCGCTGGCGCACGACGCCTCGTAGACGCGATAGCCGGCCACGTCGGCCTCGGTGTTCGCGAGCCAGGACAGCGTTGCCCTCTGGTCGCCGGTCACGCTGAACAACCCGCGCGGTGCCGCCGGCGGCGTGACATCGCGTGGCGAGCTGCTGTCCTGGCAGCCGGCGACAGCCACGGCGGTTGCCGCCATCAGGATCGCGATCAGCCTGCGCATCAGGGTTCCTCCTCGTGGGACGGAGCGGAACGGGTCACCCCGGAAGAGCGCAACGCCTGTGCCATCGTGAAGGCGGCCGGCCGAAGACCTGCGCGCTGGGCGAATCTTACGCCAGGATAACGACTTTCGCGCCAGGGACGGCAAAAAGAGACCGCCACCGGGGGGAGACCCCGGCGGCGGTGCGGTGTGCGCGACGGACTCAGGTGTGGGTCTCGCGCTACACCGGCTGTAAAAAGTGGACACCGGTCAATGCGTGTCGCGACCTAAGCCTGGACATCCCCCAGTGTTGGCCTACCTCGCGACTGACCGGTGTCCTTAAGACCCCCGGGGATGGATCTCTATGCGTCAGAACCGCTGACCGGGTTCGAATGGCGGTCCTGCCGAGAGCCGTCCCTCCATCCCACGGAGGAATCTGAAGTCTTGTCTTGGAGGTTCTGAAATGTCCAAGCTAGCCGGTCGTAGAGGACGGTGCGTTGTCGTTTCAGACGGGGCTCGTACCCTCGACCGTTCTCCGACGAACCGGCTAGCTCAGATCTGCTGCTTCGGCGGTGATCTGCCGGTGTTTCGGGCTTCTTGGAGGTCCCCCCCTCCGGCGATGAGGTAAAGCACCCGCCATGCCAGCGTCATGGCACGCAGAAAACAATCTCCTAAACTGTTGTCATCCAGTGTGTACGGAGCCGGGCACCGGGCGCCCCCCTGCGGCCGTCGGGGGCCGATCCGGGGCCCGACATGGAAAACGAACTCTAAAGCAGCGGCCCCGCGCAGCTAAGTCGTTGCGCGGGGCCTGATTGCGACACAATGAATTTTACAGTGACAACTAGTAAGAAGTTTTATGACCTCGGGGACTCGAGACCGTACGAGCGGATGCGCGAGAGCAGCGTCGGGTAGCTCAAGCCCAGCTCGCGCGCGACGCGCGCCTTGTTGCCGTGGAAGCGCTCGAGTGCTTCCACGATCAGCTTGCGCTCGAGCTCGGAGACGCTGGTGCGCAGCGTGCGGCCGGGGCGGCGTGCGCCCTCCTCGCCGCTCGCGTGCCCGTTGCCGTGGCCGTTCGTGTGACCGTTCGCCCGGGTCTCGTGCTCGTCGGCGGCGCGAGCCTCGCGCATCTCGGTGGGCAACAGCTCCACGCCCAGGACGTCGCCCTCGTCGGCCAGCACCACCATGCGCTTCACCGTCTTCTCCAGCTCGCGCACGTTGCCACGCCACTCGCTCTCGAGGAACAGCCGCATGGCATCGGGCGAGAACCCGCGCACGGGCTTCTCCATCTGCCGCGAGAACACGGTGAGGAAGTGCTGCGCCAGCACCGGAATGTCCTCGCGCCGCTCGCGCAGCGCCGGCACGCGCACGGTGATGTCGTTCAAACGGTAGTAGAGGTCTTCGAGGAAGCGCCCCTCACGGATGCGCTCGCGCAGGTCGCCGCCGGTCGCGCACACCACGCGCGCGTCCACCTTGCGCGTGCGCGTGGCGCCCACGGGGCGGATCTCGCCGCGGTCCAGCACCTGGAGCAGCTTGGCCTGCACCGCCTCGGGCACCTTCTCGATCTCATCCAGGAAGATGGTGCCGCCGGTGGCCTCTTCGAACAGCCCGGCCTTGTCGCGCGTGGCGCCGGTGAACGCGCCCTGCACGTAGCCGAACAATTCTGATTCGAGCAGGTGCTCGGGGAGGGCAGCGCAGTTCACCTGCACGAACGGGCGATCGCGGCGCCCGGAGATCTCGTGCACCACCTGCGCGAACAGGCCCTTGCCGGTGCCCGTCTCGCCCATGAACAGGATGGTTGCAGTGCTGTCGCTCACCTTGCGCAGCAGGTTCAGGATGCTCGCCACGTCGCGCGACTGGCTCACCACGCGCTCCGAGCCGGGCACGGGGCGCAGCTGGTCGCGCAGTTGCTGGTTCTCGACGAGCAGCAGGCTGCGCTGCGCCTCGACCGCGGCCACCGCGGCGCTGTTCGCCAGCACCGCGAGCAGGTTCAGCTCGCGCTGCTTGAACGCGCCGAGCAGGTTGTCGTTCAGCCGGTCCACGTACACCAGGCCCACGGCCTGCGACGGGAAGTTGAGCGGCACACACACGAGCGAGCCGACGCCCTCGAGCGCGTCGGCGAGCGCGCCCGCGAAGCGCGGGTCGGCGGCGACGCGGCTCGAGAAGATCGGGCCGCTCTCCATGAAGCGGTTGCCGGCCACGCCTTCGAGCACGCGCAGCATGCGACGCGCGCGATCGCGACCGAGGCCGTGCTGGGCCACGACGTCGAGGCGGCCGGGGCTCGAGCTGAACGCCACGAATCCGCGATCCCCACCGGCGTGTTCGACCGCAAGCTTCACGATCTGGGCGAGCAGGCCGTCCACGTCGGAGGTTTCGCGGAACAGGCGGTTCGCCTCTTCCAGCGCACGGAACTCGTTGCAGGTCGACAGCGACACCGCCACGTACTGGCGTTCGATCTCACGGCGGAGCGAGACGGCGCGGCCTTCGGCCTCGGCATCGCTCGACTCGGTGAGCCACTGTTCCGCCTGCTCGAGCAGCGACAGCGCCTGGTCGAAGCGCTCGCGCTCGCTCTCGAGCCGCGCCAGCGCCAGCAGCGCCTCGGCGGCGCGCGGCACCACGTTCAGCTGCCGGAAGATGAGCGCGGCGCGACGCGCGGCGTCGGCGACGGGCTCGATCGGAATTCGATTGCGCACGCTCGCGGTCATCTCGGCCAGGTACTCGGGCCAGGCCGCGAGCGTCGTGGCCAGCTCGTAGAGCTCGCCCAACTGCTCGAACGTCTGTGTGGCGGCGCGCAGGCGCTCGTCCATGCCGCTGGCGTGACCCTTGAGCGCGTCGAGGTGCGCGAGCTCACGCAGCGCGATCGCGTGCTCGACGCGGTCGCCCGCGGCCTCGGCCAGGCCCAGGCCGCGCAGCAGCTGCGCGTGCGCGTCGTCGGGCCGGCCCACGAGCCGGAGCGCCATGCCCAGTCGGATCGTGAGCTCCATCGTCACGTCGCCCTGCGGCGCCTGCGAGCGGGCCTCTTCCAGCGCGGGCTCGATCAGCGCCAGCGCGGCGACGCCGTTGCCGCGGTCGATCTCGATCTCGGCCATGAACTCGCGCGCCAGCTCCACCTCGCGCCGGGCGCCGCAGGCGTTCGCGAGGTCGAGCGCGTGGCGATACAGCTCCTCGGCGCGGTCGAACTGACGACGGCGGCGAGCCAGCATGCCGAGCGCCAGCTCCGCGCTGGCCTCGCCCGCGGCGTGCGAGATCTCGCGCGAGATGCGCAGCGACTGACGGAAGTGCTCATCGGCGAGGTCCCACTGCCCCAGGCGGTAGCGAATGAGCCCCAGGTTCTGGTGGTGCATGCGCATGCGGCTGAACAGGCCCTTGCGCTCGTCGATCTCGAGCGCCTGCTCGAGGAAGCGCGTCGCCTCGCGCCACTCACGCAGGTTCTTGTGCACCAGGCCGAGGTTGTTGAGTGCGTTCACGAGGCCGTCGGTGTCTTCGATGCGGCGGAACGTGGCGGCGGCGTTCTGCAGCCAGTCGATCGACTCCTGCGGGCGGCCCGAGCGGGCGAGCGCGATGCCCAGCGCCTGGGAAACGCGCGCGACCGTCTGGTGGTCGTCGGTGTCGCGCAGCTTGGTGTACGCGTAGAGCGCGTAGCGCCGGGCGCGGCGCGGCGAGCCCAACTCCACCCAGAGATTGGCGAGCTGGGATGCGACGCGCGCGCGGAGCCGGATCGCTCCGAGCCCACGCGTGAGGTCACGGGCGCGCAAGGCCTCCGACAGCGAGATCTGCAGCCTGCCGCGCAGCTTCTCCACCTCGGAGATGCGAAGCAGGAGCCGGACGCGCTCCTCGAGCGCGTCGGCCTTCGTCTCGCTCAACGCGTTGCGAAACGCCTCCAAGGCGTTCGCGTACGCGTCCGCCGCGAGATGCAGGTCGCCGATCGCCTCTTGCTGCGAGATCCCCGGTTCGCGGGGACTCGCAGCAGCGGGATCAGGGGGGATCGCTCTGTGCACTCTTCGAACCCTCGATTCGTCACAACCCGGTGGGCTGCAGCGGCGGTTCGATCCGCTGAGCCCGTGCTACTTCGAGATTCGTATGTCAGCCCCGACCTATGGAAGCCGCTGCCCGCCCAACGTCGGAAGCAAGCCCAGCAGCAGCTGCTGCCAGTACGGAAGCTGGCCTGCCGGTGTGAGGCTGGGCTGAGGCGACGTGCCTGGCGTATCGGGCTCGCCCACCATCGGCCGAGCCACGGGCTTGCGCGCTGACCCACTGCTGAGGCTCGTCGACTGTTTGACGAGGCTCGTGGATCGATGGCCCCAGACCTTCGATCCTGCGGCGGCGAACGCGTCAGACCCGAACGCCATGACGAGCACGGCGGCGAGGATCCAAGCGGTCAGGAGTCTGAAGCTCTTGCGGTTAACCATGACCATGAGATGAGCACTCCCTCCGACACTGGTTCCCTCAGTGGAAAAAAACTTGCGGCCGTCCAGATGGAGGCGCCGGACGGATGGACGTATTTTTGAGGGGACCTGCAACCACCTGAAGCGCAGTATCTGCTCCTGTGAAATGGTCGTCAATGAGTATTCCTGACGGCCCGGAGCCCAAAAGACACGTATTTCCGCGGGTATTCTGACGCTGACCGCCCCTGCGGTCAGTCCTCGGCGGGTCGCGCGGCGCGCCACTCCTCGGCAGCGAGGCGGGCGAGGCCGTAGCGCAGGCCCTGGGTCGAGCACACGAGACCCGGCGCCTGGAAGCGTTGGATCAGCCCCTCCACCACGAGCGCGCCCGCCCCGACGATGTCGGCCCGGCCCTCGCCCATGACCGGCATGTTCTTCCGCTCCGCCTGGGTGGAGCGGACGATGCGCTCCACCAGCGCCAGGGCCCGCTCGCGGGGCACGAACATGCCCTCGAGCTGCACCGGATCGTACGTGCTCATGCCCGCGTCCAGAGCGGCCAGCACGGTGACCGTGCCGCCCACGCCGGCAAGCACGGCGGTGCGCTCCGAGAACAATGCACACCCATGCATAAGTTCATCCTTGAGCCACTGGCGCGCGGTCCACAGCTCGTCGTCGGTCGGCGGGTCGCTGGCAACCAGGCGCTCGCTGAGCGTCACGGCGCCGAACGCGAGGCTCGTCCAGCGCCCCAGTCGCTCGCCGACGCCGCTCACGATCTCGGTGCTGCCCCCGCCCAGGTCGAACACCACGCTCTGGCTGCCGCGCACGCTCTCTCGCGAGCCGAGGATCACCGAGCGGTAGACCAACCGCGCCTCGTCCGCCTCGCTCAGGATGCGCACGGGCACGCCGGCCACCTCGCTGATGCGTTCGGCCGCGGCGGCACCGTTGGTCGCTCGGCGCAGCGCCGCCGTCGCAGCAGCCACCACACTGCGCGCGCCGAGGCTGCGCGCGCGGCGCAGGAACTCGCCCACGAGCACGCCGGCGCGATCCACGAGCTCGTCGTCCACGCGCCCGGTCTCATGGAGCCCGCGACCCAGCCGGCACGGCTCGCCGGCGCGGGCGAGCGTCTCGAGTCCCGCACCCGCCGGCTCGCTGTCGCGGATCTCGGCCACGAGCAGGCGCACGGAGTTGGAGCCGATATCTATTGCACCGACACGCATAGGTTCCGGGGAGGGAGGCAGGGCCCCGCGGCGGACCCAGCAATCACAGGAGGAAGTCTTCGAGCTCGGAGCGTTGCCAGGCCGGCGCGGCTTCGGGCTCGGACGTTCTACCAGATTCCACGGCCACCTGCTCACCCGACTCGTCGCGGGACCGCGGGCCGCGGTCCTCGACCACGATCGGCTCCAGCTCCGCTGCCGATTCGATGTGCACCATGGCGCCGAGGATGTGCGGCGGGAGCTGCTCCGGAACACCCGCGGCACGCGCAGTGCGCCGTGGCCGCGCGCGTCCGGGCGTGCTCCGCCGCTTCGCGACCCGCGCCTCCGCCGCTGCGACCCGGCCGCCGGAGACCGACGCGAGCACCACGCGCGCGGCGGCATCGCTCGGAGCGATCCTGAACACCACGCGCTTGCCGTCGCGCACGCCCTTCACCAGTCCCGCGCGGGCGAGCGCCTGCAGGTGCCGCGTGGTGCACGACTGGGAAAGCCCCACCGCTTCGGCCAACTGGCTTACGCTCCGGTCCCCGCCGGCGAGCATCAGCAGCAGCAGGTCGAAGCGCTTGGGCGCGGCCAGCGCCGAGAGCGCGCCATGGAGTTGGGCGGGCCGGGGTTCCATTGCATGCTCATGCATACCATGCCGCGGTGATTGACCGCAAACCTCCGTCGTTGCTAACGTTCTCCGCCTCCGACTCCAAACTGGATGCCGCCATGACCCCAAGCCCCCTCCCCGTCCTCGACGCCCCGGCCCCGAGCTTCTTCGGGCTGAGCCGCGATCGCCTGCGCGAATCGCTGCTCGGCCACGGCGTGCCCGGCTTCCGTGCCGAGCAGATGTACTCGTGGGTCTACCAGAAGCACGTCCGCGACCCGCTCGGCATGACGAACCTGCCGGTCGCGTTCCGCCGCTCGCTGCCCGGCATCTGCGACCTGGCGCTGCCCGCGACCGCGTCGGTGCACAAGAGCGGGGACGACCGCACGCACAAGTTCGTGCTCCAGCTCGCCGACGGCGCCCGCGTCGAGAGCGTGAGCATGCGCACGCCCAAGCGACTCACGTTCTGCATCTCGAGCCAGGTGGGCTGTGCTCTTGGCTGCACGTTCTGCGCCACCGGGCTGATGGGCCTGAAGCGCAACCTCAAGGCGCACGAGATCATCGCCCAGGTCATGGCCATGGGCGAGTTCCACGGCTGGCGCGACGACCGCTTCAACATCGTCTACATGGGCATGGGTGAGCCGCTCGCCAACCTCGGCGCGGTCGCGGAGAGCATCCGCGTGCTCCACGACGAGCACGGCCTGAACCTCGGCGCGCGCCGCGTCACGGTGAGCACGAGCGGCCTGGTGCCGCAGATCCGCGAGCTGACGAAGCTGGAGCTGCAGCTCGGGCTCGCGATCTCGCTGCACGCGACGACGGACGAGCTGCGCGACCAGTTGGTGCCGGTGAACAGGCGCTGGCCCATCCGCGAGCTGCTGGATGCGGCGAAGGAGTACGGCCGCACGGTGGGCCGCCGGGTCACGATCGAGTACACGCTCCTCGGCGGCGTCAACGACTCCGTGGACGACGCCGACCGGCTCGCCGGGTTCGCGCGCGAGCTGCCGAGCAAGGTGAACCTGATCCCCTACAACCCGGTGCCCGGGCTCCACTGGAAGCGCCCGACGCCCGCCGCCATCGAGGCGTTCGCCGCCCGACTCATGCCGCACGCGCCCGCGGTGACCGTGCGCCAGACGCAGGGCGGCGAGATCTGGGCCGCCTGCGGCCAGTTGGGCGGGCTGACGTAAGGAGTAGTCTGCGGCCCGTGCCCGGATCGCTCTCGCTGCGCGCGCGGCTGTTCTTCGCGCTGCTGACGCTCGCGCTCGTGCCCACGCTGCTGTTCGCGTGGTTCACGCTCGTCCAGCTGCACTCCGCCACGTCGCGCTGGTACCAGTCGGGCGTGGACAAGGCGCTGGGCGCCGCGATCGAGACGAACCGCACCACGCTCACGCGGCTCGAGGCCACGGCGATGGAGCGCGCCGACTCGTGGGCCACGTCGCTGGCGGGCATTGCGGCGGACCCGGAGCAAAGGAACATCATGCGCACCGAGCTGCGCGAGTCCGGTCTCGACTTCGGGCAGGTCTACGAGCGCGACTCGCTGGCGTGGCGGCTGGCGGCCACGGTGGTGCCGCTGGGCGTGCTCGCCGCCGAGGCGCCGGCGCTGGGCGATTCCATCCCCGGCGCCATGTCCGGCGACCGCCTGATCCGCACCTCTTCCGGCGTGCTCGCGGCGGTCGCCCCGGTGAGCGACGGCGTGGCGCTCGTGACCGGCGTGCGCCTGAACCCGGGCTATTGGGAGCAGCTCGACCAGGTGCGCCAGGCGCGCGAGTTCTACGCGCGCTTGGGTGTGCTCGTGGACGTGCAGCGCCAGAGCGTCTGGCTCACGATCGCGGCGCTCGTGCTGGTGATCGCGTTGGGCGCGGCACTGCTCGCGCGCGCGCTCGCGGGCGGCATGACGAAGCCGCTTTCCCGACTGGCCACGGCGCTGGAACGTGTGGAAGACGGTGTCTCGAACGAGCGGCTCGCCGAGCGCGGACCGCGCGAGCTGGCCTCGCTCGCCGCATCGTTCAACGCCATGACCGAGCGCCTGTCCGAGGCCCGGCTCGCGCTCGCCCGCGCCGAGCGCGAGGCGGCATGGCGCGACGTCGCCCGCCGCATCGCCCACGAGCTCAAGAACCCGCTCACGCCGATGTCGCTCTCCATCCACCGCCTGCAGAAGCGCTTCGAGCTCGTGCCCGAGGCCGAGCGCGGCGCGGTGCGCGAAAGCATGGACGCGCTGCTGCAGGAGATCGGCCACCTGACGCGGCTCGCGGATTCGTTCTCGCAGTACGCGCGCATGCCCGAGCCACGCGAGGAGCCGCTCGACCTCTCGGAGCTGGCGCGCAACTGCGGTGCTCTGCACGAGCCGCAGAACATCGTGCTGCGCGTCGCCTGCAGCGCGGCGCTCCCGGTCCTCGGCGATCGGTTGCTCCTGTCGCGCGTGGTGCATAACCTGCTCGTCAACGCCTGCGAAGCGAGTCCGCCGCATGGGACCGTGGAGCTGGAGACGGGCCGCGATGGCGACGACGCCTGGGTGGAGGTGCGCGACCGCGGGACCGGGCTCGATCCCGCGCTCGCCGGGCGCGTGTTCGAGCCCTACGTGAGCACGAAACACCGGGGCAGCGGCCTCGGCCTGTCGCTGGTGCGCGACATCGCCGAGCGCCACCGCGGCCGCGTGACGCTGGAAAACCGCGACGGCGGCGGCGCGGTGGCGCGCCTGACGCTGCCGCTGGCAAGAGACTGACGGACGAGACTGACGGAAAGGACGCTCCCGATGCCGCAACGCGAGCATTTCGCCGTGCTCACCGTGGACGACGACGCGCGCATCCGCCGCACGCTGCGCGGCGTGCTCGAGGACGAGGGGCACGAGACCGGCGAGGCCGCGAGCGCGAGCGAGGCCTACGAGGCGCTGGAGAAGCGCCGCTGGGACGCCGTGCTGCTGGACCTGACCATGCCCGGCGAGCACGGGCTCGACGCGCTGCTGAAGATCCGCGAGCAGGCCCCGGACACGGCGGTGATCGTGGTCTCGGGCGAGAGCACGCTCGAGAACGCGGTCAAGGCCGGGCAGCGCGGCGCGTTCGATTTCGTGCCCAAGCCGATCAACGATCCCCAGCACCTGCTCGAGGTGCTGCACGAGGCGGTGAAGGTGACGCGGCTGCGCCGCGGCGCGAAGCCGGCGGCGAACGGCGGCACGGGCGCGCGCGGACCCGCGGCCGGGGACGCGAACGCGCTCACCGCCATCGTCGGCGACTGCCCCGCGGTGGAGCGCATGCGCGAGCAGATCCGCCGCGTCGCGCCTTCGAACGGCCGCGTGCTCATCACCGGCGAGAACGGCGCCGGCAAGGAACTGGCGGCGTTCGCGATCCACGCGCTGTCGAAGCGATCGGGCGGCGCGTTCGTGAAACTCAACTGCGCCGCGATCCCCAAGGACCTGCTGGAGAGTGAGTTGTTCGGCTACGAGAAGGGCGCGTTCACCGGCGCGGTGGCGTCGAAGAAGGGCCGGCTGGAGCTGGCCGACGGCGGCACGCTGTTCCTGGACGAGATCGGCGATCTGGCGCTGGACGCGCAGGCGAAGTTGCTGCGCGCGCTCGAGACCGGCGAGATCGAGCGCGTGGGCGGCACGCGCACGGCAAAGGTGGACGTGCGGCTGCTCGCGGCCACGAACAAGGACCTCGCGGCCGCGGTCAAAGCGGGCGACTTCCGCGAGGATCTGTATTTCCGGTTGAACGTGCTGCCGGTCGCGGTGCCGCCGTTGCGCGAGCGCAAGGCCGACATCGGCCCGCTCGCGAGCCACTTCCTCGAGCGCTTCGCCGAGGCCGAGGGCCGCGGCGCGATGACGCTCGCTGACGACGCACGCGAGCTGCTCGAGGAGTATCACTGGCCCGGCAACGTGCGCGAGATGCGCAACCTGATGGAGCGCGCGGTCGTCCTGGTGAAGGATGACGACGTCACCGCGGCCGACCTGAACCCGTGGCTCGAGAGCCCGCCCGAGGAGGGCGAGGACGCCGGCCTGAAGGGCAAGGTGGCGCGGAGCGAGATCGAGTCGATCCGCCGGGCGCTGGATGGGGCCGACTGGAACGTGACCCAGGCCGCCGCCGGGCTGGGGATCGACCGCACGAACCTGCACCGGAAGATGCGCAAGTACGGGATCGCGAGGCGGTAGCGGGGCCCCTCCTGGATCCGCGGCGGGCCGCGGTCCGCGCGGGTTCCGCCACGGCGCGTGGCAGCCGCGCCACAACCGCTGCGGGCGCCAGCAGCACCGTGGCGCGCAATCGCTTCCCGCGCGGTGGGTTGCGCGCTCGGGCCGCGCCGCTATCGTGGTACGCGGCTTGCCTGAACGCCCGGTGGACCTGTTCCCCCTCCGGAGGACTTTTGCGCCTGTCACGACACATCCGCTTCGCGGCCTCCGCCGCCCTTCTCGCCGCCGTCGGCGCCGTCACGGCCCGCGCGCACGAGCCGCCGCTCTCGCTCGGCTTCGCGCGCCAGGCCGCGGCGTGGCGCTCGCTCACGGCCCCGGCGGGCGCGCTCCCGCCGGCTGCGTTCGCGCTCTCCTCGGACACGCTCTCGTTCCGGCCGTCGATCCAGTACGAGTACTGGGACAGCACGGGCCACGAGCCGCTCGAGGTGGCGCCGGTGCGCGTGAGCTACGAGAGCGAGGCGTCGTGGATGCGCGCGCCCATGGGCGACCAACTGCTCGACCATCCCGATCCGTGGATGTCGCTCCACCACGGCCGGTCGCAGAACCTGAACCTGGTGCTGGACTACAACCGCAGCGATCTCGTTCGCTACGGCGTCCACTTCCAGGCGCAGCGCCCGCAGACGATGTACCCGAGACTCGGAGCGAAGATCGAGTACGCGACGGGTCGAAAGCGAACCCTGTACGGCGTGCAGATGGAGCAGCCGCTGCTGCCCACGGCGCGGTTCGTGCTCGGCTGGACCGCCGTGCGGCGCACGGATCACTCGGAGTTGCAGCTCGTGGACGACGTCGAGAACTCGCTGGCGCTGCTGCTCGATCGCACCGATTACCGCGACTACTTCGAGCGCGAGGGCGGCAGCGTCTACCTGTCGTGGCGCGTGCCCGACTTCTCCACGGTGAGCCTCCACGCGCGGCGGGCGCGCTACCGCTCGACGGGAACCAGCGACGAGGTGGTGTCGTGGTTCAACCTGCAGAAGCCGCTGCGCCCCAACCCCGCGATCGACGACGGCGACGCGAACTCGGTGCTGGTGCGGCTCGAGCGGCTCGCGCAGCGCTCGAGCAGCTCGCGCGCAGGTCTCTACCACTGGATCGAGCTGGAGAAGGCCGGCGGGCAGATGGGCGGCGACTTCGACTACACGCGGCTCCTCGGCGACGTGCGCAGCGTGCTGCGACTGACGCCCGCGACGACGTTGTCGCTGCGGGGCGTGGTCGGCACCAGCCTCGACGGCACGCTGCCGCTGCAGAAGCGCTTCGGCGTCGGCGGCGTGGACGGCCTGCGCGGTCACCAGCTCAACGACTTCACCGGCAACCAGGTCGCGCTCGGCCAGGCCGAGTACACGATGGGACTGTGGGGGATGCGCGGGAACGGCTTCGAGGGCGGCCTGCACGTGATCACGTTCGTGGACGTGGGCACCGCCTGGGACAACCCGCACAACCGCTGGGACCCCCAGCACCAGCGCTTCGCGAGCGACGGCGGCTTCGGCCTCGCCACGAACGAGGACGACCTGCGCGTCTACGTCGCGCGTGACCTGACGGATCCGGAAGCCGAGTTCGTGTGGTCGCTGCGATTGCGGCGACCTTTCTAGAACCGCGAGGTTCCTCCGCCCCCTTGCCCCACTGTCGACCGCTCCCCGCCCCCGCACCCGCGCGCCATGCGGGTCGCCGACCCGTGCGCTGCTGTCTCGGCGCGGTGCTGGCGTCGCTGGCGCTCGGGGTGGGCGCGGCGCACGCGTTCCAGCTGACGTCGATCCGGCCGGCGAAGGACACGAGCAACGTGCTCTGGGTCGAAGCGCAGCTGGAGGAGCCGATCGAGCCGCGCGTGGCGAAGAGCCTCGGTCGCGGCATGCCGGCCACGCTGACGCTGCACGCCGAGCTGTGGCGCCGCCGCCGCGGCTGGTTCGACCGCATGGAGCGCGCTGTCGAGACCACGTTCCGCATGCGCTACGACACCTGGGGCGACACCTGGCGACTGGATCGCCCGGGGGCACCGCCGTTGATCGTCGGCTCGCTCGACTCGCTGCAGCTGGCGCTCGAGCACACGCTCCAGATGCCGGTCTCGCCGCTGGAACGTATCCCGCGCGAGACCTCGTGCTACCTCGTCGTCAGCGCCTCGCTCCGGCCGCTGAACGTCGAGGACGTGGAGGAGGTGGAGGGCTGGCTCTCGGGCGAGGTGAAGGAGAAGCGCAGCTCAGGACTCGGCATCCTCACCGGCATCCCGCGCTCGCTGTTCGAGGCGGCGCGCAACTTCGCCGGCTTCGGCGACGAGCGCTCGCGCCTGATCAGCACCGATTTCACGCCGGCGAACCTGCCGCCGGCGAGCCACTGAGCTACGGCAGCCGGACCACCCGGATCGCGCCGCCCTCGCCGTCGCGCGGGCGCGCGAACACGACCGCACCGCGCACGAGCTGGCCGGCGGCATCGCGGCCGTCCCAGCGCCACGACACACCCCCCGTGCCCACGGACGGCTCGAGTGCGACGAGCCGCCGGCCGCTCGCGTCGAAGACGTCGAGCACCGCGGGCCGCGAGCCGCCGCGAGCGAAGCTGAGCGCGCCCCAGGCGTAAGTCGACGCCGTGAGCCGCGACGCCGGCCGGTTCGGGGCGCCGGCCGCGAGACCCTGCATGAACGTGTCCAGGCCCTGCACCTGTGTCGGGTAGCTCAATGACGCGTTCTCGATCGTGCCGTTGCTGTTCGCGCTCGAACCGCCGAACAGCGCGCGGAAGTCCTCGGCCCAGATCTCGTGCGGCCGATCCGCGTGCGGCGCCGCGGCATTGAAGCGCGTGGCGTCGATTCCGCGCAGCCGCGCGTACGCTTCCCAGCCGTCGGTGTCGGCGTCCGGGAACAGCGCGTACTGGACGACGTGGCCCAGCTCGTGGACGAACTCCGAGTGCTGGTGCTCGCGCGCGAGCGGCCGCACGCCGGGCGAGAGCAGAACCAGGCCGGGGCCCGCGGCCGACTCGAGGCTCAGGCGTCGCGGGTAGGGAAGAATGAACACCTCCGCCGAGACGTGCCGCAGCGGGAAACGCACCTCGGCGAGCGCCGCGTTCACCTCGGCGCGCGAGAATGCGTGGAACGCGCCGTCGCCCGGGTTCGTGATCGCCGGATCGCTCGTGGACGTGACCAGCTCCCAGCGCGAGCCGCCCGGCAGGACGAGGAAGAGCCGGCCGGCCTCGCTGCGGCAGTAATCGCGCAGCGTCTCCTCGGCATCGTGGACGACGATCCCCGCCACGCTCGCGGCGGACGCGCGCAGCTCGCTCGCCGCGGCGTGCCCGCTGAACGCGGGGGCCAGGGCGAAGGCGAGCGCCGTGAGGGCGCGCCGGCGGTTGGACAGGATTCGAGCGTGGCTCATGCCCTGGCTCAACGCGATGTTTGTGCCAGATGGCGCGCCCCGCCGGGCGCGGCGATGCGGGTCGCAATGCGGGTGCACACGGCTCCGCGGCATGAAGTTGCGGGCTCGGGACGGCGCTCCCGAGGTGACTCGCGGGGCTCAGGACCGGTGCGGGGGTCGCGGCCGCGGGGCATCTCCCCCCGGGGGCGCCCCGGCGTGGGCGCGGCCACCCACGGCTGGCTTTAGCGCTCGACCGGGACCGGGGTGGTGGGGTCGACGACCGGGACCGGATCCGGCGTGCCGCCCGGAGCCAGGCCATCGATGTCGGTGGGCCGCGAGCCCGCGCGCGAGAGGATGAACGCGCCGGTGCCGATCGTGCTGAGGCCCATGAGAAGCAGCGCTCCGACCATGAGGAAGAACAGCGCCGCCGTGCGCACGATACCCGGCGTCTCCCACAGGATCGCGCCGAAACCGAAGATCGAGGCCACGAGCAACGAGCCCGAGACGATCGGCGCCATGGCGCCGCCCGCGCCGAGGCGGCGGCGCGTGAGCTTGCAGCCGAGCACGTACGTGGCGGCGAGCTGGCCGACACAGAAAACGGCCACGTACGCGAACGGCAGCATGATGGCGATGGGGAACCCGATCACGGTCACGAGCAGCACCATCGTGGCCACGCACACGACCGGGCCCGCGGCGATGCCGAGGAGCAACGACGCCAGCGTGCGCCGCGACGAGGTCACGGCGACGCGCACGAGCCGCGCCGGGAAGAGCGCCGCGGCCACCCAGCCGAAGAACAGCGACAAGAGCCAGCACAGCGCGATCATCGTCAGCACGACGGACAGCCCCGGAAGACCGAACGTCAGCGGGAGGAATCCCACCTGCACCGTCTGGCCATCGACCCTCGCGCCGTCCCCCTCGCGCAGCGTGCCGCCCACGGCCACGGCGTCACCGCGCACGACGGCGCCGCGGCGCAGGTCCAGCGAGCCGAACACGGCCACCGCCGTGCCCTCCACCTCGCCTTCGACGCGCACCGAGCCGAACACCGCGACCACGTCGCCGTCCACGCGCTCGCCGGCGGGCACGACCGCGTCCGAGAACAGGCGCACGATGCCGTTGTCACCGCCGCGCACGACGACGGGCCCGACGTCCACGATGCTGCGCGACGACGTCAGGCTGCTGTCGCTGTCGGCGTCTGCGCGCGTGCGCGTGACCACCGTGACGCCGTGATCGTTGATCTCGAACTTGTGTGTGCCGCGGTCGCGCACGTGCGTCGTGATCCGGCCCAGGGCCAGCGCGTGCGCGGGAAGCGGTACGCTCAATGCGATCGTGGCGGCCAGCACCGCCACGGAGTACAGCCGATGCTGCCTAGAGGCCCAGCAGGCCGACATGCGGGATCTCCCCGGAGTCGCGCCGCTCGCGCGGACGCATCCACCACAGCAGGCCCGCGCACACAGCGATCGCGGCCACGATCGTCACCAGGATGGCGGGGTGCGAGAGCGCGCCCCACATCAGCTTCAGCATCCGTGCCTCGCTGCCGGTGCCGGCGAATGTCTCGCCGACGCGCGCGAGACCATCGGTCAGCGAGCGGAGCACGAACGTGCCCGTGCCGGTGATCGAGCGCGTCGCCGCGGCGATCACGCCGTGCAGCCACGCGTTCGGGGCGGGCAGCACCCACGCCGAACCGATCGCCAGCACGCTGGCCGTGAGCGCCCCGGCATACGCCCAGCCGAGCGCGTGCACCCAGCGCGGCGCGCGGTGCGGGAGCACCTCGTCCATGATGCGCTGGAACAGCTCGGGGCGCGGGTCGAGGAGCGGCAGCGAGCGCAACTCGGAGAACACCACGCGATACGCCGTGGCCTCGGCCTCGCACGCGGGGCACCCGGCGAGGTGCGCCTCGAAGCGCGCGGCCGCCTCGGGCTCGAGCGTGCCATCCAGCCAGTCCTGGACGTTGTGGGTCTCGGGGCAACGGTTCATGAAGGTCCTTGGAGCCTGTCCTTGAGCAGCGCGCGGGCCCGGTGGATCCGGGCTTTCACGGTGCCCAGGGGGAGGTTCAGCGCCTCGGCGATCTCCTCGTACGACAGGTCCTGCTGGTGTCGCAACAGCACGACGATGCGGTAGTGCTCGGGAAGGCTGTCGATGAGGTTCGCCGCATGCGACTCCTCCTCCGCGTGCGACGTGACCTCGTCCGGTTTGAGTCCCGTGTCCTCCACGTCCATGGT
>DATNFC010000224.1:0-4287 GCA_035606545.1 Candidatus Methylomirabilota bacterium
TATCTCGACCGCATGAGGCGCTGGGTGGACGAGGCGCTCGAAGAGGGCGTGCGCTTCTTCGTCACCTCGCTCGGCGACCCCCGCTGGGTGGCGGAGAAGGTGCACGCGGCCGGCGGCCGCGTGTACCACGACGTCACCGAGGCGAAGTGGGCGAAGAAGGCGCTCGACGGCGGCGTGGACGGACTGATCGCGGTGAACGCGCGCGCCGGCGGCCACGCCGGCGCGCGCGACCCACGCCGGCTTTTTGATGAGCTCCTACCGTTCGCACTGCCGATCGTGTGCGCGGGTGGCGTGGGGGACGCGACCGCGTTCGTGGACGCGCTGCGCCTGGGCTACGCCGGCGTCCAGTGCGGGACGCGGTTCATCGCCACGCGCGAATGCGACGCCACTGAGTCCTACAAGGCCGCGATCATCAATGCCGACGAGAACGGCATTGTCCTGACCGAGCGCCTGACCGGCGTGCCGCTCGCCGTGATCGACACGCCGGTGATCCGCCGGATGGGGCTCCATGCCAATGCGCTCGAGCGCTGGCTGCTCAGGAACCCGCGCACGAAGCACGCGATGCGCTCGTTCTTCGCGGTGAAGACCGCGTGGAGCCTCCGGCGCGGCGCGCGCGTGGACCGGTCCCAGCTGTGGCAGGCGGGCAAGAGCGTCGCGGGGATCCACTCCGTGGAGCCTGCAGGGGCGATCGTGCGGCGATGGGCGAGCGCGTTGGCAGCGGCCGCCGACGGTGGGGACGGCCGAGAGGGCGCGACTACGGAGTAGCAAGTCGGGTCGCGGCACGAAGGCCGGGTGAGGGGCGTTGTGCGTTTCGACAGGCGCGCCGAGAATTCAACAGGGCGCCCGCAGGTCTCCGCAGGCGCCCCATCGATCGAAGGCTGAAGTCAGACGTTCGAAGTGTTCAGACCTTGGCGGTCTTATAGTTCGCGAACTCGAACGACACCTCGCCCCCGATGTGTCTCGTTGCTCCCTGGGCGAGCCGTTTCGTCCGGGACGTCCATGGAGCTGATGCATCTTGTTTAGCCCCGGCCGGCCCGATGCGTCAACGAGATTCCGCGAAGACAATTTCGTGCCAGCGTTGCCGCGCATAGTTCGGGCCATGACACGTCCGGTCGGTGTTCGGACGCGGACCGCGTTGATGCGCGGGTTGCCTCGCGCAGATGAACAGTGCCGTCAGCGGCGCTACCTCGTTCGCGCCGCCTGCAGTTCATCGCGCGAGAGTCCTTGAACTTGAACTCGCGTTGAATTCGCTTGACTCCGCCGACGCGACGATCCGGTCCGGCACTTGAGGTGGCACCGCGCCGGAGTGGTGTTGGGCCTCTCGGATGCGACCGTTTGTGACCGGGACCGCCATCGAGCGCTTTTTATGGTGCGCCCGGACGTTGCGCGTCCTAGGATTCTCATCCGGAGTCCGCCTCCGGTCGGCGTCGCGGCTGCTCGCTGCCATCCGCGGCCGGCCGCACATTCGAATGCCTGCCGCACGCAAAGGAGGGGTGCCCATGACGCCTCGCCTCGCGCATCGTGTTCTCGTCGCGGCCCTCGTCGTGGGTGCGTTCGCTGCACTCGCCTCGTCGCAGCCACTCGCGGTTGCCGCCGCGCCCTCCGCCGAGACACAAGGATTCGTGCCGCTCTGGCAGTCCGTGCACTCGCAACGCGCCGACATTCCCAGCCTCTCATCGCACGCCACGATGTCCCTGCCCGAGGACGCCGCGTGGGAGGGATTCGTGACGCCGGCCAATCGTGCCGCCGGCACCAGCCCCTTTCTCCTCGAGTGGCAGGGGAAGCTCGTGCTTCCCTGTTCGGGTATCGCGGGATCCGTATCCGCATCGAACCTGGTCACGTGGGATGGCACGAGGTTCGAGGCGCTTCCGGGCCTGACCGGATTCGTGGATGCGCTGGGTGTGTGGAACGACCACTTGATCGTCGCGACGAACGCCTACCCTCCAACGCGGTTCGCGATCCTCCAGCTCGATGGCGCCGTGTGGGACACGCTCGGCACGGCGAACGGCAACGTCCGGAAGTTCGCCGAGTACCAGGGCGAGTTGATCGCGGCCGGGAGATTCACGGCCGTGAACGGCGTTCCCGCGTCGCTCGTCGCCGCCTATGACGGCAGCTCGTGGAGCGCCGCGGGCACGGGGATCTCCGGTGGCGAGGTGACGGGACTCACGGTCCACCTCGGGAAGCTCGTCGCGGGCGGCGCCAGCAGCCCAGCGCAGGGGGTCGCCTCGATCGCTGCGCTGGGCAGCGTTTGGCAGGCAGTCGGCACGGGGTTCGGGGGCGGCGTCAAGGACGTGCTCTCCGACGGCGTCGATCTGTTTGCGTCGGGAAGGATCGTGAACGCCAGCTTCACGACCGTGCTGGGCGGGCTCATGCGCTGGAACGGCACGACCTGGAGCGGCACCGGGTCGCTCACGGACTGGGATCCCAATGTGTACATGACGCGCTGGAACGGCAAGGTCGTGATCAACATGTCCGCGTCGAACGGGCCCGGCGCCGTTGGGAGGCTTGCGCAGTGGGACGGCGTCTCGCTCACCTCGATCCCTGGGGACAGCTTGAGCTTGGTCGCGCGCGGGGTCGGGACCTGGGGCACGAAGCTCGTCGCCTTGGGAGATGCCCTCGTCGCGAACGGGTCGGTCGTGGTGCCCGGGATCGTCACCTACGACGGGGCCCAGTGGGGCACGATCCAGGAACCCTGGAGCCCGGGGATGAACGGTCCCACCACGAACACGATCACCGCCATGCGGGCGTGGGGCGGCAAGCTCATCGTCGGCGGCCTGTTCTGGATCGTCGCCGATCAGGACCACTGGATGTCCTCCCCCAGGATCGCGGCGTGGGACGGCACGCACTGGTGGCCGCTTGGCGGCGGCCTGAGTGGCGCGTACATCGTGTTGGGCGAGTTCCAGGGCGACCTCATCGTTGCCGGCTACAACGTGACGGTTCGTGGCACTCCGATCACCAGGGTCGCTCGCTGGAACGGCAGCTCGTGGAGCGCACTGGGATCCGGGGCTCCCAACGATGTGACGTCGGTCGCGGAGTTCCAGAGCCAGCTCTACCTCGGCTCGGAGTTCGGTAATGAAGGCCTCTGGCACTGGAACGGATCGAACTGGTCCGCTGTGGCCGGCCTCACGGGCCAAATCGTGTATGCCGCCGGCGCGTCAGGCGCACGCCTCGTGGTCGGCGGGTCGTTCGACGGTGCCGGCGCGGCGACTTCGCCGAACGTCGCGTTCTGGGACGGCGCCAACTGGCAGACCGCTGGAGCTGGCGTCGACGGCTATGTCGACGCGGTGGCGGACTGGCAGGGGCAGCCGGTGATCGGCGGCGGATTCACGGCGTCCGCGGGAACAGCGCTTCCCGGCGTGGCGATCTGGGACGGGACGCAGTGGCAGCCGATGGGGACGCGTGCCGTCGCGGTCTACAGCCTGCGCGTCGAGGGCGGGGAACTGTACGCGAGCGGCGAGTTCCGTCTGCCGGACGACTCGACCGCGGAGACGATCGCGCACTGGACCGGCAGCGACTGGCACGTGCTCGGCTCGGGTTCGAATGCCTATCCGTTCGCGACGTACAACGGCTACCTCTACCAGGCGGGCTACGGTCTCGTGCACGGCCACCCGAGCCACAACCTCTCCCGCGTGCCGCTCTCCGCGGTGCTCGATGTACCGCGGCCGCAGCCGGGCGCCACGGGCATCGCGCTCAGCGTGAGCCCGAACCCGGCCCGGGGCCCGGCGCAGTTCGCGTACACGCTCCCCTCGCCGGGCCACGCTCGGGTCACCGTGCTCGATCTCGCCGGGCGTCGGATCGCCACGCTCACCGACGAAGCACTCGACGCCGGGCCGCACCAGGCGCGGTGGGCGACACCCGGCGCACCTGGTGTGTACCTCGCGCTGCTCGAGACGGCGGCCGGCCGCGTGAGCCGGCGGTTCGTGGTGCTCGAGCGCTGAGCTACCTGCCCGCGGGCTGCTGGTAGAGGCCGATCACGTTCCCGCCCGGATCACGGAAACGCGCCGTGATCTCGGGCGCGTCCGCGCCGATCTCCTGCACGATCTCGCCGCCGGCGGCACGCACGGCTTTCACGGTCGCTTCGGCGTCGTCCACCATGACGTAGAAGAGAAGCCCGACCTCGGTCATGGGCTTTCGGCCCAGCACCCACGTGCCGCTCACCTCGCCGACGCCGTCGTCGAACGCGGTCGAGCCATCGCCGCGGGTGCGCGTCTTCCAGCCGAACACGGTGGTGTAGAACGTCGCGGATCGCGCGATGTCCGTCGCGGGGATCTCGACGTAGCAGATCTT
>DATNFC010000225.1:0-6740 GCA_035606545.1 Candidatus Methylomirabilota bacterium
CATCCAGGGGGCGACTATGTCGTCGAGCCAATCGCCTGTCAAACCTCGCCTTGCGGCGTCGGAACGACTCCAGAACGTGCCTCCCTATTCGCTCGCCGGACTGTTTCAGGTTCGCGACGAAAAGATCCGCCAGGGCGTCGACGTCATCGACCTCGGCGTCGGCAACCCGGACATCCGCCCGCCGCAGGTCGCACTCGATGCGCTCCAGGCCGCGCTGCTGGACCCCAAGGTGCAGAACCACCGCTATCCCTCGTTCAACGGGCTGCCGGAGTTCCGAGGAGCGGTATCGGCCTGGTACGGCCGCCGCTTCGGCGTCGAGGTGGATCCCGCCCGGGAAGCCCTCGCGCTCGTCGGCTCGAAGGAGGGCATCGCCAAGTTCTTCCTCGCCCACCTGAACCCGGGCGACACCGTGCTGATGTGCACGCCGTGCTACCCGGCCTACCTGGGCGTGGCGGCGCTGGCCCAGGTGCGCCTCGTCGAGGTGCCGCTGCGTGCCGATCGGCGCTTCCACCCCGATCTCGCAGCGATCTCCGCCGCTGACGCGGCGTCGGCGAAAGTCATCTGCGTCAACTACCCGAACAACCCGACCGGCGGCACCGAGACCGCGGAGCTCTACGACGAGATCCTCGCGTTCGCCCGCACCCACGACCTGTTCGTGTTGAGCGACATCGCCTACTGCGACCTGCCGCTCGATCCCACCTATCGTGCGCGCTCGTTCCTGCAGCACGACCGCGACCGCGAGCGCACGCTCGAGTTCCACTCCTTCTCGAAGAGCTACTCGATGCAGGGCTGGCGCCTCGGTTTCGCCGCCGGCAACGCCGACATCGTCGCGAACCTCACCCGCATCAAGTCGAACATGGACTTCGGCGTGTTCATGGCGATCCAGCGCGCGGGGATCGCGGTGCTGAGCGGCCCGCAGGACTACTGCGCCGACGCCGCGCGGCTGTACCGGAAGCGCGGCGAGGCGTTTCTTTCGCAGCTCGAACCCCTGGGCTATCCGATCGAGCTGCCGCGCGCCACGCTCTACCTGTGGTTGCCGGTCCCGCAGCGCTACACGAGCTCGCTCCAGTTCACGACCGAGCTGCTCGAGGCCACCGGCATCGTCGTCGCCCCGGGCTCGGGCTTCGGCCGGGCCGGCGAGGGCTACGTGCGGATCGCGTTGTGCGTCGACGAATCGCGTTGCCGCGAGGCCGCCGAGCGCATGGCGCGCGCGGGGTTCCGCTGGTGAGCGGGCGCGGCGGCCCGGGCCCCGTCTAGTCCGCGCCGTTCCCGAGCGGCCAGTCCGCCGGGCCGATCGGGTCGCCGTCAGCCGGGCCGCGCACCGCGAGCGAGAAGCGCTCGGGCCGTACGAGCCGCCGCAGCGACTCGACCACCTCATCGAGCTGGATCGCCATCAGCTGCTCGAGCTGCTGCTCGGTCGGGACCTGAATGCCCAACTGCAGTTCCTGGCGGGCGACGTGGTACATGCGGCTCGAGACGCTCTCCTGGCCCATCACCACCGAGCCCTTGATCTGCATCTTCGCCGCCTCGACCTCGTCCGCGCTCGGACCGTCCTGGAGCAGCCGGTCGAGCTCTTCGCGCAGCAGCCGCAGCGCCTCGCGCGACTTGTCGGGCGACACGCCGAGGTCGATGCCGATCGCGCCGCCGTCGCGCAGGAAGTCGAGCGACGTGGAGACGAAGTACGCGAGCCCGGCGTCCTCGCGGATGCGCTGGAACAACCGCGAGCTCATGCCGCCGCCGAGCAGTGTCTCGGCGACGCGCAACGCATGCCGCTCGGGCGCGGCGGACGGCAGCCCGCGCGCGCCCAGCGACAGGTAGACCTGCTGCAGGTCGCTCTCGTCGTGGCGCACGCTCGGCCGGTGCGGCTCGGGCGAGCGGTCGCGCGGCGGCGGCGAGCCCGCGGGCAGCGTGAAGCCACGCGCAACCTCGTCCGCGAGCTGCGCGTGATCGAGCCCGCCCACGGCCACGACGACGATGTCCTCGGCGCGGAATCGGCGCGTGACCTCCTCCAGCAGCCGTTCGCGGGTCAGCGCGTTCACGGTCTCGACCGTGCCGAGGATCGGCCGGCCGAGCGCGTGATCGCCCCACAGCTGCTCCGAGAGCTGGTCCGAGACCTTCGCCTCCGGGTTGTCCTCGTAGGACAGGATCTCCTCGCGGATGACGCTCTTCTCGCGCTCGAGCTCGATCTCGTCGAAGCGCGAGTGGCAGACGATGTCGGAGATCACGTCCACGGCCTGACCGAGGTGCTCGCTCAGCACGCGCGCCGTGTAGCACACCTGCTCGCGCGAGGTGAACGCGTCGAGGTGGCCGCCGAGCGATTCGAGGCTCGCGGCGATCGTGCGCGCGTCGCGCGTCGGCGTGCCCTTGAACATCATGTGCTCGATGAAGTGCGTGATCCCCAGCCGCTCGCGGGGCTCGTCGCGCGAGCCGGTCCGCAGCCAGGCGCCGAGCGACAGCGTCCTGCGATCGGGCAGCGACTGGCTGATCACGGTGACGCCGCTCGGGAGCACGGTCTTGACCACGTCGGCGCGCATCGGACCCAGGGGGTGAGGGACACTCTCGGGAGTCACGGGATGCATGGACGTTTCCAGCTCCTGGCCGGGGGTACCCGCGGAAGCGGGTCGGGCGCGTTCGCGGTGCATGGGATGAGGTCCTGGAGCGGGGTGGCGCGAAGCCCCGCGGCTGGAGCCGCGGGTCGGAGGCCAGGGAAAAGCGTACAGGGGAGCGCCGGAAGCGCCAACGGCGGGCCAGAGGCGGCCCGCCGTTGGGTGCGACTCCGGTTAGCGGCGCCGGGGACCGCGGTCGCGGTCCCGATCGCGGTCACGGCCGCGATGGCGGTCCCCACCCCCGCCCACCCCCGCACCCACGTAGCCTTCCGGCTGCGGGATGAGGGCGCGGCGCGACAGGCGGATCTTGCCGTCCCGGTCCACGTCCACGACCTTCACCATGACCAGGTCCCCGACGTTCAGCACGTCCTCCACCTTCTCGGTGCGGCCCCAGTCGATCTCGGACACGTGCAGCAGCCCGTCGCGTCCGGGCACGATCTCCACGAACGCGCCGAAGTTGACGATGCTGCGCACCTTGCCCTGGTACACGCGGCCCACCTCGGGATCCTCCGTGATGTTGCGGATGATCTCCTCGGCCCGCTTGCTGCCTTCCATGTTCGTGGCCGCGATGCGGACCTCACCCGTGTCCTCGATGTCGATCTGGCAGCCGGTCTCTTCGGTGATCTTCTTGATCACCTTGCCGCCCGGCCCGATGACCTCGCGGATCTTGTCGGGGTGGATGTGCAGGATGGTGATACGCGGCGCGTACGGACTCATCTCGGTGCGCGGCGCCGGCAGGCAATCCTTCATCTTGCCGAGGATGAACAGCCGTCCGACCCGGGCCTGCTCGAGCGCGTTCTTCATGATCGCGAACGAGATGCCGCCGATCTTGGTGTCCATCTGGAACGCGGTGATGCCCTCCGTGCTGCCCGTGACCTTGAAGTCCATGTCCCCGAGGTGGTCTTCCACGCCGAGGATGTCGGTGAGCACCGCGACGCGCTCGCCTTCCTTGATGAGCCCCATGGCGACGCCGGCCACCGGCGCCTTCACCGGCACGCCCGCGTCCATGAGCGCCATCGACGCGCCGCACACCGAGGCCATCGACGACGAGCCGTTCGACTCGAGGATGTCCGAGACGATGCGGATCGTGTAGGGGAAGCTCGTGTCCGCGGGGATCACCGGCTCCACCGCGCGTTCGGCGAGCGCGCCGTGACCGATCTCACGCCGGCCCGGGCCGCGGATCGGCCGCGTCTCGCCGACGGAGAACGGCGGGAAGTTGTAGTGCAGCATGTAGCTCTTCCACGACTGGCCCTCGAGCTCCTCGACGCGCTGCTCGTCGGCCTTGGTGCCCAGCGTGGTGACGACGAGGGCCTGCGTCTCGCCGCGCGTGAACAGGCACGAGCCGTGCGTGCGCGGGAGCAGACCGACCTCGATCGTGATCGGACGGATCTGGTCGGGCTTGCGGCCGTCGGCGCGGATGCCGTCGCGCAGGATCATCTCGCGCAGCTCGTCGCGCTCGACGTCGTGCAGGAGCTTGCCGATGAACACGGCCTTGTCGCCGTACTTCTCGGCCAGGGCCGCCTCGGCCGCCTTGGTGATGAGGTCCAGCTCCTCCTGGCGCGCTTCCTTGCCGGGAATGCGGATGGCGTCGCGCAGGCGGTTCGTATACTGCGCGCGCAGCTCGCGCTCGAGCTCGCTCACGTCCACCTTCTCGACCGGCGCGCGCTTTGGCTTGCCGGCGAGCTTCACCAGCTCGTTCTGCGCGGCGACGAGCTTCTTGATCTGCTGCATCGCGAACTCGAGCGCGCCGACCATGTCGGCTTCGGTCACTTCGCGGCTCCCGCCCTCGACCATGATGATGTCGTTCGCGGTGCCGGCCACGACCACGTCCATATCGCTCTCGTCGAGCTGCGCGAACGTCGGCATGGCGATGAACTGGCCGTCGACGCGGCCCACGCGCACGCCGGCGACGGGCTCGGGGAACGGGATGTCGGAGAGCACCAGCGACGTGGAGCCGCCGATCAGCGCCAGCACGTCGGCGTCATGCTCCTGGTCCGACGACACCACGGTCGCCATGATCTGGGTCTCGTACGTCCACTGCTTGTGCATGAGCGGCCGGATCGGGCGATCCATCTGCCGGCTCGACAGCGTCTCCTTCTCCGTGGGACGCCCCTCGCGCTTGAAGAAGCCGCCGGGGATCTTGCCCGCGGCGTACGTGCGCTCGCGGTAGTCGCACGTCAGGGGCACGAAGTCGAGGCCCGGTTTCGCCGACTTCGCCGCGCTCGAGGCCACCAGCACCACCGTGCCGCCGAGCTGCACCACCGCCGAGCCGCCTGCCAGCTTGGCCCATTTACCGGTGGTGATCGTGAGTTCCTTGCCTCCCATGTCGATCGTTACTTTGTGTTCGGACATTCCACTTCCTGTCTTCTCGCATGCAGCCGGGACCTTCCCGGCCGCTGTCCACCCAGTCGAGCGTGCGGCGCGCGATGGGTCGGACGGGGGCCCTCCCCGTCCTTATGAGAACGCCGCCCACGAGGGCGGCGTCTCGATGCCGCGAGGATTCCCTAGCGGCGAAGTCCCAGGTCCTTCACGACCTTTCGGTAGCGCTCGACCTTGGTGGCTTTCAGATAGTCCAGCAGTCGCCGGCGCTGTCCGACCATGCGGAGCAGGCCGCGACGCGACGCGTGGTCGCGCTTGTGGACCTTGAAGTGCTCGGTGAGGTAGTTGATCTTCTCGGTGAGCAGGGCGATCTGAACCTCCGGTGAACCCGAATCGCCCTCGTGCGTCTTGAATTTCTCGATGATGCCCAGCTTTTGTTCCTTGGTCAGCGTCAAGGGACTGGCTCCTGAACGGGGTGAGTGCCCGGCCCTGCCCGCGAGTGTCAGGTCTCGTCGGGAAGCGCGTGTTGTGGGAACCCTGAGGGTCCGGGGCGACACGGGAATATAGCAGCCTCGGGCACACGCGGCCAGCACGGCGGAATGGGCATTTTCATAGGGCGCAAACACAGGGTCCGCCACGACTTGCCTTGTGCTCCGAAGATTGCAGATACAGTGCGGATCGATCGGTTACACGCCAGGTCCGCTCGAAATCACAACGGCTTGGGTCCGGCTTCGGCGTCATCCGCAATCTTCGGAGCACTGGCCACGACTTGCCGCTCCGGCCCGGTCAGTCGGCCGGCACGCCCGCCGCGGCCAAGCGCCCGCGCGCGACCGCCACGTCCGCGCGCATCGCCGCCACCAGCGCCTCGGCGCCCGGGAACGCCTGCTCGGGCCTTAGCCAGTCGACGAACGCCACGGTCAGGTCGCGGCCGTAGAGATCGCCTTCGAAGTCCAGCAGGAACACCTCGAGCGTGCGCAGGCCGCCGCCGAACGTGGGCCGCACGCCGACGCTCATCGCCCCCATGCGCCATTGCGACTCCCCGGCGACGCGCGCCCACACGGCGTAGATGCCGTGCGCCGGGACCTGCTGCTCGTCATGGAGGCGCAGGTTCGCGGTCGGGAAGCCGAGCGTGCGTCCCAAGCGATCTCCGCCGACGACGAGCGCGGTGAAGCCGTACGGCCGCCCGAGCGATCGCGCGGCGTCAGCGACGCGGCCTTCACCCAACAGCTGGCGGATCCGCGTGCTCGTCACCGGCTCGCCGCCCTCGCGCTCGAGCGGCACGGCCTCGACCTCGAAGCCGTGCAGTCCTCCGAGCTCGCGGAGTTTCGCCACCGTGCCGGCGCGACCGCGCCCGAGCGCGAAGTCTTCGCCGACCACGAGCCACTTGGGCGTGAACGGCGCCACCAGGTGACGGCTCACGAACGCCTCGGGCTCGAGTGCTGCCAGCTCGCGCGTGAACGCGATCACGTGGAGCTCGACGCCCATGCGCGCGAGCCGCGCGCGCTTCTCGGGCAGCGGCGTGAGCGGCGCCATGGGCTTGAACTCGCGCGCCAGCACGACGTCCGGATGCGGCTCGAAGCTCACGGCCACACAGGTCCCGCCGCCCGCTCGTGAGAGCGCGCGCTCGAAGAGCGCGCGATGTCCAACGTGGAGCCCGTCGAAGACCCCCACCGCGACCGTGTTCGCCATCAGCGCTTACCCGTAGCCACGGCCCACGGGAACACGACCGCCGGTCGCGCGTGCACGCCGTCGCCCTCGCGCTGGAGAGCGCCCAACGCGAGCGCGTGGCCGTCGGCGTCTCGGAACACGACGCTG
>DATNFC010000226.1:0-4834 GCA_035606545.1 Candidatus Methylomirabilota bacterium
TAAGGCGATCGTCGAGTTCTACCGGCGCGAGCTGGGGCTCGACTACCCGCTCGAATCGGTCATCGTGGCCGGCGGCGCGCGGCCGCTCATCTACGCCACGTACCGCGCGCTGGTGGATCCGGGCGAGTCGGTGGTGTTCCCGGTGCCGTCGTGGAACAACAACCACTACGCCTACCTGACGGGCGCGCGCGCGGTCCCGCTCGAGGTGCGGCGCGAACACCGCTTCCATCCCACCGCCGACCAGGTGGCGGCGGCCCTCCCGGAGGCGCGCCTGGTGGCGCTCACCTCGCCGCTCAACCCCACGGGCACCGGCATCGATCCGGACGTGCTCACCGCGATCTGCCACGCCATCGTCGACGAGAACCGTCGGCGCGAGGCAAAGGGCGAGCGGCCGGTGTTCCTGATGTTCGACCAGGTCTACTGGGCGACGACGCTCGAGCGCACGTCCCCGGTGACGCCGCCGGCGCTCGTGCCCGAGGTGGCGCCGTGGACGGTGCTGATCGATGCCATCTCCAAATCGCTCGCCGCGACCGGGCTGCGCGTGGGCTGGGCACTGGCCCACCCGGTGGTGACGGCGCGGTTGAGCGATCTCCTCGGTCACGTCGGCGCGTGGGCGCCGAAGCCCGAGCAGGTGGCGACCGCGGAGTTTCTTTCCGACGAGCACGCGTTCGAGGAGTTCAGGGGCCAGATGGCCGAGCGGCTGCGCGTGCGGCTGCAGGCGCTGCACGCGGGCCTCGTACGCATGCGGGCGCGCGGCATCCCGGTGGAGGCGGTCGCGCCCGAGGGCACGCTCTACCTCTCGGCGCGCTTCCCGCTCGGCGGCACCGTGCGCGGGCGCGCGCTGCGCACGAACGACGACGTGCGCAAGCTGCTGCTCGATGCGGCCGGCGTCGCCGTGGTGCCGTTCCAGGCGTTCGCGCTCGCGCGCGAGGATGGCTGGTTCCGGCTCTCGATCGGGGCCGTCTCCGTGGCGGCGATCGAACAGGGGCTCGCGCGGCTGGAGTCGATGTTCGCGGAGGCGGTCCGCCGCTAGCGCCGAGGCGCGAACCGGCTCTTCCGCCTGCGCACGCGCTGTGGTTTCCTACGCTGCGCCATGTCCACCCACGATGCCGAGGAGCGCGTTCCCGCCGGCCTGTCCGCGCCGCCGGCGTTCGTCCGCGCCGCGCGCGCGGCGCTCGCGAGCCCGCCCGCCGGCACCGATCCCTGGTTCCACCGCTACCACGGCGACCTCGCGAACGACCAGGGACTGCGCACGTGGGCGCGCGCCAAGCGCCAGCTCATGGACCTGGTGGGCGGCGTCGCGGGCAAGGTGGTCGTGGACGTGGGCTCCGGCTTTGGCATGGTCTCGAACCTGCTCGCCCACTGGCGCGCCGAGCGCGTCGTGGCGCTCGAGGTGCACACGCCCATGACCGAGTCGCACGCCCGCGTCAACGCGTCCCACTTCCCGGACCTGGCGCGGCGTGTGCTGCACGTGCGCGGCGATGCCAGCGTGATGCCGCTGCGCACCAGCAGCGCTGACATCGTGCTCTCCATCGAGGCGATCTCGCACTACTTCGACGTGGACGCGTTCCTGGACGAGTGCGCGCGCGTGCTGCGCCCGGGCGGCCAGGTCGTGGTCTCGGACGGCAACAACGGCGCGAACCCGAGGATTCGCGCGCACGTGACCGAGTTCTGGGCCCGGCTCGAGAACGGGCCCGAGGGCCCGTTCGGCTCGGAGACCGTGCCCGAGCCCATGGTGAAGCGGCGCGAGCGCATCGTCCGCGAGCGCTTCCCGGAGGTGCCGGCCGAGCGGGCCGGCGAGCTGGCGCGGCTCACCTCGGGCATGGACCGCGCGCAGATCGTCGATGCGGTGGGCTCGCACCTGCGCGGTGGCCCGCCGCCGGCGAGCCGCTACGCCCGCGGCCAGTGCCCGCGCGAGCCCGAGTGGGGCTACGTGCTCGAGCAGCTCTTCGACGGCCGCGACCTCGCGGCGCGGCTTGCCAGGCGCGGCTTCGAGGCGCGCGCGCTGCCGCACTTCGGCGGCGCCGCGAACGACTGGGTGCACGCGGCGAACGTGGTGCTGCGTGCGCTGCCGACGCACCGCTGGGCGCGCGCGTATCGCGTCGTGGCGCGGAAGCGATGAACCGGACGTTGGGCGTCGGAGCCGCCGCGCTCGCGGCGCTCGTCTCGCTCGCGGCCGCGCCCGCTCCCGACACGGCACAGGTCCCGGCGACGCCGCGAGGGATCCGCTCGGGCGATGTGGTGCCGTTCGCGATTCCGAGCCGGCACCAGGGGCGCACGCGCCACGGCTGGGTGTACACGCCGCCCGGCTATGCGGCCGCGCGCGACACGGGCCTCGGGCTGGTGCTCGCGTTCGACGGCGGCGAGTACGTCGACGAGATCCCACTCCCGCGCATCCTCGACTCGCTTTGCGCCGCCGGCCGGATCCCGCGGCTCGTCGCGGTGCTGCTCGACGATTCGAGCGGCGCGGTGCGACTCGACGACCTCGCGAACCGCGCCTGGTTCGTGGACTTTCTTGCGGATGAGCTCCTGCCCTGGGCGCGAAACGGATGGCACGTGACGCACGACCCAAGGCGGGTCATCGTCACCGGATCGAGCGCTGGCGGGCTCGCGGCCGCGCACGTCGCGCTCAAGCGGCCAGGACTGTTCGGCAACGTGCTGTCGCAGAGCGGGGCCTACTGGCGTGGGGCGGAAGCTTCGAACGCGCCGCCCTGGGAATGGCTCACGGCGCAGGTGGCCGGCTGGCCGCGGGGCGACGTTCGCTTCTGGCTCGAAGTGGGGTCCACCGAGTCGCACGGCGCGCTCGGCGGCAGCGCACCGTCGATACTTTCGGCAAACCGCTCGTTCCGCGATGCGCTCCAGGCGAAGGGCTACCGCGTCACGTATGTGGAAGTGCCGAACGGCGTGCACGCTCCGCAGACATGGGCGCCACGCCTGCCCGCGGGGCTCGTGGCGCTCACGGCGCAGTGGCCGCGTTGAGAACGAGTCATCGCGCCGACCGCGGCGCGCGCGGCGGCGAACGCGCCCGAAGCTCGCCAACCGGCGAGCGCGGGACGCTGTCGGACCTGAGGTGGTGCCATCGCGCCCGGCAGTACCACGGGGATTTTGCCCGCGCTTGACCCGGACGCGAGTCGGCTGAATAGAATCACGGGTTCCCGTGGACATCGCGAGCCCCGGCCGCTTCTGGCAGCGGCCACGCGTCGCGACTGTGTCGCGGGTTTTCTCTGCCCGCGACACGGATCTTGAAGCCTTTGGGGTCATCGGTTCGGAGGACGAGATGTCGATCCAGACGGACGAGATCAAGGCGGTCAACGAGCGCATCGAGCGCGAGAGCGTGGTCGTCCAGACCATCACCGCCGAGGTCTCGAAAGCCATCGTCGGCCAGCAGTACCTGGTCCACCGCATGCTCGTGGGCCTGCTCGCGAACGGCCACATCCTGATCGAAGGCGTGCCGGGCCTCGCCAAGACGTACGCGGTCAAGACACTCGCCGCCGCGATCCGGGCGAAGTTCCAGCGCATCCAGTTCACGCCCGACCTGCTGCCGTCCGACATCGTCGGCACCATGATCTACAACCAGCGCACCGGCGAGTTTGTGACCAGCAAGGGACCGGTGTTCGCGAACCTGATCCTCGCCGACGAGATCAACCGCACGCCGCCCAAGGTGCAGAGCGCGCTGCTCGAGGCCATGCAGGAGCGCCAGGTCACGCTCGGCGAGCAGAGCTACAAGCTGGATGACCCGTTCCTCGTGCTGGCGACGCAGAACCCGATCGAGCAGGAGGGCACCTACCCGCTGCCCGAGGCGCAGCTCGACCGCTTCCTGCTGAAGATCAAGATCTCGTACCCGAGCCGCGAGGAGGAGCGCGAGATCGTCGAGCGCATCGCGGTGACCGGCGCGCCGCCGACCGCCGCGGTCGTGGCGCCGGCCGACATCATCCAGGCGCGCGAGCTGTGCAAGTCGATCTACATCGACCGCAAGCTCAAGGACTACATCCTCGACCTCGTGTTCGCCACGCGCGAGCCGGAGAAGGTGGGGCTCGCCGAGCTCAAGCCGCTGATCCGCTTCGGCGCCTCGCCGCGCGCCTCGATCAACCTCACCGTGGCCGCGCGCGCGATGGCATTCCTGCGCCGGCGCGGGTTCGTGATCCCCGAGGACGTGAAGGAGCTGGCGGCCGACGTGCTGCGACACCGGATCATCCTCAGCTACGAGGCCGAGGCCGAGGAGATGACGACGGATGACGTGATCCAGCGCATCCTCGCGTCGGTCGAGGTGCCGTGAGGTGCTCTCCGCCGAGTTCCTGAAGAAGCTCCGTCGCATCGAGCTGCGCACGCGGAAGGTCGTGAGCTCCACGTTCGTGGGCGAGTACAAGTCCACGTTCAAGGGGCAGGGCATGGAGTTCATCGATGTGCGCGAGTACCTGCCCGGCGACGACGTGCGCTCGATCGACTGGAAGGTCACGGCGCGCATGGACAAGCCGTTCGTGAAGAAGTTCGTCGAGGAGCGCGAGCTGACCGTGATTCTGTGCGTCGACGCCTCGGGCTCCGGCTATTTCGGCACGCGCTCGCAGTTCAAGCTCGAGCAGGCGGCGCAGGTGGCGGCCACGATCGCGTTCTCCGCCGTCACGAACAACGACAAGGTCGGGCTGCTGTTCTTCACCGACGACGTCGAGCGCTTCATCCCGCCGCGCAAGGGCAAGCAGCACGTGATGCGGCTGATCCGCGACATCCTGCTGTTCCAGCCGCGGCGGCGCGGCACGAACCCCACGGCGGCGCTGGAGTTCGTCATGCACCTGCTGAAGCAGAAGGCGATCGTGTTCCTGATCAGCGACTTCCTCGG
>DATNFC010000227.1:0-3482 GCA_035606545.1 Candidatus Methylomirabilota bacterium
GGCCCCGCGCCGCGCTTTCAGGCAGCCAGCTTCAGCCGCTGTCAGTGCGACTTCTTCGCCAGGAAGAGCCCAGCCGAGAGGATCAGCAGCGCGACCGGCAGCACCAGCGCCCTCCACTCGATCTGGTGCCCGGCGGCGACCAGTGCTTCGACGCTGGCGACGACCAGCGCCACCAGGATCGCCTCCCAGATGATGAACTTGAGGTCGGAGAGGCTCTTGACGCGCATCCATGCCGGCACCCGTTCCAGCCCGCGCTCGTCGTTGTGGGCGGCGAACAGCTCGAGCACGCCGACCGAGAACACGAGGAACACCATCGCCAGCAGGAACGTGTCGATCGAGCGCGCGATGTAGAGGCCCGGCGTCTCCTCCCCGGTCCACGGCGGCCCGCGGAACAGCAGGCGATAGCCCTCGATCCCGCGGATCGCGCCGAGGACCACGAACGCGATCGCGTGCAGGGCGCCGAAGAACGCGATGACCACCGCGAGCCACCGCAGCTTGAGCAGCCAGTTCACCATGCGGCCTCCGTGAGCGTGAGCGTGCGGGCGACAGGACCGCGCGGAGCATGGCAGGGCCTGCCGCGCGCCGTCCACTGGACCGGCGGTGTTGCCAAGCTCGAAGCCCCGCACTACGGTCCCCGCGGGTCTCATGCATGGGTTCACGAGGCGCACTCCACGGGGAGGACTTGTGACGGATCGCCCGGTCGCCGCGCCGGAGACCGCGTTCTCGCTCCTCGACGACCCGCTCATGCGGCTCGCGCGCGCGCTGCGCCTCGTGCCATCTGAGGGCTTCCATGCCGGGCGGCGGGCGCTCCTCGTCGCCAGCATCAGCTGGCTGCCGATCGCGGCGTGGGCGGCGGCCGGCGGGCGGCTCGCGGAGCTGATCTGGAGCGACGGTGTGGTCCGCCACGTGGAGCTGCACGTGCGCTGCCTGTTCGCGCTGCCGCTGCTCGTGTTCACGGAGCCGATCGCCGACCGCGTCATCGGCGCGATCGTCACCAACTTCCCGGCCTCGGGCCTCATCCGCACCACGGATCGCTCCGCGTTCGACGCCGTGATCGCATCGGCACGGCGCCTGCGCGATTCGAAGCTCGTGTGGGGCCTGCTTGCCGCCGTCGTCGTGCTGGCGACGTGGTTGGGTACGCGCCACCCGCTCAACGCCGAGCTCGCGGGCACGACGTCCGGGGGGTTCGGCATGGCGTGGTCCACGTTCGTGGTGCGGCCGCTGTTCCTGCTCATGCTGCTGTCGTGGCTGTGGCGGCTCCTGCTGACGTGGATCCTGTTCGTGCGCATCGCGCGGCTGGACCTGCAGCTCGTGCCGTCGCACCCGGACCGCGTCGGCGGCCTGGGCTTCGTCCAACTCCAGCCCGCAGCGTTCAGTCTCGTCGTGCTGACGATCTCGGGGATGGTCTGCGCCGCGGTGGCGCAGCAGATGCTCGAGGAGCACATGCGCCTGGAGCAGTTCCAGGGGCCGCTCATCGCGCTGGTCGTGCTTCTGGTCGTGCTCGCCCTCTGCCCGCTCACGGCGTTCGGTCAGAAGCTCCGTCGCGTGCGCATGCGCGGGCGGTTCCAGTACGGGACGCTCGCGGGCCGCCACGTGCGTGGCCTGCACGAGCGCTGGGTCGAGGGCCGCACGGTCGAGGACGACGCGATCCTGGACGCGCCCGAGATCGGCCCGGCCGCAGACGTGGCCACGTTGTACGAGCTGGCGACGCGGATGCGCCCGCTCCCGATCGGCCTGCAGCCGATCCTCGCCGCGCTGCTGCCCGCCGCGGCGCCACTGCTCCCGGTCGCCTCGCTCGAGATCCCGCTCAAGGACATCCTCACCAAGATCCTCGGCATGCTCACCTGAACCTCGCGCCCGGCGCGGGCGGGGCGCGGGGCAATCGCCACGCACCCCATGTCAACGGAGGCCGTCTTCATGTCCGGCAAGACCTGGACGTTCCTGCTCCTGTTTCTCGTCAGCGTCGGGTTGGGGGTCGGGATCGGCGAGTGGTACTTCAAACTGTTCCTCAAGGCCGTCCCCCCGGTAGCGCTGAGCCAGTTCAATAGTCAGGCCGCCCACGTCGTGTACTGGATCTATGGCGCCGGTGTCGGCGTGGCGATGTTCGTGTGGGCGTTGATCGGCGTCGCGGTCAGCAAGCTCTCGTCGGGCTCGAAATCGTCGGAGAGGGCGTGACCCGCTGCCGGGGACTGCTGCGATGACGCTTACGCAACTGATCCCGGTCCTGCTCCAGGTCAGCCTCGCGCTGATCGTGTTCGGCCTGGGGCTGCGCACGCTCCCCAGTGACCTCACCTACCTCCTGCGCCAGCCCGCGCTGCTCGTGCGCTCGGTGCTGTCGATGAACGTGGTGATGCCGCTGGTCGCGGCCGGGATCGCGGCGGGCTTCAAGCTCGAGCCCCAGGTGGAGCTGGCGCTCGTCCTGCTCGCCGTCTCCCCCGTGCCGCCGGTGCTGCCGTCGAAGCAGATGAAGGCAGGCGGCAGCGCGTCCTATGCGATCGGGCTGCTCGCGCTGTCGGCCGTGCTGGCGATCGCGGCGGTCCCGCTCTCGGTTGCGGCCATCGGCCGCTGGTTCGGGCTCACGCTGACGGTACCGGCGAGCCTGATCGCGCGCGTCGTGGGCGGCTCGGTGTTCGCCCCGCTGCTCGCGGGCGTGCTGGTTCGCCAGTTCGGGGCCGGCTTCGCGGAGCGCGCGAGCCAGGCATTGTCCACGGTCGGGTCCGCCGTGTTGGGCGTGACCGCGATCGTCGTCCTCGCCGGATCATGGCCGGCGCTGACGTGGTCCGTGGGCCATTTCACCGTGGTCGCGGTCATGGTGTTCGTGCTCGTGAGCCTGGGCGTGGGACACCTGCTCGGCGGACCCGACGAGGACGACCGCACCGTGCTCGCGCTCTCCACCGCGAGCCGGCACCCGGGCGTGGCGATGGCGATCGCGGGCGCGCTCGCACCCGACAACAAGGCCATCCCCGCGGCGGTGATGCTGGCGTTCCTCGTCGGCCTGGTCTTGACCGGTCCATACACGAAGTGGCGCACCGGCAGGAGCGCGAAACACTGAGGCTCCGGCGCGGGCCGTCCACTGGAGGTCATCGCATGCGGCGGTCGTCGCTCGTCACAGCCCTGCCCCTGCTGCTCGCGCTGGCCTGCAGCCCGGACACCCAGACCCATCCGCGCCGCGGCACGGAGGCCACGCCGCTGGCCTCGTGGAACGACGGCGCCGCGAAGGCGGCGATCCAGCGCTTCGTCGCGAACGTCACCACGCTCGGTGGTGCGGGCTACGTACCGGTGGCCGAGCGCATCGCCGTGTTCGATAACGACGGCACGCTGTGGGCCGAGCAGCCCCTCTACTTCCAGCTCCAGTTTGCGCTCGATCGCGTGAAGGCGCTGGCGCCGCAGCACCCCGAGTGGCGGACGAAGGAGCCGTTCAACCACCTGCTCGCCGGCGACATGAAGGCGTTCCTCGCGGGCGGCGAGCACGCCGTGCTGGC
>DATNFC010000228.1:0-25005 GCA_035606545.1 Candidatus Methylomirabilota bacterium
CGGCGTGGACTCCGCACCGATCGCCCCGGCCGGCGCCACCAGCATCACGGCCAGCATGCCGAGCATCCCGAGCCTCATCGCGACGACCACCAGGCTTCGACGCCCGCGATCACCTCGGACGTGTTCACGACCGGCTCGGGATAGCCGCTCTTCCACGTCGCGTCGACGCCGAGCGGCCCGCGGCACGTGGTCCAGGCACCGCGCGTCTCGATCTCGGCCGGGATCACGTCGCGCGCGCAGTCGAAGCGCGTGAAGATTCCCCACAACACCAGCTCGTCGTCCTCGAGCGGCACGTCCTCGCTCACCGCGACCACCAGCTTCACGTCCGCGTACGCGGGCCGGCGGACGAGCGACTCCACCACGGCGCGGCCATCGCCGGTCACCTGCGCCACGAGTGTACCACCCCAGAGCAACCGCCATGCTTTCACACGCGCATCGACCGCGCGCGGGTCGGGAATGCTGCCGAGCAGTGAGGAGGCAGGGCGGGAGGCCACCGCGCTGCCGCCCGACGAGCCCACGGGACTGGCGTGCGACTGCGCATCGATCACCATCTTGCTGCCGAGGTTCATCCGCCCGCTGGTGAAGTCCAGCGTGTCCAGCGGCACGCCGGGCACCAGCAGGAAGTCCTCCGCCGGATCGAAGTGCCGCGCGATCGCCTCGAACACCTGCCGGCGGTCGCGGGGGTTCACGTCGGCGTCCACGAGCACGATGACCTTCGTCAGCGACAGCTGCCCCGTGCCCATCAGGCCGAGCGCGGTCTTCATGCCCTCTTTCGCATAGCGGTTGCCCACGGCAACCACGAGCAGGTTGTGGAAGCCCGCTTCGAAGTACGCCCACAGGTCGGTGATCTCGGGATGGATGACCCTCAAGACGCCGGCGAACATGTCCTGCACCGCCTCGCCCATCACCTTGTCCTCCTGCGGCGGCTTGCCCACGACGCTCGCCTGGAACACCGGCGAATGCCGGCAGGTGATGGTGTTGATGCGGAACACGGGGAACGGCGCCGCGTGCGAGTAGTGGCCGAAGTGATCACCGAACGGTCCTTCCTGGCGGCGCTCGCCGGGAGGCACGGTGCCTTCGATGACGAACTCGGCATCGGCCGGGACCCAGAGGTCGACCGTGCGCGCGCGCGCGAGCCGCGTCGGCCGGCCGCGGAGGAAGCCGGCGAACGCCAGCTCGTCGATGCCCTCGGGGAGCGGTGCCACCGCGGAGAGCAACGTGGCGGGATCAGCACCCACCGCGACCGCCACCGGCAGTGCGGCGCCGCGCTGCTCGGCGCGGTGATAGTGGAAGCCGCCGCCCTTGGCGATCTGCCAGTGCATGCCGGTCGTCTTCTCGTCGAACACGTGCATGCGGTAGATGCCGAGGTTGCGCTTGCGCGTGAGCGGGTCCTCGGTGAAGACGAGCGGGAACGTGACGAAGCGCCCGCCGTCGCCGGGCCACAACTGCAGGATCGGGAGCGGCGACAGATCGGCGCCGAGCGACATCTCCTGCGCCGGTCCGCCGCTCAGGCGCGCGGGCCGCGATGCGAGCACGCGGCCGGCGTGGCCGCGCAGCCCCCAGAGGTCGGAGAGCGCCTTCGGCGGCAGCGCGTGGAAGATCTCCTCGATCTCGGCGCCCACCGCGCGCGGCGTGCGGCCCAGCGCCCACGCCACGCGCCGCGTCGCTGCGAGCACGTTGACGGCGAGCGGGAACCGGCTGCCGCGCACCTTGTCGAACAGCAGCAGCGGCCCTTCGCTCTTCGCTTCGCGGCACGCGATCTCGGTGACCTCGTACTTCCAGTCCACCTCGCGGGCGACGCGCTTCACGTCCCCCTTGGCCTCGCAGGCGGTGATGAACTCCTGGAGTGTTCTAAAGGTCACTCGAGGTCGCCCTCGCGCCAGCCCTCGCCCGCGGCCACACCCATCAGGTGCAGCACCTTGTCGGTGAAGCCCGAGACCAGCGCCGTCAAGTCCTTCGGGTTCTGGTACCAGGGCGGCGACACCGGCGCGATCACCGCGCCCTCGCGCGAGAGCTTGAGCATGTTCTCGATCGCGATCCCCGAGAGCGGCGTCTCCCGCAGGCAGACGATCAGCCGGATGCGCTCCTTCAGCGCCACCGATGCGGCGCGCGTGATCAGCGTGTCGGAGATGCCGGCCGCGATCTTCGCCAGCGTCGAGTTGCTGCACGGCAGGATGACCATGGCGTCGTAGCGATTGCTGCCCGAGCTGAACGGCGCCGCGAGGTCGTCGTCGCGGAAGCTCTTCTTGACCAGCGGCTCCAGATCGGACGGCTTCATCCCCAGCTCGCTCTGGAGCACCTGCCGGGCCCAGTCGCTCATCACCAGGAACTTGTCCCCAGGGCAACGCTTCAGGAGATCGACGGCGTAGGCCGCGCCCGAGGCGCCGGTGATGGCGATCAGAAAGCGGGCCATGCGAAGAACCCTCCCGTCGCCATGCGCGTCGCGAGCACGGTGGCGAGCACGACGAAGCCCACCGCGACATTGGTCTTGAAGAATGCGAGGTTCACGTCCTCGGCCCAGCGCTGCTCGAGCCACAACAGCAGGACCGTGCCCGCGAACCCGAGCCACGCGGCGATCACCCAGACCGCGCCGGTGGCAAACCGGGACGAGGTCGTGCTCCAGGTGAGCACGCCGAGGAGCGCCATCGCTCCGACGTGGAGCGCCCACGACACGCGCAGCGCGTTCCTGCGCCCGAGCCACACCACCATGCTGTGCACGCCGTGTTCGCGGTCGAACGCCTCGTCGAGCGTGGCATAGATGATGTCGAAGCCGGTCACCCAGCAGAGCGCGAAGCCGGCGAGGAGAAACGCAGGCAGTGGTTGCTGGAGATCGGGATGCGCCGCCGCGAACCCGGCGAGCGGCGCCAGCGCGAGCGCGGCGCCCACGCCCAAGTGGCAGAGCGGCGTGAAGCGCTTCAAGTACGGATAGAGCGTGAACACCGCCAGCGGCACGACAGCCACCTTCAAGTACCAGCTGCCGAGCGCGGTGCACGCAGCGAGGTAGGCGATCGTGCTCACCACGAGCAGGCCGATCGCCTCGGCGAGCGCCATCGTTCCCGCGGGCAGCTCGCGCGTGCGCGTGCGCGGGTTCATCGCGTCGAGCTGGCGGTCGATGATGCGGTTGAGCGACATCGCTGCCGTGCGCGCGCCCACCGCAGCCACGGCGATCAGCCCCCAGCGCGCGGCCGTGAGCGGCTGAGCGACCACGCTGAAGACGCCTGCCAGGATCAGCGGCAGGGAGAAGAGCGTGTGCTCGAACCGCACGAACGAGGCGTACGTCCGCAGGCGGCCGGGCGCGGCGAGGGAGGGTGGGGCGGTCGTCATGGAGAAATGTGTCCGCGCGAGAGGCTCGCGCGGCGGGCGAGTCTAGTCGGGCCATTGAAAGCCCACCAGCGACGCCCCGCACTGGCGTGCGCGGGGGGCCTGTGCTGGTATCGCGGGCCCATGCGCCCCCCATCGCTTGCCGCGCTCGCGCTGGTCATGGTCGCCTCGGTCGCTTCCGCGGCCGACGCTCCGCGCCTCCATGGCATCCCGACGCACGTCCGGGCCGGCACCGACGTCAAGATCACCTGGACCGGGCTGGGCCCCGAAGCGCACGAGGCCGAGCTCGAGCTGTCGCTCGCCGGCGGCCGCTGGGTGCGCATCTCGCCCGAGCTGGAAGCGCGCGAGGGCGGCTTCACCTGGCACGTACCCGCGGGTCTCGTGGGACCGGCACAGCTGCGGCTCAAGTACGGCGGCGAGTGGTTCGAGGCCGAGGGCGAGTTGTCGATGCCGTTCCGGCTCGAGGCCGCGGACGGCGCGAGCCCGAGCCGAACAGGCGATGCGGGGCTCGGTGAGTGGTGGTGCCTCGGCCGAAGCACGGGCACTGTACCGGCAGTGCGGTTCTCGGGTGCGGCCACGCTGCACTTGAGTGATCCCTCGCTCGCGTTGTCGCCGGAGCCCGATCGCAACACGCGCGCGGCGTGCGCGCCGATCGTTGGCGCACGAGTTCGCGAGTCAGCTGTCATCCACCGCGAGCGCACGCCGCAACGAGCCAGCCTGTCGAGGATGTACCCACTGCGCATCTGAGGCGCCGGCCGCGGTATCCCGCGACCTGTTCGATCCCGAGCCCGATGCGACCGCGCGACCGCGCGACCCTCGTGTGTGCTCGCGAATCCCGACCCGACACGCCGTGTGGAGTCCATCATGCACCAGCCCTTGCACCCATCTTCCTGCATACGCTTGTTCGCGAGCGCGCTCCTTGCGCTCGCGCTCATCCGCCCGGCTCACGCCGCGGATGAGGCCGACACGGTATCGATGGCGCACGATCCCGGCCGCTACGGCATCGTGGTCTCGGCCACGAAGACCCGGCACGATCCGTTGAACATCCCGAACGGCACCGCCGTCGTGAGCGGCAAGGAGCTGCGGCGCACGGGCGCGCGCACGCTGGCCGACGCGTTGATCGATGTGGCCGGCGTCGAGGCCGGCGGCGGCTCCGACAACGGCACGCGCATCACGAACATCGGCATGTGGGGCTTGAAGGAGTTCGACGCGCTGCTCGTCACCGTGGACGGCGTGCCGGTCGGCGGACCGTTCAACCCGTCGCTGGCGCAGATCGCAGTGGACGACGTCGAGCGCATCGAGATCGTGAAGGGCCCGCAGGGCACGATGCACGGCATTTCGGCGTTCGCCGGCTCCATCAACGTGGTCACCGACCGCAGCACGCCCGGCCGCGGCGAACTCACGCTCGGCGGCGGCGACTACACGAACTTCCACGGCACGGCGCGCGCGCACAAGGACGTCAATGGCTGGAATCTCGACGGCTCGCTCTCGGCGTTGAAGGACGACGGCTGGCAGGAGCGCACGGAGAATGAGAACTACCGCGCGCGGCTCTCGCTCAACCACGCGCTCTGGGGCGGCACCGCGGGCGTGGACATCACCGGCCTGCACGATCGCGGCGACTGGGGCTCGCCGCTGCCGGTGGATGCCGGCCTGCCCGTGCCCGGCTTCCAGACGGACCGCAACTACGCCATCGGCGGCGCCGAGGTGAAGCACGACGTGTTCGGCCTGAACACGCACGGCAGCTGGTCGGTGAACGAGAAGACACGGCTCGAGAACACGCTCGGCTTCTCCTACGACTCGCAGCACGCGCTGCGCAGCTTCTTCCTCGATCCGGGCGCCATCGCCGGCGACACGGTGGATGCCGAGGGCGCGGACCTGAAGCCCGAGGAGACGACGCTGTTCGAGGATCTCCGCGCGGTGACGAAGCTCGAGCTGGGCGGCCAGCACGAGCTGATCACCGGCGCCTCGATCACCTGGGGCCACACGAGCGCCGACGGCCACGGCTTCGACTTCGACCAGCTCCTGAGCGACCCGGCCTCGATCCCTGACTTCTCGCAGGTGCCGCACGGCGACAACCGCTCCTTCAAGGACACGCGCACGTTCTTCGGCTTCTACGCGCACGACGAGTGGACGCCGCACAAGTACTTCACGATCTCGGGCGGCGGACGGTTCGACCAGGCGAACGAGGACCTGGAGACCACGTTCGAGGAGTTGAGCGTGCCGTCGCCGGTGCTGAACTCGAGCGACTCGCAGAACATCAACGACTGGTCCGGCGACATCAGCGCGCTGATCCGGCTGCTGCCCGACGGCGCGAAGGGCGCGCTCGACGCGGTCAACCTCTACGGCAGCTGGAAGAGCTCGTTCAAGCCCGCAGCGCCGAACCTCACTGAAGCGGAGGCGGCCGAGATCCTCGATCCGGAGCACACGCACTCGATCGAGGGTGGGCTCAAGGCCCGCGCATTCGCTGGGCAGCTTGCGCTGGATCTGAGCGGCTTCCAAATGGAGTTCACGAACATGGTGGTCTCGATCCTCGACGCCTCGAGCAACCCGGAGCTGGTGAACGCGGGCCACCAGCGGTTCAAGGGTTGGGAGGTGCAGCTCACGGCGCAGCCACGGCGCGTGCCCGGTCTGTCGTTCGCGGGCGGATACGCGTGGCACGATCCGCGCTTCGTGGAGTTCACGTTCGTGACGCCGGGTGGAACGCTGCGCAACGTCAGCGGCAACGTGCTCGAGTTGGCGCCGCGACTGTTGTGGAACGCACGCGTCGGCTACTCGCACGCGAAGGGCCCGGGGGCGTGGGTCGCCTACCGCCACCAGGGCGAGCGCTTCCTCAATCGCCGGAACACGTTCATCACCGATCCGTTCGACGAGTGGGACGCGGGCCTGACGTACGAGGTGCAGCGCGTGCGCGTGTCGGTGGTCGGGCGCAACCTGGGCGACAGCCGGCACTACGTGGGCGAGAGCGAGATCGGCGACTCGCAGTTCTACGTGGCGCCGAGCCAGCGGTTCACGGCGGCGGTCACGCTGCCGTTCTGACGTTCACGCACGTTCGTTGAACGCCGAGGAGCTCGGCGCTGACGCGCCGGGCTCCTTTACGTCTCCTGGCGAGAGTGCGCGTGAACTTCGCCGCGGGAGAGGCGACAAGCGCGCGCGGCGCCTCGGGCGATCGGCCCCCGATGAACGACCCCCTCCGCTGCCCGCGGCCGCCGCCTGCTCCCACGGTCACCCAGTCGATCGGGCGGCGTGCGTGTCGGGGGCGACGCGTCCGGCGCCGGATCTCAGTAGTCAGTTGTGTCTGCGTCCGCCTCCCGGCGCGGTCGGGTCGCGTCCCCTCGGATCGGCCCCCGATTGCGACCCGCGGGTACGGGTCCCGAACCGAAGCCAGGTGGCGGTTGAAGCCTTGCGGCTCCGACGTGGATGCATTGCAACCGGCAGGCCATCGGCGTTCGCAGCGGAATCGTCACGCTGGCAACACGTTGGCGCGTGAACCCGAGCCTCGCGACGTCGGTGATCCGACGCGCGCGTGGGCGAGTCGACGCACGGGTGACGAACTGACCTGCCCGGGTCCGCATTACAATTGAAGTTGACGCGCTGCACGCCTGTGCAGTAAGGTGGCGCTCGTGCCAGGTCCGCGTCGCGGACCCATTCGAGAAGGATCTTGAGATGCTCAATGAACGCGCCCGCGAGATCCACGGCTTCATCCAGCGGTTCCGGCGGGAAAAGGGGTCGGCGCCGACCATCCGTGAGATCGGCTCCCAGTTCGGGATCCAGTCGACGAACGGCGTGCGCTACTACCTCAACCTGCTCGAGAAGGCGGGCTACATCCGCCGGACGAGCGGCGTCTCGCGCGGCATCGGGCCGTCCGTCGCCACGGCGCCGGCCGGCATCCCCATCCTGGGCCGGGTCGCGGCCGGCCAGCCGATCCTCGCCGAGGAGAACTGGAACGGCACACTGGAACTGGCCGACATGTTCGGCCAGACGGAGAACCTGTTCGCGCTCCAGGTGCGCGGCGACAGCATGATCGACGCCGGCATCCTCCAGGGCGACCACGTCATCGTCCAGAAGCAGGACTCAGCGCGCTCCGGCGAGATCGTCGTGGCGCTCATCGACGACGAGGCCACGGTGAAGTACTACCGGCCCCATCGGGACCGGATCGAACTCGTGGCCGCGAACGAGAAGTACGCGCCGATCGTGGTCGGCGAGCATTCAGGCTTCCGCATCATCGGGATCGTCCGCGGCGTCATCCGCACGGTCGGTCGCGGTTAGTTCGTTCTTACGACGGGAGCGCCTGACGGCGCTCCCGTTTTCTTTGCAGTTCCGGTGCACATCTGTTCACTCGCAGCCGCATCACGAATCACATCCCGAGTCACGAACCGTTAGGTCGTCCCCGCAGGAGGTCTCACCGTGGACACGAACCTCACCCCGCCCGTGCAGCAGGCCCTGATGCAGCGCTGGGAGCCGCTCTACCGTAGCCAGCTCCACTACCTGGTGACGTGGAGCACGCGCGGGCGTCGTCCGGTGCTCAAGGAGCGGCACATCGCCGCGATCCACGAGCTGATCCGCTCCGCTTGCGAGGACCGTGACTTCAACCTGGTCGAGGTGGTGGCCGGGCACGATCACGTGCACGTGCTGTTCGGCTTGAAGCCGGCGCAGAGCGTGGCGAGCGCGGTGCGCGAGCTGAAAGGGCGCACCACGATGACGCTGCTTCAGCGCTTCCCCGAGCTGCGCGTGTGGCTGCGCGGGAACCTGGTCTGGGACGAGCGCTACGCGGTCGAGACCGTGAGCCCGCTGCGCGTCGACAAGCTGCGCGAGCGGCTCTCGCACGCGCACCGTCCGCTCGATCCGCCGGAGCTGTCGGAGGACTGGGCCGCGGCGAGCTGACCCTCGCTTTCGCTGTAACCCCGCCGGTCGCGCGCGCAACCAAGTGCTGCGTCAGAGTCGACGCGACCGGCGGGATCTTTCTTCGCGACGCTTCAGCCCCGCTCGACGCCGGCTTCGGCCGTCTCGGGATGGCCGCGTGACGCCAGCACGGCGGCCACGATCACCATCGCGGCACCGAGCATCTGCGCGGGCTTGAGCCCTTCGCCCAGGAACACGAACGCCGCGAGGATCGCCACCACCGGCTCCGCGGTCGCGATCACGCCAGCTTCGGCCGCGGGCAGTCGTTTCAAGCCCGCGTAGAAGCAGCGGAACGGTACCAGCGTCGAGAACACGCCGAGCACCGCGAACTGCACCCACATCGACGCGGAGTACCTGGCCGCCACGATCCTCCACGGCGGCGTGACGCACGCCCAGAACACGGCCGCGATCGCGAACGTGTAGACGAGCACGGTCTCCGGCGCGTAGCGCGCGACCAGGCGCTTCGACGCCAGCACGTAGAACGCGAAGATGACCGACGAGGAAGCACCCACGACCCAGTCGAACGCACTTGCGTGCACGCTGCTCCGGTCCACGCCGCTCACGAGCAGCGCCGTGCCCCCGAGCGCCAGCAGCACCGCTGCGACCATCGCCGGCGACGGCCGCTGGCCGCGCGCCATCTCCCAGAGCACGATGAGCGACGGCGCCACGTACTGGAGCAGGATCGCGAGCCCGACGCCGAGCTTGGCGATCGAGTAGTAGTAGGTGCCCTGGACGGCGGCGACGCCGAACAGGCCGAGCACCAGGAGGGCGCCGCGGTCGGCGCGCTCGATGCGAAGCGCGCCGCGGTTGCGCGCGAGCATCCAGGCGAGGAGCAGGCTCCCGGCGATCACGAGCCGCAGCTCGACTACAGTCTGCGCCGGTACGCCGCCGTCTCGGAACACCGAGCGCGCGAGCGTCGCCGTGGTGCCCCAGCACAGCGTGGCCGAGAACACGAGCCACCGCCCGAGCGCGCGCCTGGCTCGTTCCTCAGCGCTCACGCGCGACCCAACAACAACGCGATAATCACCTAATATTACAAGTAGTTACGATGTTTTGAAACGCAAGTCCGTCACCGGCGCATGCCGGAGCCGACCTCAATCGTCGTCTCGATGCCCGCCTCGAGCATCGTGCAGCGGCCGGTGAATCGCACGCCCTGCTCCATGGCCACCGTGAGCGCGGCGACGTCGCCCTCGACGCGGGCGCCGGCCTTCATCTCGATCGAGCCCAGCGCGCGGATGTTGCCGTAGACGCGGCCCATGATGAGCGCGTCCTTCACCTCGACGTCGGCGCGCATGATTCCGTGCTCGCCGATCTCGAGGCGGTCGCAGTTCAGGATGTCGCCCTCGAACTCACCGTCGATGCGGAGCGTGCCGGTCACCATCAGCGTGCCGCGGAAGTTCGAGTTGACCCCGATCACCGTGTTCGCATCGGATTGCGGTTCTTCGGGTGGTTGCTGGGATCGGAACTTGAGCACATGCACCTCCGTGTGTGCGTGGCCCGCGAGTGCGGGCTAAAGGACACCCCATGCCTCGAGGAGTCGCTCGAGGTCACTCTGGTTGTAGAACTGGAACTCCACCTTGCCGCCCTTGCGCGCGGCGTGGATCGCGACCTGGGTCGAGAAGCGCTGCTGGAGCTTCGTCTCCCACTCGGGAAGGTTCGCCAGGCGCGCGGGGCGCGACTTCGTGTGCGCCGTGCGCTGCTTGCGGCGGACGAACGACTCGGTGCGACGGACGGAGAAGCCCTTCGTCGAAACATAGCGCGCCGCGACCAGCAGGTCGCCACGATTCTCGAGCGCGAGCAATGCGCGCGCGTGGCCTGCGGACAATGTTCCACGTGAAACCATGTCCATCACTTCAGGCGGAAGTGACAGTAGGCGAAGCGAGTTCGTGATCGTGACCCGCTGCTTCCCAACCCGCTCCGAGAGCTTCTCGTGCGTGAGCCCGACCTTTTCGACCAGGGCCTGGTAGGCCTTCGCCTCCTCGATCGGGTCCAGCGCCTCGCGCTGGATGTTCTCGACGAGCGCCAGTTCCATCATCGCGCGGTCGTCGACGTCCTTCACCATCACCGGGACCCTCTTCAGGCCCACGATGTGCGCCGCGCGCAGCCGGCGCTCGCCGGCCACGAGCTGGTAGTCACCTGGCCCGGCACGCCGCACCAGGAGCGGCTGCAGCACGCCGGAGACCTTGATCGAGTCTGCGAGTTCGCGGAGCGTCGTGTCGTCGAACCGTTTGCGTGGCTGGAACGGGTTCGGCGAGATGGCTTCGATCGGCAGCTCCGTCGTGCCGGCCTGCGCCGGGAGGCCTTCAGTGGCCATCGCGGCGGTGTCACCCGAGATCAGCGCGTCCAGCCCGCGCCCAAGCACCTTCCTAGTCATGGTCGAGGACCTCCTTCGTCAGCTCGCGGTAGCTTTCCGCCCCTGAGCTATGCGGATCGTAAAGGACGATGGGCTTCCCGAACGACGGCGCCTCGCTGAGCCGCACGTTGCGTGGGATGACCGTCCTGTAAACCCTGTCGGAAAAGAACTTACGAGCCTCGTCCGCGACCTGCTTGGAGAGGCTGACACGCGCGTCGTACATGGTGAGCAGCACGCCCTCGATGCGCAGCGGTGGATTCAGGTGGTCCTGGACGAGGCGGATCGCGGTGATGAGCTGCGTGAGCCCCTCGAGCGCCAGGTACTCGCACTGGAGCGGGATGATCACCGAGTCCGACGCCGTGAGCGCGTTGACGGTGAGGAGCCCCAGCGATGGCGGGCTGTCGACGAGCACGAAGTCGTAGTCATCGCGGACCTTGGCGAGGCATGTCTTGAGCCTCGTTTCGCGCGCCATCATGCCGACGAGCTCGACTTCGGCCCCTGAGAGCCGCTGCCCGGTGGGCAGGACCTCCATCGCGGCGATCCCGGTCGGCTGGATCGCGTCCTTCGCCTCGGCCTCGCCGATCAGCACCTCGTACGTCCCGAGCTTCAGGTCGTTGCCGTTCACGCCCACGCCGCTCGTGGCGTTCCCCTGTGGATCGATGTCCACGAGGAGCACGCGACGGCCTTCCTGGGCCATGCAGGCTCCAAGGTTGATCGCCGTCGTGGTCTTTCCGACGCCGCCCTTCTGGCTGGCGATGGAGATGACGCGTCCCATTCCCTAGGTGCTCTCGGCGGGGTGCGGTGGCTTTCCCGTCGGCCGCGGCTGCCGCGACCGTCCATGTCGTCGTGTTCGCTTCGCGGTGGACAGGAGGGAGGTGCCGGGCGAAGCGCCCGGCGGAAACTAACACATCGCGCACGCGCGACAAGGCGAATGTTCCACGTGGAACTTCCGCCATCATTATCAAGCAACGCTATGCGCGTCTTTTAAATATTGCGATTGAATTCGGGCCGGCGGCGATCGGGCGGGTGTTTGGTGCGGTCCAATCCTCGCGCCAGCCGGTTCCCGCCTCGGCGAGTTCGCTCTCGAGCCCGCTGCCCTTCCACAGCACCGCAGTGCCGCCGGGCCGGACGATGCGCGCCGCCAACTCCAGCGTGGGGGCGGCCTTCATCGTCGCCCGCGACGTGAGGCAGTCGCACTGGAGTGACTCAGCCTCCTCCGACTCGACCAGCACCTCGAGCCGACCGATCGTGACGACGATTCCTCGCAACTCGAGTCGCTCCACGACCCTGCGCAGGAAGAGCGTCTTGTTCCGCCGCGACTCCACCAGCGTCCAGCGCGCACCGATGCCGGCGATCGCGAGCGGGATCGCGGGGAAGCCGCCGCCCGAGCCGAAGTCGACGATGTGCTCGCACGCGAGTTCGCGCAGGAACGGCGCACCCGCGAGCGACTCGGCGATGTGGCGCTCGACGAGCCGCGGCTCGTCGGCGTGCGAGATCAGGTTCGAGATGCCGCGATTCCAGGTGAGCAGCTCGAGCGCGAACCCGCGCAGCCGCGCGAGGACGCGGTCCTGCTCGGAGGCGGCGCCGGGAATCAGGGCGCGGAGCGACTCCCATGGCTGGCGCGCGAGCGTGCGCGCGGGATCGGCCGGCGCGGGCGGTGGTGCAGGCGGGCGAGCGGGGGCCGGTGCGGGCCGGCGCGGGTTGACCGGGCCGCGCCGGCGAGCGGACGCCGGGCCGCGTTCCCGAAAGCGCGCCGCGCCGGGTCGGCCGGTGCGTGCTGGGGCGGGCCCTCGAGGGGGTGCGCCGCCGGGGTTCGGGCGCGTGCTCCGGGCGGGCTGGGAACCCGACCGGGCGCGCGGGTCGCGCTTGGGCGGGGAACCCGGCCGGATGCCCGGGCCTCGCTTGGGCGGGGAACCCGGCCGGATGCCCGGGCCGCGCTTGGGCGGGGAACCCGGCCGGATGCCCGGGCCACGCGCGGGCGGGGAACCCGGCCGGATGCCCGGGCCGCGCGCGGGCGGGGCACCCGGTCGGGCACGCGGGCGTCGCGCGGGCGGTCGAGAGGATCTCGGTCGGGCCATGGGCCGCGCACCATACGCGACTTCCCCTGCATGCGTAACTCCGAGATCAGGGCGCTGGTCATTGCCGGCGACAGGACTCCGCCGTCGATCCCGCGGAACCGGTGACCGACCCGCAACGAAGAGATGTCAGCTCGTGAGGCTCAGTTCGCGCCGCGATCGACCGCAGCGCGCTTCGCCGCGATCGCCCCGAACCGTCGCGAGTGCACCAGGAGCACGGCCACGTCCGACGGCGACACGCCTGCGATCCGCGACGCCATCCCGAGCGTGCCCGGCCGCCAGCGCCTGAGCTTCTCCAGCGCCTCGCGCGAGATGCCGTTCAGCGCCGTCGACCACAACGCATCGGGGAGCGCGACGTCGTCGAGCGCTGCCGCGGCAGCCGCCGTTCGCCGCTGCCGCTCGATGTAGCCGCGATAGCGCGCGCGCACCTCGACCGATGCCCACAGCGCGCGCGGCAGCAACGCCTCGACCCCGAGCGTGGCCAGCGACGCGTAGCTGCCCTCGGGACGCGCGAGCCAATCGATGGCGCGGATCGAGCGCGCGCCGTCCGGCGTCGCGGCAACGGTCACGCTCACGCGCGCGAGCCGCCGCTCTTCTTCGTCCACCTGCGCCCAGCGCTCGCGCACACGCGAGAGCTGCTCGTCGCTCAGCAGGCCGAGCACGTGCCCGGTCTCCGCGAGCCGCTCGTCGGCGTTGTCCGCGCGCAGGAGCAGGCGGTGCTCGGCGGCCGACGTGAACATGCGATAGGGCTCGCGGTGTTCGCGCGTCACGAGATCGTCCACGAGCACGCCAACGTACGCCTGGTCGCGCCGGAGCACGAACGGCGTCTCGCCGCGCACGGCGCGCGCGGCGTTGACGCCGGCCACGAATCCCTGCGCCGCCGCCTCTTCGTAGCCCGACGTGCCGCAGATCTGGCCTGCGAGCCACAGCCCGCGTGTTCGCCGGCACTGGAGCGTGGCGTCCAGCTGGTGCGGGAGCACGAAGTCGTATTCCACCGCGTAGCCCGGGCGCAGCATCGTCGCGCGCTCGAGGCCGCGGATCGTGCGCACGAACTCGAGCTGCACTTCCTCCGGCATGCTCGTGGAGACGCCGTTCACGTAGATCTCGTCCACGGCGCGGCCCTCGGGCTCGAGGAAGAGATGGTGCTGCTCGCGCTCGGGGAACTTGACCACCTTGTCCTCGAGCGACGGGCAGTAGCGCGGACCCGTGCCGGTGATCGCGCCCGAGTAGAGCGGCGAGCGGTGCATCGCATTCCGGATCACCGCGTGCGTGCGCGCGTTCGTGTGCGTCACCCAGCACGCCACCTGCTCCAGCTCCAGCCGCTCGGTCCAGTGCGAGAACGGCTCCGGCGGATCGTCGCCGGGTGCCACCTCGAGCGAATCGAGATCGAGCGAGCGGCGATCGAGTCGCGGCGGCGTGCCGGTCTTCAGTCGCCCGCGCTCGAAACCCAGCTCGGCGAGGCAGTCGCTCAGCGCGCGCGCCGCGTGCTCGCCCAGTCGCCCGCCCGCGAGCTGGCGCTCGCCGATGTGGAGCACGCCGTTCAGGAACGTCCCGGGCGTGATCACCACCGCGTGCGCGCCGAGGAAGCGGCCGTCGGTGAGCTCGACCCCGGTCACGTGCGCATCGCGAACGCGCACGCGGCGCGCCAGGCCCTCCACGAACTCGAGGCCGGCGACGCCGTCCAGCAACTTCAGCATCTCGGCCGAGTAGAGCGCCTTGTCGCACTGCGCGCGCGGCGACCACACGGCGGGGCCACGGCCACGGTTCAGCATCTTGAACTGGATGCCGGCGCGATCGGTGACCCGGCCCATGATGCCGCCCAGCGCATCCAGCTCGCGCACCATGTGGCCCTTGGCGATCCCGCCCACGGCCGGATTGCACGACATCTTCGCGGTGTCGCTCACGTTCGCAGTGAGGAGCGCGGTGGCAAGTCCCATGCGCGCGCACGCGTGCGCCGCCTCGCAGCCGGCGTGGCCGGCGCCGATGACGACCACGTCGAACGTGCCCTCGCGCATGGCGGCGTCGCGTGCGCGCGCCGGCAGCGCCGACGTGGGGGCGCCGGGCGACGGCGCGAAGTGCGCCGCCGACGGCTCTGGCTCAGGACCGGTGCGGAGCACCGGTGCGGCTGAACGATCGCTCATTTGCCGATGCAGAAGCGCGCGAAGATGCGCTCCAGCAGCTCCTCGCTCGCCTGGCGCCCGCTCACCTCGCCGATCGCGGCGAGTGACTCGCGCAGCTCGAGCGCGACGATCTCGCCCGGCGCCCTCGTGTCCGCGGCGTTGCCGGCACGCGCGAGCGCCGCGCGAGCGCGGGTGATCGCGTCGGTGTGCCGCGGGTTCGCGATCGCGCTCGCGAGCCCGCCGGGACTGCCCGCGCCCAGCTCCACCGCGAGCGCCGCGCGCAGCTCGATCATTCCCTCGCCGGTCAGCGAGGAGACGGGGATCGCCCACGAGTCCGTGCTCTGGATCGCACCGAGCACTGCCACCGGGTCCGCGACCTCGCCGAGGTCCGACTTGGTCAGCGCCACGACGACGCTCCCGCGTGAGAGCCGCTCCTCGAGCGGATCGCGGGCGGACGTGAACGGTCGCGAGCCGTCGACCACCCACAGCACGACCGCCGCGCCCTCGAGTGTCGCGAGCGAACGCTCGACGCCCATCGCCTCGACCGGGTCGCGCGCGTCGCGCACGCCCGCGGTGTCCGAGAGCGTCACCGGCACGCCGGAGATCACGAGCCGTTCGCTGACGCGGTCGCGCGTCGTGCCGGGCTCGGCGGCCACGATCGCGCGCTCTTCGCCGAGCAGTGCGTTGAACAGCGACGACTTCCCGGCGTTCGGCCGGCCCACGATCGGGATGCGCACGCCCTCGCGCACGGCGCGCCCCCACGGCGCGCTCTCGAGCAACGCGTCCAACTCCACGAGCACGGCGGCGATCGCGTCGCGCACGTACGTGGGCACCTCCACGCCGCCAACGTCATCCGCGAAGTCGACGCGCGCCTCGACCTCGGCGACGCTGTCGAGCAGTCGTTCCTCCAGCGCGGCGAGCCGGCGCGACAGCACGCCCGAGAGCTGCGCGAGTGCGAGGTCGCCGGCGCTCTCGGTCTCCGCGTGCACCAGGTCCGCGATCGCCTCCGCCTGCGCGAGGTCGATACGGCCACGGAGAAACGCGCGCAGCGAGAACTCGCCGGGGCCGGCGAGCCGAGCGCCGGCGGCGAGCAGTGCGTCGAGCACGCGCCGCGCGGGCAGCGCGCCGCCGTGGCACGACCACTCCACGGTGTCCTCACCCGTGAACGAGCGCGGCGCGCGGAACACCGCGGCCACGACCTCGTCGAGGCGCCGCTCGGGACCGCGCACGTCGGGCGCGGCGTCCACCGCCCAGCCGTGGTGCAGCGTGTGGCCCGCAGCGCGCGCGAGCGGTGCGCTGCCACGGAACACGCGATCGCTCACCGCGAGTGCGTCCCCGCCGCTCACGCGCAGCACCGCGAGCCCGGCGGGGCCGGGCGCGGTGGCGAGTGCGGCGATGGTGTCGTCGAGCGGCTTCATGGGTGCACCCCTCCAAAATGTGGCGCCCGGCTCGGGCGGGTACCGAGCCGGGCGCCGGGAACAGGGTGTGGCGTCGGCTCAGCTCGCCGGGTCGTCTTCCGATCTATCGGGGAAGCTGGCCGGCGCGACCGCGACACGTTTCACCGCTCCGTCGCCGAGCGAGTAGGTCTTCACCCGGCCATCCTCGCGCAGCGTCATGTGCACGATGCGGCGCTCCTGCGAGTTCAGGTAATCGCTCACCACCTCGACCTGGCGTGCGGCCGCGTCCTCGGCGAGCCGGTGCGCGAGCTCGGCCAGCTCGGTCTCGCGGTGTTGCCAGTGGTCGTTCACCTCGAGCTGCAGGTGGTAGCGCGAGCCGTCGCCCTTGTTGAGGAAGCGGTTGAGCAGGTGCTGGAGCGCCTGCCGCGTCTCGCCCTGGCGGCCGTTCAGCAGATCGTCGTCGCGGTCCACCTCGACGATCACGTCCACGCGGTTGCCCTCGGCGCGCACGCTCACGCGCGGCTCGAAGCCCATGGCCTTGAGCAGCTCCTCGGTGAGACGCTGGCTCGTGCTCGAGAGTTCGTCCGTGTTCATGTCGGGCGCATTCTCCTCGCGCGTGTGGTGGCGCTCGCCGTGCTCCCGCCGCCGTCCGCGTTCCGGCCGCGACATGGTATCGCGTGCCGCGTACGCAGGCTCGGCTTCGGTCTCGCTCCGCGCCGGCACGGGCTCGGGCTCCCACGAAGGGGCCAGCCCTGCCGGCAGGCCCGACGCCATCGTGGGCGGGGGGCTCGGCGCGGTCGCCGGCTCGGGCCCGGGACCGGCGTCGTACATGGGAGCCTCGGGCTCGGGTGCTGCGGCCTCGTCGAACACCGAGCTGTCGTCACCGTTCAGGACCGGAGCCTCCGACGTTCCGGCGGCACCTTCGAGCGCATCGGCCGGACCGCGACGACGACCGCGGCCTCCCCGACGGCCACGACGACGGCGCTTGCGCGCTCCGTCGTCGCCCTCGTCGGCAGGCCCTGCGGCGCCGGTGATCGGCGCGGTCGGCGCGGTCGGCCGCGCCTCGGCTGCGGGCTGCAGCGGGTGCGCATCCCGCGGGGGACGCGCCTCGCGCCCGCGTTCCTCACGGACGCGGTCTTCGTTCCCACGCTCTTCGCGACCGCGTTCGTCACGACCGCGCTCACCGCGACCACGCTCTTCGCGCCTTGGGGCCGCCGGCCGGTCACCGCCGGCCCGCGGTGCCCGCTCCGGGGCAGGCGCTGCGGACTCGGCGCGGCCACCGCGGCCGCCCGCGCGCGTGCGCTCGCCCCCCTCCTCACGGGAGCGCCGTCCGGGCGCGCCACCCGCGGGCGCGGAGCGATCGCGATCGCGTCCGCCCCGCCCGCGCGCACCCGCACCGCGCTCCTCGCCGCCCGCGCGCGCGCCGCCGTGCGACTCGCGACCGCGCTCCGGCGCGCTCCCGCGACCGCCGCGCGCGCCGCCGCGCTCTTCGCGCACACCCCGGCGACCGCGACGCTCCTCGCCGGCCCGCTCGCTGGGCTCGCGGATCGCTCCGCCCGGCCGGCGCGCCACGCTCACGCGATACGGTCGCGCGCCGATGCCGAGGAATCCGCCCTTGCCCTCCTCGACCGTGGTGATCACCGCTTCGGCGCGGGTGAGCCTCAGCGCCTCGAGTCCCTTCCTTACTGCCTCATCGTAGGTCTTGCCTTCGTAGACTGAACCAGCCATTGCATTGCCCCTGCCGGACGCGCGTGCGTCGCGCGCAGCTCTGCCGCTCGTGAGCGGTGAGGGCGCGCGCCGGGTCGCGGCGTCCCGGAACGTGTGGGAGTGAAGCCTCGCATTCGGACGTCGCGCGCCGCGCGATGCCGCTCGAGCTTCCGAGCCATCGCAGTTCAGCGCGCGGTTCTGGCTCGCGTCCTCGCGCGCGCCTCGTTGAGGTCGCGCCGCGTCCGCGTGGACCATGCCGACCGCGAAGCCGTGTCGGATCGACGGGGAGACTCTACTTCGCCATGGCGCCCGTCCGCCACGGCGAACGTCGTGACTGCGAGTGCGCGCTCAGGTCTTCGTGCGCGCGGAACCTGACCCGGTGGGGACGACGACCCCATCGTCACCCCGGATCGCCAGCCACTGCTGGAGCGAGGTGTACAGGTTCATCACCGTCCAGTAGAACACGAGTCCGGACGGCAGACCATAGAACAGGAACAGCATGAACAGGTTCATCAGGTACATCGTGGAGGCCTGCTGCGCCGGCGTGGGCGTGAGCCGCTGCTGCAGGAAGCCGGTGCCCGCCATGATGATGGGCAGCAGGTGCACGGAGAAGCTCCCGACGCTGAACAGGTGATCCGGCGCCGACAGGTCGTGGATCCAGGCCACGAACGGCGCCTGGCGCAGGTCGATGGCGCTGCTCAGCACCGCGTAGAGCGCGAAGAACAGCGGCATCTGCAACACCATCGGCAGGCAGCCGCCGGCGGGATTGACCTTGTTCTCCTTGTAGAGCGCCATCACCGCCGCGTTCATCGCCTCGGGCTTGTTCTTGTACTTCTCGCGGATGCGCTCCATCTCCGGCTGCAGCCGCTGCATCGCGCGCATGCTCTTCATGCTCGCCATGTTGAGCGGGTGGAGGATGAGCCGCACGATCGTCGCGAGCAGGAAGATCGCCACGCCCCAGTTGCGCGCCCACGACTCGAGCCAGCGCAGGGCCTGGAGACATATGTAGCTGAACGGCATCAGCCACGAGTAGCCGAGGTCGACGGCCTTCTCGAGCTGCAGGCTGCCGGGACGGCCCGCGCCCGAGAGCTTCGCGAGCGTGAAGTAGTCGGACGGCCCGAAGTAGACGGCGAAGCGCTGCGCACCCGTGGACGGCATGCTCATCACCAGCGTGGCCTCGGCGATCGGCTGCGGGCTCTTGGCGCCCTTGGGCAGGCGCACGATCTCCTCGGGCGTGAGCGCGTGGCCGCTGCCGGTCGCCACGGTGGCGCGCCCCTGCACGCCCCTCGGCGCCACCATGCCGACGAAGTAGTGCGACTGCACCCCCGCCCACAGCGCCGCGCCGTCGCGCCGCTTCTCGTCCTTGCCGATCAGGCCCTGGGCGCCGTCGCGGTGGAGATCCTTCCCGAGCAGGCTGATCGCGCGCACCATGCGCGTGTCCGCCTCGGGGTTCGCCTCGGAGAGCAGCGGCCACGAGCGCGTGGTGAGCGACCACTCCTGCACGCTCGCGGCCGCGCCGGTGACGGCGACGTCCAGGTCGAGCAGGTAGGCATCGGGCCGCGAGTGCCACGTCTCGCGCACCTCCATGCCCGCGGAGTCGCGCGCGGTGAACGTCACCGCCACGACCTTGCCCGCGGCGTCGGTGCTCTCGGCCACCGCGAACGCGGTGGCGCCGAGCGAGCGCAGTGCCGGTCCCGAGCCCAGGTCGAACGCGAACGACGGCGCACCCTCGAGCCGCACGCGATCGCCCGGCGGCACCTCGTGGTCACGGGTGGGACGCTTGCCGGGATGCTCGGCGTAACGCGACTCGCCCCACGCGGCCGCATACCGCTTGAGCTCGTACGACACCAGCCGCGCGCCGATGTTCGTGAACGTGGCGCGGAAGAGCGGCGTCTCGAGCACGACGAGTTGTTCGGGGGTCGCCGGCGTGGCCGCGGGCGCGAGCGCGGGAGGGGTCGCGGCGCTCGGAGTCCCCGCCGCACCTCCGGTTGCTGCCGGCGCCGGCGTGCCCGTGGCCGGAGCAGCGCCCTGCGCGGGTGCCCCGTTCGGCGCGCCGGCCACCGGGGGCTTGGGTTTGGGCGCGTACTTCGTCTGCAGCGCGGTGAACAGTGCGAACACGAGCAGGCAGAGCGCGAGTGCGATCGTGGTCCTTCGGTCCATGGTCAGGGCACCGGGTCGATACCCGCCGAGCCGAGCGGGTGGCAGCGCCCCAGCCGGGCGATCGCCATCCAGCTGCCGCGCCATGCACCGTGACGCGCGAGAGCCTCGCACGCGTACTCGGAGCAGGACGGGACGTGCCGGCAGGCGCCGCGCACGTGCGGCGGCGCGAGCCTCTGGTAGGCGCGGATCAGGAAGATCAGCAGGTGGCGCATGTCAGACGGGGAGAGGCGCCAGTGCGCCGGCGTGCGCGAGCAGCGTCTCCACCTCGGTGGCCAGCGCCTGGTGCGGCGCATCCAGCGTGCGGCGCGAGGCGATGAACACGAGCATGAATCCCTCCCGGGGCACGCGCGTCCAGCGGCGCCGGACGATCTCCCGCAGCCGCCGCCGGGCGCGGTTGCGTTGCACTGCGCCGCCCACGCCGCGCTTGCTGGCGATGAAGCCCACGCGGCTCGTCTCGCCGGCCGCTGGCAGCGCCAGCATCAGGCAGAAGCGCCCGCGATAGGCCTGGCCCTCGCCGCGCACGCGCGTGAAGTCGCGTCCGCGGGTCAGGCGATGGGCGCGTGTGAGCCGCTCGGAGGGCCGATGGGTCATTCAAGGGGACAACAGGAGTCCGGGGGGAAGCGGTCCCGGGAGGGCCGGCGGGATGGTTCGCGGCGGGCGAGATCAGCGGCCGGACGACACGGTGAGGCGCTTGCGGCCCTGCTTGCGCCGCGCCGCCAACACCTTGCGGCCGCCCTTGGTCTTCATGCGGGAGCGGAACCCGTGCGTCTTATTCTTGTGCCGATTGTTGGGCTTGAACGTGCGCTTCATGGACGGCGGTCACCTCGGGAACGTGCAGAGAGTACGGTGGATAGAACGAGGCAGGGTAGGCGAGCGCGCGCACCACGGTCAAGCGCGCGGGGCCGCGGCCCACATTAGAAATTGGGTCGGCGCCGGGGGTCGGGGCTCAACACCCTTTGCCGCACGGCCGATGACAACGGTGAACTCCACCTCCCACACGGAGAACCCCGTTGCCGCCCGCCGAACCCGAACGATACGCCACCCCCCCGTCGCGCAGTTTCCGCTGGCGCGAGCGCGAGCGTCCGGAAGCCGCCGACGACATCGCCGCGTGGTGCGCCGATGTCGCCCGGTTGCTGACCATGTCCCGGCGCCTCGGCCGTGGTCACCCGGAGTCGCTTGCGCTCGAGCGCCGGCTCGTTCAGGAGCTGGTGCTGAACGTGGAGCGCCACGCCCCGTTCCGCCTCGACATCACGCCGCGCTCGATCGTGATGGGCGACGAGGCGGTGTTCGCCGCCGACCACTCGAACGCGCCCACCGGCGAGCGAGAGCTCGAGCGCGAGCTGTCGTGGATGCTGCATCGCGACGGCCTGCGGGGGCTCGAGTTCGCGACCGGCCTCGCCGAGGCCGAGGCGGCCACGCTCCTCGACGTGCTGCTGCTCGGCACGCCGGGCGACGCCACCGACGAGGACCTGGTCACGATGCTGTGGGAGGGCGGCTTCACGCACATCTCCGCGGTGACCGAGGAGGCGGACGTGGTGCGCCTGAACCCGCTCACCGGCCGGCCCGGCTCGGCAGGCGGCCCGACGCCGCTGGCGTCGGTGCCGCTCGTGGACGACTGGCCGCGGGTGATGGTGCCGTCGCCGGACGTGAAGCGCCTGTGGCAGACGCTGCGTGGTGACGAGGCCGAGGTGGAGCTGTCGTTCCGCGAGGCGTGGGCGCGCGAGCGACTGGAGCCGTTCGCCGACACCGCGGAGCGCCTGGTGCACGCGGCGCTCGCGGGCGACTCGCGACCCGAGATCCACGAAGCGCTCTCAGCCTCGGTCGTGACCTGGCTCGCGACCGCGGTTCAGCGCTCGGATTGGAACGAGGCGCAGCGCGCGCACGACCTGCTGCGGCGGGTCGACACCTCGGGGCGGCTCAGCGCCGAGTGGCTCACGCACGCGCTGGGCTCAGTCGACGCGCACACGATCACCGAGCGCCTGGACGAGGCCGACACGCGCGACCAGGCGCGGTTGTTCGCGTTCGTGGTCACGGTGGGCGCCCCGGCGCTGTCGCTGCTCGTCTCCGTGCTCGCGCACTCGAGCCGCTCGCGCGTGCGCGCCGGGGCCACGACCGCGCTCGCGTACGCGTTCGCCGACGATCCCTCGCCGCTCGGGGCATGGCTCTCAGACCCACGCTGGCACGTGGTGCGCAACATCGTGTTCGTGCTCGGGCAGATCGGCGGCGGCGAGGTCGTGCCGCACCTCGCGGTGGCCGCGCGCCATCTCGACGCGCGCGTGCGCCGCGCCGCGATCCACGCGTTGGGCCAGGTTCCGCACTACCTCCGCCGCTCGGTCCTGCTGACGCAGCTCGACAACACGGACGGGCGGCTGCTCGCCGCCTCGCTCGCCATGCTCGCGCGCGAGCCCGACATGAAGGTCACCGAGGCGATCCTCACCCGCGTCATGAGCCCCGAGTTCGAGACGCGCCCCGAGGAACACCGTGTGGCACTGCTCTCGGCGCTCGCGGACGTGGCCAGCGATCAGGCGCTGCCCGCGCTCGAGGAGCTGCTGCTGCGCGGCGGCTGGTTCGCGAAGCGCTCCGCCGAGCGCCTCGCCGCCGCGCGCGCGATCGTGCGGTTGGGCACGCCCGCGGCGCGCAACGTGCTCGAGCAGGGACTCCATCACCGCAGCGACGCGGTGCGCGAGGCCTGCAACGAAGCGCTCTCGCAGTGGGGCCGCCCGTGACGACGCAGAGCCCGATCCTCCGCCCCGACGACGACCCGCACTGGGAGATCGCGCTCCAGCTTGCGTCGCGCTTCTGGTCGCTCGTGCGCTCCGCGCGCGCGTACTCGGTGGGCCACGTCACCTACACCTCGCAGCTCGCGAGCTACATCGAGATGCTCTCCGGCGTGCTCGAGACCGATGGCGTGGTGCGCTTCAGCGCCCCCGACGGCGAGCTGTGCATGAACGACCAGCCGCTGCCGAACCGCGCCAACATGCAGAAGGCGCTGGAATCACTGGCCCACGAGTTCGCCGCACGCACGCTCGAGGGCATCGAGTTCACGCGCGGCCTTTCGCTCGGCGAGCTGGAGACGTTCATGAGCTACTTCCTGCCCAGCGAGCGCTGGAAGGGAGCGGAGCTGATCGCGGCCTGCGACGACGCCGGACTGGTGCACGCGCGCGCGCTGCCGCTCCGCCTGCCGGCCGAGCCGCTCGGCGCCGGCACGCTGCCCGCGTCGGCCCCGGAAGCGAACGCGAACGTGCCGCCCGCGTGGCGCGCCGTACTCGCGGGCGCACGCGCGCTGATCGAGGGCGACGCCATGGACCAGGGCCTCGAGCTGCGCCACGTGAAGCGCATGTTGCGGCCGCTGATCGACACGGTGCTCGCCGGCGAGCGCATGGTCGGCCTGCTCGCGCAGGTGTCGCCGGGAGCGAGCGCATGGAGCCATGCCGCCCACACCGCGCTGCTCGCGATCTGCGTCGGCGCGCGGTTGGGACTGACGCGCGGCGAGCTCGCCGACCTCGCGGTGGCGGCGCTGCTGCACGACGCCGGACACGGCTGGGGCGAGTCGGGCGGGCCGGAGATGGTGGAGGATCACCGCGAGCCCGCACCGCACACGCGCGAGGGTCTCCGCCGCGTGGCCTGGTCCACGACGCTCAACCCCGCTTCGGTCGGCGTCATGCTCGCAACGCTCGAGCACCACGCCGCGGTCGCCGAGGCCGGCGTCCCGGCGCCGTCGCTCCAGACCCAGATCGTGTCGATCTGCGACGCCTACGTGACGTTGCTCGCGCGCGGCGACGCGCAGGAGCCGCGGATGTCGCCGAACAGCGCGCTCGTGCGCGTGATCGGGCCGTGGCACGACCGCTGGCACCCGGCGCTGCCGGTGGCGCTCGTGCGCGCGCTCGGCGTCCACCCGCCAGGACAGCACGTTGAGCTGGACGACCACTCGATCGCGCGCGCGCTGGGACCCGACGCGGACGACCCCGAGCGGCCGTGGATCGAGCCGGTGGCCGATGCACGCGGCCTCACCATCCCGATCGCGTCCCGGCGGACCATCCCGCTCCCCGCGCAGCACTACGTCACCCGTTCGCTGCCGCGCGCGGACTGGCCCCACGATGTCGCGGAGCCGCCGGGCGACTGAGGCGGCGGTACTCGTCGAGCCTCAGCGACCGAGCAACGGCGCCGAGACCTCGCGCTGGCGGCGCAGGCGCGCGACCGAGTCATCGAGGATCGGGAGCGTCTGGCCATGCCCGCCGTCGTGGACGATGCGGCGCATGCCCTCGGGAACCTCGACCGCGGTCGCGTGCGCGGCGCCCGCCTCGTCCACGCGCACGCGGCCCTCCATCACGCACACGCACGTTCCGCCCGGCTCGCAGAGCACGGCGAACGCGGTGCCGACCGCGCGCACGTTCACCTCGGCCGTGCTCACGTCCAGGTGCGCGCCGTGGAACGCGCGCCCGGTGGTGAAGTAGGCGTCGCCGACGACAACGTCGGCGCGCATGCCGCGCGACCACCAGCGGCCGGGCGCGCTCGAGAGCCTCAGTTCGGCGCCGGGTGCCAACGTCACCGCGGCGACGCCGGGGGCGACGACGTCAAGCGTCACCCCACCCTCGATGCGCACGTGACCGCCGCGCCCGAGCCGCGAGGCGAGTGCGGGGTCGTCGGGTGCGAACCTCATGCCGTTCACAGTGACGCTGCCGTCGCCAGCGGCGGCGACGAGCCGCCAGTCGGGCCCGCGGTTCAACGTCACACCGGCCACGAGTAGCAGACCGGCCGCGAGCGGCACGAGCACCCGCGGACGCGTGGACCACACGGCGAACGGCACCGGCCCGGGAACGTGCCGGCCGAATCTCCCGGTCGTGAACTCGTGCCTGAGCCGCGAGCGGAACCCCTGCCCGGCGCGAGGGCTCGCGAGCGCGCGCACGGCGTCGCGCGCGGCCTGCTCGCCGGCGTTCGCCGGGCGCGCACCGGGATCGTCGGGCGGGAGGGCG
>DATNFC010000229.1:0-15423 GCA_035606545.1 Candidatus Methylomirabilota bacterium
GAGCGACAACGCGTAGACGTTCGGATCCCCACCGGCGGCGAACGCGTTCCACGTCAGCAGTCGGTGGTGTGCGTCATCGCGGACGAGGATGGCGTTCGTGCCACGAGGCGGTGGCGCCAGCGCCCGCCAGGCGCCGTCTGCGGCGCCTGCGGCCGCGGCAGTGGATGGGAACAGCGCGAGCGTGACGAGCAGGAGCGAGCGAGCGATGACGGGACGTGGCATGGGACCGGTCCCTCCAGCAGCAGAGCAACCCGTATGGCCCTGGGGGCGGCGCTCGGGGTGGCTGGAAGTCTAGGTCTGGGTTCGCCACGGTGCCAGCAGAAACCGGACCGGCCCTTTGCGAGTACAGCTGCGGCCCGGGCCTCGCTGAAACCCGCTTACCGGGTGGCCGTCGTGCTCACGCCGGGTTTTCAGGGCCCGTCCTCAGCTCCGGTTGAACGGCGAGGCGAGCTACGTGCTCGGCAGCTCCTTGTAGAGCATGCGCGCGAGTGAGGCGAGCTGCGGCTCGCGGCCGAGCTTGGTGAGATCGTCGCGCAGCCTGAAGCGCAGCTGCGGGTCCTCCTGGTCGTGGTCGAGCAGGTTGAACACGCGGATCACCCTCGCGCGGACTTCAGGTTTCATCCGCACCGACACATCCTTCATCTGAAACACGATGCGACCCAGCTTGGTCGAGGTGTCGAGTTTCTTCTTCATGCGAGCGTCTTCTCCGGCTTGCGTGCGGGCTTCGCGGCACGGAACCGGAGTTCTCCCGATTCCACCTCCACCTCGACGACGTCGCCGGTCTTGAACGCGCCCTCGAGGAGTTTCATCGCCAGCGGGTTCTGCAGCCGGCGCTGGATCGTGCGCTTGAGGGGCCGCGCGCCGAATTGCGGGTCGTAGCCCTCGGCCGCGAGCGCGTCGAGCGCGCCGTCGCTGAGCACGAGGCCGATGCCGCGCTCGTGCAGGAGCTTCTTCAAGGCGTCGGTGTGCAGCTCGACGATGTGCCGGATCTGCTCGCGCGAGAGCTGGTGGAAGATCACGATCTCGTCGAGCCGGTTCAGGAACTCGGGCCGGAAGTGCTGGCGGAGCGCACGCTGGACGAGCGCTTCCATCTCGGCGCGGTCGCGCTCGCCGAACTCGAGGATGGCGTCCGAGCCGAGGTTGCTGGTCATGATCACGATCGTGTTGCGGAAGTCGACCGTGCGGCCTTGCCCGTCGGTGAGCCGGCCGTCGTCCAGGAGCTGGAGCAGTACGTTCAACACCTCCGGGTGCGCCTTCTCGACTTCATCCAGAAGAATCACCGCATAGGGCCGACGGCGAACGGCCTCGGTCAAGGCCCCACCCTCCTCGTAGCCGACGTAGCCGGGCGGCGCGCCGATCATGCGCGCCACCGTGTGCTTCTCCTGGTACTCGCTCATGTCGAGCCGCACCATCGCGTGCTCGTCGTCGAACAGGAACTCGGCGAGCGAACGGGCCAGCTCGGTCTTGCCGACGCCGGTGGGCCCCATGAACAGGAACGAGCCCACGGGTCGCTTGGCGTCCTGGAGCCCGGCGCGCGCGCGGCGCACGGCCTCGCTCACCACGCGCACCGCCTCGTCCTGGCCCACGACGCGCTGGTGCAGCCGCTCTTCCATCTTCACCAGCTTCTGCACCTCGCCCTCGAGCAGCCGCGAGACCGGGATGCCGGTCCACTTGCCGACGACCTCGGCGACATCCTCTTCGTCGACTTCCTCTTTCAGCATGCGCTGCTTCTGTTGCAGCACGGCGAGGCGCGCCGATTCCTGGTCGAGCTGGCGCTGCAGGAGCAGGAGATCGTTGTTGCGGATCCGGGCCACGGTCTCCAGGTCGCCCGCGCGCTCGGCTTTCGCCTCGTCGATCTTCAGCTTCTCGCGCTCGGCCTTGAGCTCGCGGATCCGGGTGACGATCGCCTTCTCCTTCTTCCAGTGCTCCTCGAGGCCCGACAGCTCCGTCCGCAGGCGCCTGAGCTCGTCATCGAGTCGCGCCAGCCGCGTCTTGCTGGCGTCGTCGGTCTCCTTGGCGAGGCCGATGCGCTCGATCTCGAGCTGGCGCACGCGGCGATGGATCTCGTCCAGCTCGACGGGCATGGAGTCGATCTCCATCCGCAGCCTGGAGGCCGCCTCGTCGATGAGATCGATGGCCTTGTCGGGAAGGTGCCGGTCGGCAATGTAGCGATTGGAGAGCATGGCCGCGGCCACGAGAGCCGAATCCTTGATGCGGATGCCGTGGTGGACCTCGTAGCGCTCCTTGAGGCCGCGCAGGATCGCGATCGTGTCCTCGACGCTCGGCTCGCCCACGAACACGGGCTGGAACCGGCGTGCGAGCGCGGCGTCCTTTTCGACGTGCTTGCGATACTCGTCCAGGGTCGTCGCGCCCACGCAGTGAAGCTCTCCGCGGGCGAGTGCCGGCTTCAGGAGGTTGCTGGCGTCCATCGCCCCCTCGGCGGCGCCGGCTCCCACGAGGGTGTGAAGTTCATCGATGAAGAGAACGATGCGATTGTCCGGGTTCGTGGTCTCCTTCAAGACAGCCTTGAGGCGATCCTCGAATTCACCGCGGAACTTGGCGCCGGCGATGAGCGAGCCGAGGTCGAGCGCGATCACGCGCTGGTCCTTGAGGCTCTCCGGGACGTCGCCCGACACGATGCGCTGGGCGAGCGCCTCGGCGATGGCGGTCTTCCCCACGCCGGGCTCGCCGATCAGGATGGGATTGTTCTTCGTCCGTCGCGACAGCACCTGGACGACGCGTCGCACCTCGTCGTCGCGGCCGATCACGGGGTCGAGCTTGCCGGCGCGCGCGGCGGCGGTGAGGTCGCGGCCGTACTTCGAGAGCGCCTGGAACTTGTCCTCGGGGCTGTCATCGGTCACCCGCTGCCCGCCCCGCACGCCGGCGAGCGCCTTGAGCAGCGCGTCGGGCGTGATGCCGGCCCGCGCGAGCGCCCGTTGCGCCCCGCTCGCGTGCGCCGGGTCGGCGAGGGCCATGAGCAGGTGCTCCACGCTCACGAACTCGTCCTTCAGCCGTGCGGCGTGGTCCTGGGCGCGATCGAGCACGGAGCGCAGCTCGGCGCCGAGATAGGGCTGGCCGCCCTGCACGCGCGGCAGCGACTCGAGGGACTGCTTCTCGGCCTGCGCCAGCAGCGCCGCGTCCACCCCGAGCTTCTGCAACACCGCGGCGACCGTGCCGTCCCGCTCATCGAGCAACGCCGCGAGCAGGTGTTCCGGCTTCAGTTCCTGGTGCGAAGACTCACGCGCCACGCGCTGCAGCCGCTCCAGCGCCTCGCGTGACTTCACGGTGTAGCGATCGAGATCCACGGTGCCTCACCTCCGCGACCTGGGATGCGGAAGGTAGCACAGCGATGCGTCGAGTTTCGGCAGGCTTTACGCGGCTCGGTCGATCCAGGGGAGCAGCATCGGCATGAGGCGACGGGCGACTTCCGGATACTCCATCGCGAACCACACCGCCTTCTTGAGCGCGTTCCACTCGAGCTCGCCGTTCTCGATGCGGCGCGAGAGATCCAGCAGCCGCGCGCGCGTCTCCGACTGACGCGTCGCCGGTACGCCGAGCACGGTCAGCTCGTCGACGATCGAGATGATCGCGATCGCATCGGGGTCGTGGAAGCCGTGCCCCGCGGGCTCGGGCGCCGGGCGCTGGACCTTGCGTCCGGTGGCGCCGAGCACCGGCGACGAACGCATGAAGTCCTCGGTCGCGCGCGCCATCTCGGCGGAATCAGCGCGAGAGAATGTCTCGTCCTCGGTCGCATCCTCCGCCTCGTTCACCTCCGGCGGCAACGGTGCGACGTTCGACGCGCCGGACGCGTGCGCGTGCTGCGGCGTCTCGCCGACCGGCGCGGGGTCGACGTTGAACTCGGGATCGCCCGCGAGCGGCGGCACGATCGAGAGCGGCGGGCGAGCCGCGGGCTGCGCACCGGGAGTCGGGGGCGCGGCGGCGGGCTGACCGGTTCCCGCACCGGCCTCGCCACGGAACTCGGGGCTGATCAGCGATTCGATCGAGACTTTCTCGATGTTGCTGCGCAGCGTCGTCGGCCGCGACATCACGACCGACATCCCGGGCTCTGCGGGCGGTGTGTTCGCGGCGGGAGGCGTGCTCCCGGCGGCCTGCGGCTTCTGCGGCGCGGGAGGCTGGCTGCTCGCGCCCTCCTGAGCCGCGGGAACCTGCGGCCTGTTCGCGGGTGGCTGCGGCCTTCTCGCGGGCAGCTGCGGCGTGGGCCGCGGTCTCGCGTTCACTTCGTCGCCCACCGGGATGATGTCCAGCGACCGCGGCAGCGCGGTCGGCAGCGCGCCGGAGCTGCCCACGTTCTCAGGCGGCGGCGGTGCGGGCGTCGGCTTGGCAGCGAAGCCACCAAGGCCCAGCAGATCTCGGAGCTTCGCCGCAACGCCGAGGCCCTTGCGCGCGGGGCGCGCCTCTGGCGCCGGCGGTGCAGGCGGAGTGTCGTTTCGAAGCGGCTGGGGCGGCATGCCCGGGAGCCCGTGGACGGCCTGCTGCTCCCAGTTGCCTTCGGAGAGGTCGCCGCTCGGCAGGTCCACGGTCGGGAACCCGTCCTCGAACCCGCTCTCCTCGGTCGCCATCACTTCACCGCTGATCTCGGGCACACCGAGCGTGCGGACTTCCTCGATGAAACTGTTGAGCACGCGCGCCGCCTCCTGGCAGCCGCGGCTGAAGCTCTCGCGCTGCATGCGCACGTCGGCGCGCGGGTCGACGGGCGAGAACGGGATGCGGCGGAAGCGCTCGGCGTGGTCCTGGTCCGCTGGCCAGATCCGCTGCAAGGTGGTGATCGCGTTCTGTCGCCAGTTCTTGAAGCTGGGGTCGCGCGACGTGGCGTTGCGCAGCCCGGAGAGCTCGCTGACCAGGTCCTGCAGCCACACGGTGGCGCGGGCGATCGACTCGGCCGGGCTCACGCGAAGATCTCCTTGCGCGCGCGCCCGGAAGACGCTTCACCAGTCCGAGAAGCGCTCCTCGCGCCAGGGATCGGCCTCGTTGTGATAGCCGTTTCGCTCCCAGAAACCGGGTGCGTCACGATCAACGAGCTCGATCCGCGTGAGCCACTTGGCGCTCTTCCAGAAGTAGCGCCGCGGGACCACGAGCCGCAGCGGCCAGCCATGGTCGGGCGTGAGTGCCTCGCCATCGTGCTTGTCCGCGAGCAGAACGTCATCGTGGTCGAGCTCCGCGAGGGGGAGATTGGTGGTGAAACCCTGCTCCGCGTGGATCAGCGCGAACCGGGCCAATGGCTTCGGCACGGCGCGCCTGAGCACTTCCTTGATGGAAACGCCTTCCCACACGTTGTCGAACCGGCTCCAGCGCGTGACGCAGTGGATGTCGGAGCGCACCTGAACGCGCGGCAGGGCCTGGAAATCCGTCCATGTCCAGCGCTGGGGATGCTCCACGAGCCCGTCGACGCGCAGCTCCCACTTCGCGAGGTCGACACGCGGTACCGAGCCGTAGTGGAGCACCGGCCACTTCTGGGTCTGGACCTGCCCCGGCGGGAGCCGTGGCTCCTGGCGGGGACTGTCGATCGGGTTATCGGCGGGTTGGGAATCGGTTTCCATCTGAATCTCCGGCGTTCCTCCGTCGGGGCCCGAGCGCGGCCCATGCGAGCCGCCAGCGTAGCAGTCCCGGCCCGCGCCCGTGGCGGGGCGCAGCCGTCGCGGCAAGGCAGGCCACCCACCTACGGACCAGCGCGCCGGGTGTGAAAACGCGACCGGCGCGCCCACCACTCGACTGCGAGCGGCGAAGCGCGCCGGCGGTCCAGCCCACCCGATCCCTGGGTGGTCCGGTTCAGCAGGTCGTCATCAGAAGTCCGCGCTCAGGTTGGCGAAGAACGACCGGCCCGGCTCGTCGAGCGTGCCCAGCGCCAGGCGGTACGACGCGTCGGCGATGTTCCGGCAGCCCACGATCAGGCGCTGCCCGGTCGGCGTGCGCACGCCCATCGTCAGGTCCGCGGCCAGCCATTCCTTCTTGAACTGGTTCACCTGCGGCACGCCCGGCGTGGGTGGCGGCAGGCGGTTCGTGCGCCACGAGTAGCGCGTGCCGGCCTCGATCCAGCCGCGCGCCTGCGGCTCGGTCCACCGCACCGCCAGCGTGCCACGGAACGGCGGCACGCCCGGCAGCGACACCTTGTCCTGCGTCTCGCCGTAGATCGCGAGGATGGCTTCGGGGCTCGTGATCGTGCCCACGGCACCGGTCATCGTGGCGCGCGCGAGCCAGTCACGCTGGAACGTGACTTCACCTTCGACTTCTCCACCCCAGATCTTTGCATCGGAGATGTTCGTGTACTGGTAGGTCGGCTGGCCCTGTGCCTCGGGCACCGGCGCGACCTGCACGGCGTCGATCAGGTCCTTGTAGGTGGACATGAACAGGTTGCCGGAGGCCGCGAACGGTCCGGGATTCCAGCGCAGGCCGCCGTCGTACGAGACACTCTTCTCCGGCTTGAGGAGCGGGTTCCCGATCACGTAGCCGACGCTCGCGGCGCCGTTGAAGTAGAGGTCCTGCGCGTTCGGCTGGCGATGGCCGTTCGCGACGTTCGCCGTGACGCGCAGGTCACGGATCGGCTGCCACACCGCGCCGACCGAACCGCTGAACGCGTCGTTGCGCGTGGCGTACTCGTCGAACGAGAACCCGGGCGAGCTCGGGCCGGCCTCGGTGTGCGTGTGGTAGTGCGTGTAGCGGCCGCCGACGCTCAGCGTCCAGAGCGGCGACACGTACCAGTCGTTCTGGGCGTACAGGCCGAGGCTGTTGAACTTGCCGTCCGGCACCGACTGCGTGGTGTAGGTCCCCGTCGGGCCCGGCGTGCCGGCGTAGTCGTACGTGCGCCGGCGCACGTTCTCGCCGCTCGTGTAGTCGTTGGCGAAGTCGAGCCCGGCCGTCCACAGGTAGGTCTTCGTGATCTTGGACGTGGCCTGGATCTGTGTGCCGATCGTGCTCAGGTCGAAGAAGCGGTCCTGATCCGTGAGCGCGCTCGTCGAGCCATTCGGGACCAGCCCGAACGCGGGGTAGTTGGCGGCATCAAGATTCTGGGTCGAGAAGAAATTCCTGCGCTCGCGCTGGTAGTAGACGCGAACGCGCGAACTCGAGAGCCAGCTGTCCTCGTTGTACTTCTCGTCCAGCGTCAGGTGCGCGACGTCGCGATCGTAGTACGCGTACTTGAAGTCCTGCGACGCGCCAGGCTGCTCGAACGACAGGCCGGGAATGCCGATGTCGTTGCCGCGATAGAGCTGGTAGCCGGCGGTCACGTTCAGGCGCCGGGAGTGGTCGTAGTTCACGCCGAACAGGCCGTTCCAGTCGCCGTAGGCGGAGTTGTGGATCTTGCCGGCCGCGGACTGGAGGTCCTTGGCGTTGTGCCAGCCGCCGGAGACGACCGCGCTCAACTTGTCCGCGTGCGGGCGCAGTTCGACCTGGCCACCGAACAGGTCCTCGGCACTCGAGCCACCGAACGAGGCGTGACCGCTCACACCGCGCGGCTCGGCGATCTGCGACGCGGGCTGCGCGGCGCGGGTGATGATGTTGATGGCGCCACCGATTGCGTCGGAGCCGTAGGCCACCGACGACGGGCCACGCACGATCTCGATGCGCTCGATCTGGTTGGCATCGACGAGCGAGGGGTGCGGTCCGTTGCCGCGGGCGCTGTTCATGGGCATGCCGTCCACGAGCACGAGCACGCGCTGGCCGGAGAGGCCGCGCAGCACCGGGCGCTGCTCCCAGGGGCTGTCCTTCGCGTTGTCCGCGCCGGGGATCAGCTGGAACGCGTCGCTGATGACGCCGGGCGTCAGGTCGCGGAGCTGGCTCTGCGACAGGAACGATGTCGCCTGCGGGGACTCGAAGTACCGGCGCGGATAGCGCGAGCCGGTGACGACGGTCTCCTTGAGAAACGTGGCGGGCCTGCTCGTGTCGGCGAGCACCGAGCGCGCGGTCGTGGCCTTGACGGCCGGCGACGGCGTCGGAGCGGTGGTCGTGGCGGACGTCTGCGCTGCGGCTGCTGCGGCGGCGTCGGCAGCGGCGTCGTCAGCCGCGCGGGCCGACCCGCACGCCAGCACGCCGAGCACGGCGCCAAGTGCGAGCACCGAACGGAGACACGCGGGCTGGAGGCGAGTGAACATCTGAAGAGTCCTTTCTCAAACGGGTCTTCACATTCGGGACTGATTCGAATGTGAGACGGCGTCGCGTCGGTCGATGCGATTCGCATCCCGCGCGGGGCGAATTCCGTCGCGCGTCTTATCGGCAGGTCCGGCGCCGTTTACACCCAGATTTCGTGAACAAGAGCATGTTCGAACGCCCATCCGTCGTGCGAACTGCGTCGGACCGTGCACCCGCGAACCGCTGGCCCTGCGGGCGTGCTTCAGTCGGTGATGGGAATGGAGCCGGTCACGCGCCGACAAGACGCAGGCGCCTGGCACCACGTCCGCACCCGTAAGCCGGTGCGGGCTCAGTCGTCCTGGGTGGGTTTCCGGCGGGAGCGCTTCGCGGCGGCATGGAGCTGCTTGCCGGCCAGCCGCCGCTCCTGCGAGGCCTTGGTCGGTCCGGTCGGCACGCGGGGCCTGGGTTTCCGCTTCCTCGCCTCGAGCGCCCGCCAGATGCGCTCGAGCGCGATCCGGCGATTGCGCAGCTGCGAGCGGTCGTCGCTCGCCACGCGCACGATGCCGCTGGGCCGATGCGTCATGCGCACCGCGGACTCGGTCTTGTTGCGGTGCTGGCCCCCCGGGCCCGAGCCCCGCATGGTCTCGACATCACAGTGTTCGAGGAGCTTCCTGAGGTATTCGGGCAGCGGCATGGGAAAAGCCTACGACAGCGGCGCGGGACCGCGCGACCGCCCCTTCCCACACGCGCCGAACCACCTTGGCCGCGATGAAGTGCCTGTCGGCGACCGGACCGGCTCCGTACTTCCACGAATTGCGGGGCGGCGGTCGCGGTCGCTAGGGTTCCGCGCCATGAACATTCCTCCGTTCTCACTGTTCTCAGCGATCAGCGAGTTGTTCGTGACGGCCGGCGTCTTCTATGTCATCCGTCGCAACTGGACCCGGAAGCCGTTCCCGTTCGCGCTGTTTCTCACCGTGTCCTTGTTCGAGGCACTGGTGAACGTCATGTACATGGCGAACCGGAGCGCCGCCGCCTCGGCGCCGGGCGCTAAGGAAGCGCTCTCCACGGGGATGAAGATCGCCTACGCCGGCCATGGCCTGCTGTCGCTCGTGGCCTACCTCGTCTTCGTGGTGCTCGGCGTGCTGGCGTACCAGGAGCAGAAGGCCGGGCGCTGGTTCTTCCGCGAGCGGCCGGCGCTGACCTGGACGTTCCTCGTGGTCTGGGTGATCAGCATCGGCTCGGGCGAGACCATCTTCGCGCTGCGCTACCTGGTGTGAGCCGCGGGGAACCGGCCCCAACCGGCAACCTCGTGGCGTTCGCGACGCCGCGCTCGCGGCGGCTCCGCGCGCCGTTGCTGGTTCTGCTCTGGTGGCTGCTGGGGATCGAGGCGCTCGGCGGGCTGACTATTTTCTTCATGCGGCTCGCCGCGGGGTCGCTGCCCGGCGAGACGCTTCATGTGCTGGTGGGCGCCGGGCTCACGCTCGTGTACGTCGTCTACCAGTGGCAACACTGGTTCCGGGTCTCGCCCTGGAGAGGCAGGCTGGACTACGCGCTGGGCCTGATCGGCGCGATCGCGATGGGGCTCACGCTGCTGACGGGCTACGTGCTCGCGTGGCCGTGGTGGCGAGCGCGCGTGATTGCGCGCGCGCGCGACCCGATCGCGTATTCGTCATTCGTGAGCGGCGCGCACAACATCATGAGCATGTTGGTGCTGACGTTCGTGCTGGCGCACCTGGCGGCGGTGTTGCTGAGGGATCGCAGCGGTCGGCGCTAGGGGCCGGGCGTCACGCCCCGAGCCACCTCGCGAGCCAGGCGTGGACTTCCTTGTACCAGAGCAGCGAATTGCGCGCCTTGAGCACCCAGTGATTCTCGTCCGGGAAATAGACGAGTCGCGCGGGCACGCCCTTGGCCTTGAGCACGCCGTAGATCAACAAGCCCTGGCCCACCGGCACGCGATAGTCCTTCTCGCCGTGAATGACCAGCATGGGCGTGTTCATGCCCTTGGCGAAGCGCACGGGTGACCAGAGATCCTGCTTCTCGAGGCCGTCCCACGCCTCGCCGCCGGCCGCGCGTCCGCGCCCCTGCGTCACGTCGCTCGCGTACTGCGCGGTGAGATCGGCGACGCCGGCGTGATTGACGATGCACTTGAAGCGATCGGTGTGGCCGGCGATCCACGTCACCATGTAGCCGCCGTAGCTGCCGCCGGTCACCGCCATGCGCTTCTCGTCCACCAGCCCGGAAGTAATGAGAAGATCCGTGGCCTTCATGATGTCTTCGAACGGCCGCGCGGCCCACTCGCCCTGGATCCGCTGCGCGAAGTCCTGGCCCCAGCTCGTCGAGCCCTGGAAGTTCACGAGCGCCACGACGTAGCCGGGGGCCGCGAACGCCTGCGCGTTCCAGCGCGCGTGCCAGAGATCGCCGAACGTGCCGTGCGGACCGCCGTGGATCATGTGCACCAGCGGGTACTTCTTCCCCATGGCGAAGTCGGGAGGCAGGACCAGGAACATCTGCACGCTTTCGCCGCGCGAGCCCTCGAACGTGATCTCCCTCACTTCGCCGGTGTGATACTTCGCGGCGCCTTCCTCGGTGAATCGGGTCGCGCGTGAGAGCGTGCCGCCGATCTGCGCGACCACGTGCACCTCGGCCGCGGCGGCGAGCGTCTGGTGGAGCAGCGCCACGCGCCCGCCGACGAGCGGCGCCGGGGACGAGGCACTGCCGTCGCCCGTGAGCGCCCGCGGCTCGCCGCTGCCGGCGTAAGTGAAGAGCTTGAGTCGCGCGTTCTGCTCGGCCTCGAACACGAGCGTTCCGTCCGCTGCGAACTCCCAGTGCGTGGGCGTGAGGTCCCAGTTGCCGAGCCACTCCTCGTGCTTGCCGCTCGCACGGTCCATGCGCATGAGGCGGGTGCGGTCGGCGTAGAACTCGGGATCGTGCGTCATGCCGTACACGAGGTACTTGCCGTCGGGCGTGTACCGCGGCCGCAGGTCGTCGGCGGGATGGCCGGCCGTGCGGCAGGCAGGCGCCCCGGGCGTCCCTACTGGCACGGTGTAGATGCGGGTCACGATCAGCGAGCGCTCGCTGTCGAACGAGATGCCGGCGAGCGCGATCTCGCGGCCGTCCGGACTGATGTCGTAGTGCCCCGACGGATCCATCCAGTCGAACCAGATCGTCGACTCGGGCGTCAGGTCTCGAACACTCTCCTTCGCCAGGTCGTAATGAAAGAGATGCGGCACCTCGCCGGTCGTGAGCCAGTTGTCCCAGAAGCGGTAGAAGCGCTCCTCGGTGACGTGCGCCTTCACCGGCTCGTCCGCGCGGCGTTTGATCTCGGCGGCGGTCTGCTCGGGTGTGAAATGATTCTTGATCACGAGACCGGCGAAGATCAGTCCCGAGCCATCCGGCAGCCAGCGTGGGTCGAACACGCCGAGCGGCAGGTCGCTGAGCTTGCGCGGCTCGCCGCCCTCGAGCGACATGAGCATGAGCTGCGCCTTGCCGTTCGCGTCCTTGCGCGTGAACGCCAGCTGCCTGCCGTCGGGCGAGACCCGAGGCTCGGCGGCGGAGGCATCGGGCGTGGTGATGGCGACGGCCGCCCCACCGGAGACCGCCACGCGATAGAGCTGCGTACGGTTCTCGTTCTTCTCGACATTCCAGCGTGTCACCGGGACGACGAGCGACTGGCCGTCGGGGAAGCCGACCGGCGCGCCGACGCGCGGCAGCGTCCACAGGTCCTCGGCGGTGAGCGGTCGCGTGCCGCGGCGGGCGGGATGCAGCGTGCTGACGGGAGCGCTGGTGACAGCCATGGCGGGGAGCCTCGCGAAATAGGGTGGACGCGCGTGCGAAGCGCGCAGCATAGCGCCCGCTCCCACGCGCCCGAAGCCCCGTCACGACGAACGCGGCGCGCGCACGCCCATCGCACGCCCGCCGCGTGTCCCGGCCTCAGGAGGTGGTCCAGGAGGTGGTCCAGCGCGGGCGTGCTCGGCCGCGCGGCCTCAGGTCCGGACCCTACGGGCAGCTGGCCCCGCAGGACTGGGTCGAGCCGCCGGCGCCGAACATGGTGAGCCATTCTGAGAGGTCGTTCGCGCCGTCCCCCCCGCTCGCGTCGAAATCGGAGCGCTGGTGGTACGCGTCGCTCCCGAAGTCGGTGAGCCAGATGGACAAGTCGGTGGCGCCGACACCGGATGCACCATCCAGATCGAACGTCGACACGGAGATCTCACGGACCAGGACACCGTTCGCGAAGATCCTCGCGGGAAGCCCCGTGGCGGCCGGGTCGCTGGCGCCCGTGCTCGAGCCGAGCAGCGTGAACGTGACCTGCCCGAGGCCGTCCGTGAACTTGAGCACGGAGTGACCGGGACAGCTCGTGAGCGCATTCGGGTCCGCCTGGTCCGCGCACAGCACGACGTCGGGAGTCCCCGAGAGGTCGATCACCACGGACGCGCCTGGAGTCGGGTTGTTCACAAAGTCACGGATGACGATCTGGAACTCGCCGGCGACGCGGTCGGGCACACCTCCGTTCGTGCCCACCAGGCGCACCGCCGACGGCGCCGTGCAGTAGGGTGGATAGACCCGCGGGCTGGCGGTCGCGGACGTGATCGCGACGCAGCAACATGAGACCGAGAGCAGGGATGACCGAAGTCGCAAGCGCAACATGACGGACCTCGCAGGGATGGGCCGGGCGCTCAGCCCCGGGCGTCTCCGCGAGTTTGGGCGCCTGTCCCACTTGCGCGTACACCGTTGCTCCGGCGGCCGTTCCGGCATGTTCGGTGCAGGCGTTCCGGTCAGGTTGACCCGTCGGCGCAAGGGTCTATGCTTCGTGGTTCTAACGAACATCCGCTTGCTGACCGCGGTTTCCCGGCCTCGAGCCGGGCACCGGGCGAGCCCCGACCGTGCCGCACACCGGGGGCGTCCGGCCAAACAGACCGCCGGCATGATTACATCCCAATGAGAGCCGCCGGATATCCCGATGAGAGCCCCCGGCGGCAGGACAGGACGCCATGACCATCGCTAAACCGGATCCCTCCTCGCTCGACGACCGTCGCGAGTCCGAGCGCTTTCATCTCAATCTGTTGCTTGGATTCAAGAGGCAACTTCCAGACAGCGACCCGGTCGAGACGCGTGAATGGCTCGAGGCGCTGGACGGCGTGGTCGAGTCGCAGGGCCGCGAGCGCGCCGACTTCCTGCTGCGCCGCGTCCTGAAGCGCGCCCGCCAGCTTCACGTCGGGCTCCCGGGGCTCATCCAGTCGCGCTACATCAACACCATTTCGCCCGAGCAGGAACCGCCGTTCCCCGGCGACGAGGAGATGGAGCTGCGCATCCGCCGCATCGTGCGCTGGAACGCGGCCGCGATGGTCGTGCGCGCCAATCTCAAGTCCGCCGGCCTCGGCGGGCATCTCTCGACCTACGCCTCTGCAGCCAGTCTCTACGAAGTCGGCTTCAATCACTTTTTCAGAGGCAAAGACGACGGCAACTCAGGGGACCAGGTGTTCTTCCAGGGCCACGCTGCCCCGGGCATCTACTCGCGAGCGTTCCTCGAAGGGCGGCTGACGGAATCGCAGTTGGAGAATTTCAGGAAAGAAACGAAGCGCGGCTCGGGGCTCTCGAGCTACCCGCATCCGCGGCTGATGCCCGACTTCTGGGAGTTCCCCACCGTGAGCATGGGGTTGGGCCCGCTGAACGCGATCTACCAGGCGCGCTTCAATCGCTACCTCTCCGCGCGCGGCATCGCCGACACTTCCAGTTCGCGGGTCTGGGCGTTCCTCGGCGACGGCGAGATGGACGAGCCCGAGGCCACCGGCGCACTGACGCTTGCGGCGCGCGAGGGCCTCGACAATCTGATCTTCGTCATCAACTGCAACCTGCAGCGCCTGGATGGCCCGGTCCGGGGCAATGGCAAGGTCGTCCAGGAACTGGAGGCGGTCTTCACCGGCGCCGGCTGGAACGTGATCAAGGTCCTGTGGGCGCGCGAGTGGGATGCGCTGCTGGCGCAGGACTACGACGGCGTGCTCGTCGACCGCATGAACGAGACCGTGGACGGCGACTGGCAGAAATACGTGATCGAGTCGGGCGCCTATATTCGCGAGCACTTCTTCGGCACGGAACCCCGCCTGCTCAAGATGGTCGAGAATCTGTCAGACGACCAGATCAAGCACCTGCGCCGCGGCGGGCACGACTACAAGAAGGTTTACGCGGCGTACGCTGCGGCGGTCGGGCACACGGGTCAGCCCACGGTGATTCTCGCCAAGACCGTGAAGGGCTGGACACTCGGCACCGGCGCCGAGGCCCGCAACATCACGCACCAGAAGAAGAAGCTGGATGTCGAAGAGCTCAAGAAGTTCAGGGACACGCTCGAGCTGCCCATCCCGGACAAGAAGATCCTGGAGGCGCCGCTGTTCCATCCGGGGCCGGACAGCCCCGAAGTGAGATACATGCTCGAGCGCCGGCGCGCGCTCGGCGGCAGCATCCCCAAGCGCGTCGTGCGCGCGAAGCCGATGCCGGCCGCGGGTCCCAAGGTGTTCACCGAGTTCGACGGCGGCACCGGCGAGAACCAGGCCGTGTCGACGACGATGGTGCTCGGCAAGCTCGTGCGCAATCTCATCCGCGACCCGAACTACGGCAAGCGCATCGTGCCCATCATCCCTGACGAGGCGCGCACGTTCGGCATGGAGGTGCTGTTCCGCGAGGTCGGCATCTACCAGCCGTTCGGCCAGAAGTACGATCCGGTCGACTCCAAGCTCGTGCTCTCCTACACCGAGAAGGCGGACGGCCAGTTGTTGGAAGAAGGCATCACCGAGGCCGGCTCCGTGGCCTCGTTCACGGCCGCCGGCACGTCGTACGCGACGCATGGCGTGACCATGGTCCCGTTCTACGTGTTCTATTCGATGTTCGGCTTCCAGCGCACGATGGACCTGATCTGGGCGTTCGGCGACGCACGCGGGCGCGGCTTCCTGCTCGGCGCCACCGCCGGGCGCACGACGTTGAACGGCGAGGGCCTGCAGCACGAGGACGGCCACAGCCACCTGCTCGCGAGCGCGGTTCCCAACTGCCTGCAGTACGACCCCGCGTTCGCGTATGAAGTCGCGCTGATCGTGAAGGACGGGCTGCGGCGCATGTACGAGAAGGGCGAGGACGTTTTCTATTATCTGACCCTCTACAATCAGGACTACTCGATGCCGCCGAAGCCGGAGGGCATCGAGGAGGGCCTGCTGAAGGGGCTCTATCGGTATCGCCGCTCCGACGCGAAGCACGCTTTGAAGGCGCAGCTGCTGGGGAGTGGTCCGCTCCTGCTGCAAAGCCTCCGTGCGCAGGAGATGCTGGCCGAGAAGTGGGGCGTGGCCGCGGACGTGTGGA
>DATNFC010000230.1:0-6406 GCA_035606545.1 Candidatus Methylomirabilota bacterium
ACGGGGATGCGGCCGCGACCATGAACGCGCACAGAGCGAGCGCGATCGGCAGGCCTTTCGGGATCGGCGATGGGAGTCGCATGGCCGGCGACTCTAGCGGTCACGCGCCCGGCGCGGAAGCGGCGTTTGCCGCAGCGCGCGGGCGCGTGATACTCGTTCCCGCCTGCATTCCCGGCGGTGCCTTCGCCGTTCCGCGTGCGGAGAGTTGTCCGAGTGGTTGAAGGAGCACGATTGGAAATCGTGTAGGCGCTAATACCGCCTCGAGGGTTCGAATCCCTCTCTCTCCGCCATCTTCCGCTGAAAGGGCAAGGTTTTGCACGAGATGAAGCACATGCAAGAAGTACCGACCGGTCCCAGGACCCCCGACCCGTTGCCGGCAAAAGGAGAGCCACGGCTCATGGAACGATCCACGGCGCAGCGCAAGGCCATCCATGGAGTGCTGGAGAGTGCAAGAAGGCCGTTAAGTCCCCCGGAGATCTTCAGCGAGGCCCGCGCCAAGGCGCCCGGCCTGGGCATGGCCACGGTGTACCGCACGCTCAAGCGCTTCCTGGATGAGAAAACGATTTCGCAGGTGGAATTGCCGGGCGAGGCGCCGCGTTACGAGCGCTCCGGCATGCAGCACCACCACCACTTCCGCTGCACGTCGTGCAATCGCGTGTTCGACTGGTTCGGCTGCAACTGCCCCTGTGAGCAGAACACGCCGCGCGGCTTCTCGGTCGAGGGACACGAGGTGTTCCTGTTCGGCCGCTGCGAGGATTGCGTCGTGAGCTGAACCGAATCGAGTGTCGGGCGAGGTGATGCGCCGCGGTCATCTGCGGCGCAACCCGCTCGCACTGCTTGGCTTGACCGACCCGAGTGGCCTGATAGTATGCGCCCCGCTCTCCAGCCTTGGGACGTTTGAGCCCGCCGCGGGCGTGTCCCTCGCGCGAGATCGGATTCGGGTGGGGATGTAGCTCAGTTGGGAGAGCGCCTCGTTCGCAACGAGGAGGTCGTCGGTTCGATCCCGATCATCTCCACCAATTCTTCGCGTATCGTGGGCCAGGCCCAGCGCAATCCGGACTTGTGAACCCCGTCAGGACCGGAAGGTAGCAGCGGTAAGCAAACCTTCGGGTGTGCCGCTGGACACCTGGCCCTTTTTTCCTCGGTAGATCCGAAGGCCCCATGGCCCCTCGCGCGCTCACGCTCAAGTACCGGCCCCAGGTCTTCGCCGATCTGGTGGGCCAGGAGCACGTCACCGCGGTGCTCACCGCGGCACTGGAATCGGGCCGGGTCGCGCAGGCGTTCCTGTTCACCGGCGCGCGCGGCGTTGGCAAGACGACGAGCGCGCGGCTGCTGGCGAAGGCGCTCAACTGCCAGAACCGCAAGGCCGGCGCCGAGCCGTGTGGCACGTGCACGTCGTGCACCGAGATCGCCGCCGGCGTCTCGCTCGACGTGCTCGAGATCGACGGCGCCAGCAACCGCGGCATCGCCGACGTGCAGCAGCTGCGCGAGAACGTGCGCTTCGCGCCCACGGGCGGCCGGCACCGCGTCGTGATCATCGACGAGGTGCACCAGCTCTCGAGCGACGCGTTCGCGGCGCTCCTGAAGACGCTCGAGGAGCCACCGGCGCACCTGGTGTTCATCTTCGCCACCACCGATCCGCAGAAGTTGCCGGACACGATCCGCTCGCGCACGCAGCGCTTCGACTTCGCGCGCGTGCCGATCCGCCGCGTCGCTGACCGGCTGCTGGAGATCCAGAAGCGCGAAGCGGCCGACGCCGACGGCGTGAAGTTCAAGCTCACCGACGGCGCGGCATTGCTCATCGCCCACAAGGGCGAGGGCTCACTGCGCGACGCGGTCTCGGGGTTGGACCAGGTGGTGTCGGCGGGCGAAGAGGCGATCGACGAAGCGCTCGTGCGCCGCGTGCTGGGAATCCCCGACCGCGAGGCCTACTTCCTGGTCGCGAGCGCAGTGTTTGCGCGCGATCCGAAGGCGGCGCTGGAGCAGCTCCACGCGGCGTTCGAGAAGGGTTTGGACCCGCGCGAGCTGGCGGAAGGGCTGTCCGAGCACTTCAGAAACGTGCTGGTACTGAAGGTCGATCCCGAGCGCGGCCACGACCTGGTGGCGGCGAGCAACGAGGATCTGGCTCGACTGAAGAAGCAGGGCGAGGGCGAGGCCGACACCGATCTCCTGCGCCTGATGCGGCTCGCGACCGACTGTCAGTGGCCGATGCGCGAGTCGCCGCAGCCGCTCGTGCATCTGGAAGCCGCGGTGCTGCAGATGGCGACGCTCGAGCCGGCGGAATCGGTGGCGGCGCTGATCGCTCGCCTCGAAGCATTGGAGAAGCGCCTCGCGGGCGGCGGCACGGCGGCAGCGGGCGGCGCGACACCGCGCGCTCCGGCGACTGCCGGCACGCGCACGCACGGCTTCGCGGCGCCTGGACCCGTTGCTCTACCCGCGCCAGCGCGGGTCACGGCGCCCGCGGCACCGCCAGCGCGGGTGACGCCCGCGGCTGTGCCGTCCAGCTTCACGCCGCCGCGCGCGAGCGAGCCCGAGTCCACGCTGCGCAGCGCGCCGACGGCCACGCGCCCGGCGTCGTTCTCGGCCCCGGCCGCCAGCGCGACGACCGCGATCGCCGAGGACGTGACGCTCGACGAAGGCACTGCGAACGCGTGGCGGCAGACGATCGCGCGCGTCAACGAGCGCAAGCGCATGCTGGGCGCATTCCTCGAGGAGATCCAGCTCGTCGGCGTCGCGGGCGACGCGCTGGTGCTGGCGATGGACGACCTGCACCGCTCGGTGATCGATTCGAGCGAGCACCGGCCGATCGTTCACGAGGAGCTGGCGCGCGCATTCGGCCGGCCGGTCGTGTTCCGCTGCACGGCGGGTCAGCCGGTGACGCCCGCGCAGCGCGCGGCGCAGGCGGACAGCCTCAAGCCGATGATCGAGCGAGCCATGGAAGTGTTCGACGGCGAAGTCATCGACCGCGCCGGGCGCGGGGGAGAGCGCACCACATGATGAAGAGCTTCGGCGACATGATGAAGACCGCGCAGAAGATGCAGAAGCAAATGGGCGAACTTCAGGAAAAGCTCGCCGAGGAGCGCTACGAGGCCACCGCGGGCGGCGGGCTCGTGAAGGCGGTCGTCGACGGCAAGCAGATGCTCAAGGAGCTCAAGCTCTCGCCCAAGATGCTCGAGGAGAAGGACGTCACGCTGCTCGAGGACCTGATCATCACCGCCGTCGGCGAGGCGCAGCGCACGTCGCAGGAGAAGATGACGGAGGCCTATTCCAAGGTCACCGGCGGCTTCAACCTGCCGTTCTGACGGCCGCGCATGCGTACCGCCCCCGTGACGCCTCTTGCGCCATCCGGCGCCGTGGCCGTGCGTCCGGCGTTCACGCCACCCGGCGCCGTGGCCGTGCGTCCGGCGTTCACGCCATCCGGCGCGGCATAGCCGCGCCGACATTCAATGTATAGCTCGAAGTACCTGGAGCTCCTGATCGCGGAGCTGGAGAAGCTCCCGAGCATCGGGCTGAAGAGCGCGCAGCGATTGGCGCTCCACCTGCTGCGCGTGCCCAAGGAGGACGCCCTGCGGCTCGCCGAGGCGATCAAGGCCGTCCGCGAGCGCGTGGGTTTCTGCACCACGTGCGGCAATTTTTCCGAGACCGACCCCTGTGCGCTATGCGGTGATCCGCGGCGCGATACGAAGGTGCTGTGCGTGGTCGAGCAGCCGGTGGACGTGCTGGCGTTCGAGCGCACGGGCCAGTTCAACGGCCGCTATCACGTGCTGGGTGGCGCGCTGTCGCCGCTCGAGGGCACGAGCCCCGAGCAGCTCCGGATTCGCGAGCTGCTGTCCCGCCTGCGCGGCGGCGAGGTGAAGGAAGTCATCCTCGCCACCAATCCGAATGTGAACGGCGAGGCCACCGCGCTCTACCTTTCCAAGCTCCTCACCCCGCTCGGCGTGCGCGTCACGCGCATCGCGCGCGGCGTGCCCATGGGGAGCGACCTCGAGTATTCGGACCAGGTGACACTGGCGCGCGCCCTCGAAGGGCGCCGCGACGTCGAGTAAGTCGAGACCCCATGCTCTCGACACTGGTCGCCTTCTCGGTGCCTGTCCTCGTGGCGATGAACGCGTTCTTCGTCATGATCGAGTTCGCGCTCGTGAGCGTGCGCTGGACGCGCGTCGAGCAGCTCGTGGCGGAGAAGAGGCCGGGCGCGATGCTCGCGCGCGCGCTGGTGGAGAACCTGAACGACTCGCTCGCCGCGACGCAGCTGGGGATCACGCTCGCGAGTCTGGCACTCGGCTGGCTCGGCGAGCCGAGCGTGGCGAAGGCGGTCACGCCGTTCTTCCACTCGCTGCCGTGGGGCTGGAGCGACATCGTCGCCCACGCGGTCGCGGTGGGGCTGTCGTTCCTGTTCATCGCCTACCTGCACATGGTGCTCGGTGAGCTGATGCCGCGCGCCATAGGCATCCAGCACGCTGAGACCGTGGTGCTGATCCTGGGCGGGCCGCTGCTCGCGTTCCGCGCGATCACGCGGCCGCTCGTCGTGTTCGTACGCCGCTCGGGCGATCTCGCCGTGCGGCTGCTGCGCGTGCCGGCGGCGCCCAAGGAGTCGCAGGTCCACTCGCCGGACGAGATCGACATGCTGATCGAGGAGGGCCAGCAGGCGGGCGTGATCCAGCCCGACGAAGCGAAGTACGCGCGCGCCGTGTTCGAGCTGAGCGACAAGAAGGTGCGCGACGTCATGGTGCCGCGCGAGAAGGTGGTGTCGGTGTCGCTCCACGCCAAGCCGGACGACATCCTCGAGACCGCGCGAATGAGTGCGCACACACGTATGCCTGTGTGGGAGGGCGAGCCCGACCGCATCGTGGGCATCGTCAACACGAAAGACCTGTTCCACATCTTCAGCCTGATGAACCTGGTGATCCTCGAGGACGCCATGTATCCGGCGCTCTACGTGGACCCCGACGTCTCGCTGGGCGGCGCGCTCAAGCTGTTCCGGCGCGAACGCCGGCAGATGGCCGTCGTCCGCGACCCACAGGGGCTGTTCCTCGGCATCCTCACGCTGGAGGACATCATCGAGGAGATCGTGGGGGAGATAGAGGACGAGCACGACTGACCCCGGGGGGACCGGGAAGGGCCCAAGAGGGCAGTAGCGGGTCATTGAGGGGGCGGGCCGGGTCCGCGACCCCAAGAACGTCGCGAATCCCCCGAAACGAGTCGGCTTGTTGACAGCCCCTCCCCGTGGTACCTCTTCTCGCCGGAACAGGGACGTGCCACAGGGTTCCTTACACGGGCAACCGCCTTACCGCCGGAGTGCGGGGGAGCGCCATGCCGCAGTGGACCTTGTTTGAAAACGATTTCAAGCTCATCGATGGCGTGCTCGATGATCTCCTTCAGCGCACGAATGCGCTGTCGGGGCATCTGATCGACCGCTCGGGGCAGGTCATCACCTCTGCCGGCCGGGTGGACGACTTTGACGTCACGTCGTTCGCGAGCCTCGCTGCCGCCGACTTCACGGCCAACGCCGAGCTCGCGCAGCTGATGGGCGAGCCCACCGTGGACGCCGTCGTGAACGAGGGCCGGCTGCGCTCGGTCTACTCCCGCATGCTCGCGGGCCGGGTCATTCTCTCGGTGGTGTTCGACAAGCGCAGCACGCTGGGCATCGTCCGCACCCGCTCCAAGCGCGGCGCCGACCTATTGGACCGCGTGTTCCGCGACCTGTTCGAGAAGGTCGGTATCGCCGATTCGCAGGAACCCGCATTCGAGGCGGCCCCGGACTTCGCCGCCGCCGCTTCCAACGAGGTCGACGCGCTGTTCGGCGAATAGCCGTTAGGCGTCCGGAGAGACAGGGACGTGGCGCTCATCAACCACCGGACGCACGAGATCCATTTCAAGATCGTCTACTACGGCCCGGGCCTGTGCGGTAAGACGACGAACTTGAAGTCGCTGCACGACCGGCTGCCGCCCGAGCGCCGCGGGCGCATGATCTCGATCGCGACGGATCAAGAGCGCACGCTGTTCTTCGACTTCCTGCCCATCGACCTGGGCACGGTGAACGGCTTCTTGACCCGCTTCCACCTCTACACGGTGCCGGGGCAGGTCTACTACAAGCTCTCGCGCCGCGCGGTGCTGCAGGGCGTCGATGGCCTGGTGTTCGTCGCCGACTCGCACCCGGCGCGCGAGCAGGCCAACGCCGACTCGCTCGCCGACCTCGAGGAGCACCTGAAGACGCTCGGCCTCGACGAGCCCAACCGCCGCCTGCCGCGGATCGTCCAGTACAACAAGCGCGACATGGCGCTCGCGCTCCCGGTCGAGCGGCTGCGGGCCACGCTCAACCGCGACGGCTGGCCGGAGTTCGAGGCGATCGCGAAGGAAGGGAAGGGCGTCACCGAGGTCCTGCGCGCCGCGTGCAAGGCGGTGCTCG
>DATNFC010000231.1:0-3801 GCA_035606545.1 Candidatus Methylomirabilota bacterium
GCCTCGTGGGCGAGCACGTGCAGGACACCGAGCTGATGATGGCCGGCGCCGTGGTCACCGTGCTCCCGGTGCTGGCGCTGTTCGTCGTGCTCCAGCGCTGGTACATCCGCGGCGTGATGGCGGGGAGCGTGAAGGGATGAACAGGGGTTGGGCCCTGCTGTTCGTGGCCTGGCCCGCGTTTGCAGCACCCCCGTCGGCGCCGCTGGTCCTGGACGACTTCCAGAGCTCGTCCGCCTGGAGCGCGGTGCCCGCGAGCGGCGTGACGATGAAGCTCACGGCCGAACCCGGTCCGCACGGGAACGCGCTGCGCGTGGACTTCGATTTCCACGGCGGTGGCGGGTACGCGGTGCTGCACCGGAAGCTCGATCTCGATCTTCCTGATAACTACCGGTTCGAGTTCGCGCTCCGCGGCGAGACGGCGCCGCAGAACCTCGAGCTGAAGCTCATCGACGACAGCGGTGAGAATGTCTGGTGGTTGAACCGCGTGAACTTCGATTATCCGAGCGCATGGGCCACGGACCGCGTGCGCAAGCGGCAGATCTCGTTCGCGTGGGGCCCCAATGGCGGGGGAGAGCTGCGCCACGTCGCCGCGCTCGAGTTCGCGATCACTGCCGGCTCGGGCGGCAGGGGCACGGTGTGGTTCGACGACCTCACGCTCGTGCCCATGCCCATCGGCGGCGTGCCGCCGGCACCCGTGGCCTCGGCCAGCTCGTTCGTGCGCGGGCACGAGGCGGAGTTTGCCGCGGACACAGTCGCGGGCACGTGGTGGGAGAGCCGCTCCGGCGATCGCTCCCCGGCGCTGACGCTCGACCTCGGCACCTCGCGCGAGCTGGGCGGCCTCGTGCTCGACTGGCGACCGGGGAAGCATGCGACCGACTACGACGTGGAGTTCGACGACGGCGACGGCCGCTGGCGCTTGGTGCGCGAGGTGCGCGGCGCCGATGGCGCGCGCGACTGGCTCGACCTGCCGGAGAGCGAGACGCGGCGCGTGCGGCTGAACCTCAAGGCGAAACCGGCCGGGACCGTGGCGCTCGCGGGCGTGCGTGTGATGCCGCTCGAGTGGGCTGCGACCCCCAATGCTTTTCTCATGGCCGTAGCGAAGGACTCGCCACGCGGGCATTACCCGCGTGGTTTTCTCGCGGAGCAGAGTTACTGGACGGTGTTGGGCGTCGACGGCGATCGCGAAGAAGCGCTCATGGACGAGGACGCGCGCGTCGAGGTGGGGAAGGGCCAGTGGTCGCTCGAGCCGTTCCTCGTGACGGACAAGGGCATCCAGACCTGGGCGGATGGCCGCTCCGACGTGCGGCAGTCGCGCGACCACCTGCCGATCTCCGAAGTGAAGCGGGTCGCGCCGCCGTACGCGCTCACCGTGACCGCGTTCGTGCGCGGCGCGCCTCCGGCATCAGAACTGGTCGTCCGCTACCGCCTCGATTACGTCGGCCAGGGCGAGGCACGCGTGTGGCTCGTCGTCGCCGTGCGCCCGTTCCAGGTCAACCCGCCGAGTCAGTTCCTGAACACGACCGGTGGCGCGGCGCGCATCGGCTCGCTCCGGCGTGCCGGTGACGAGATGATCGTGAACGGCTCGAGACGGCTGCGCGTGAGCGACGCTCCGCGAAATGTGTGCATGTTGCCGTTCGCTGGCGGCGACTTCGTCGGACGGCTCGCGACGCTCTCCGTCCCGGAGCGCGACTCGCTGAGCGATGCGACGGGACGAGCGTCGGCAGCGCTCCAGTGGGAGGTCGAGTTCGCGGGTCCGGGGCATGGCGAGGTGGACGTGCGCGTGCCGCTCCAGGAACAGCTGGCACCGACACCGGCGTTCGCGTTCGCCGACGTCGATCGCTGGCAGCGGGAGGAGGAGGCACGCTGGGAGGCCGCGCTCGGCACGCCCGTGCTGGAAGGCAACCTGGGTGCGCGGGAGGTTTCGAACACGCTCCGCGCCCAGCTCGCGTATGTCCTCGTCAACCGCGACAGCGCCGGCATCCAGCCCGGCTCGCGCTCGTACGAGCGATCGTGGATCCGCGACGGCGCACTGACGTCGTCCGCGCTGCTGCATGCCGGCATGGCGCAGCCGGTCAAGGAGTTCCTGCTCTGGTACGCGGAACACCAGTACGCCGATGGAAAAGTCCCGTGCTGTGTCGATCATCGCGGCTCGGACCCGGTGCCGGAGAACGACAGTCACGGCGAGTTCGTCTACCTGGCCGCCGAGTACCTGCGGCTCACCGGGGACCGGGAGACCGCCGAACGCGTGTACCCACACGTGCAGGCGGCCGTGGCGTACCAGGACACGCTGCGCGCCCAGCGCCGCACGCCGGAGTGGAAGACCGCCGCGAACGCGCCCTACTACGGACTGCTGCCGCCCTCCATCAGCCACGAGGGCTACTCGGCGAAGCCCATGCACTCTTACTGGGACGATTTGTTTGCATTGCGAGGCTACAAAGACGGTGTGTGGCTCGCGCAGCAGCTGGGGCATCGTGATGACTTGAAATGGATGACCAAGAGCCGGGATGAGTTCGCGCGCGATTTCTCGACGGCCGCCGTCGCAGCCATGAAAGCGCACAAGATTGACTACATCCCGGGGTGCTCCGACCTGGGTGACTTCGACGCCACCAGCACGACGATCGCGCTCTCGCCGGTGCAGGCCGGGAGTGTGCTGCCCGAGAGCGCGCTCGTGCGCACGTTCGAGCGCTACTGGGAGTATTTCGTGAAGCGTCGTGATGGCATCGAGAAATGGGACGCGTTCACGCCGTACGAGATGCGCAATATCGGAGCTTTCGTAAGGCTCGGCTGGCGCGACCGCGCGAACGAGCTGCTGGAGTGGTTCATGCAGTTCAGGCGCCCGGCCGCATGGCGACAGTGGGCGGAGGTCGTCGACCACGATCCACGACACGCACGATTCATCGGCGACATGCCGCACACGTGGGTGGGCACGGATTTCGTGCGCTCGGTGCAAGACATGCTCGCGTACGAGCGCGAGAGCGACAGCACGCTCGTGCTGTGCGCCGGGATCCCTGAGAAGTGGCTGGGGGGCGAAGGCGTGGAGGTGAAGGGACTCCAGACACGCTGGGGGACGGTGGCCTACGTGCTGCATCGAAAAGCCGACGTGCTGCGGCTTGAATTGGACAGCTCGGCGCTCCGGGCGCCGCCGGGCGGGATCGAGTTCGCGCCTCCCGTGCCCCCTCCCGGATCGGAGGCATGGCGCGGCCCGCCCGCGGTGCAGCTCGGCTCCGAGCGGGTGAGGCTCGACGGCGACGGGCGTTACCGGTGGCGGCCCACCAAGCGCGGCCAACCACCGCCGCCCCTGCTCGAATGGACTTTCAGGTCGCCGGCGCCCGCGGGGACCGATCCGCGCTGAGTCGGCGCGGACGCCGCCGTCTATCCGTTCCGGAACGGATAGCGCAGAGTCCAAGCCGGGCGCCGTGATGGCGGCCATGCCAGCCGCCAGAGCGTCTAGGCCCGCACTCCTACTTCTGCGCCTGCGCCTCGTCCTCGGCGGTCGGGCCCCGCGTCGCGCGATCGATCTGCCGGATGGCGCCGACATGGTAGGCGAGGTGCGCGACGCTGCCGGTCGTCCAGCCGACGCCGATCGCGCTCGCGACCCGAGGGGTAACCAGCGCATCGGCCCAGCGCGCGGTTTCGCGACGCAGCTCGTCCCGGAGCGACCGCCACTCGGCGTCCGAAACCGTCGTGCGCCTCCAACTCGTGGTCCAATCCATGTCCGGCCACGGCGGCGGGGAGCCGTCCGCCCAGCGATTGAGCAACGAGAACCCATAGCGGAGGTGGTCGACGTGCGCCGCGATCGAG
>DATNFC010000232.1:0-2310 GCA_035606545.1 Candidatus Methylomirabilota bacterium
CGTTCCTCGAGCACGACGACGCGAACCGCGCGCTGATGGGCGCGAACATGCAGCGCCAGGCCGTGCCGACGCTGCGCTCGGAGACCCCGCTGGTCGGCACCGGCATCGAGCGCGCCGTGGCGCGCGACTCGGGCGTGATCGTGACGGCCAAGCGCGAGTTCGCCCAGATCCGTTGACGGACCGTCCGCGAGCACATCGCCACGCTCGACGCGATCACCGACATTGACCAGCGGACGCTGGTTCATGCAGGTGTTCTGGTTCGAGCGCGTGTACTTGGTCAGCGTGCAGATGTCGACGCCGGCGTCGTTCTCGCCCACCTCGTCCTCGTGCACGCGCACCACGATGCGGCCCGCGTCGACCTGGTCGATCACGCCGCCGCGCCTGGCGGAAACGGTGACGCCGGAGTCGCGCGCCACCGCGCGCTCGATGCCGGTACCCACCAGCGGAGTCTGCGAACGCAGCGTCGGCACGGCCTGGCGCTGCATGTTCGCGCCCATCAGCGCGCGGTTCGCGTCGTCGTGCTCCAGGAACGGCACCAGCGCCGCCGCCACCGACACGGTCTGCATCGGCGAGACGTCCATGTAGTCGACCTCGGCGGCCGGGCGCAGCTCGGACTCGCCGCGGAAGCGGCAGGAGACGAATTCCTCGACGAAGGCGCCGTGCTTGTCCAGCGGCGAGTTCGCCTGCGCGATCACGTGGTCGCCTTCCTCGATCGCCGACAGGTAGTCCACCTTGTTGGTGACCTTGCCGTTCGCCACCTCGCGGTACGGCGTCTCCAGGAAGCCGTACTGGTTGGTGCGCGCGTACACGGCGAGCGAGTTGATCAGGCCGATGTTCGGGCCTTCCGGCGTCTCGATGGTGCAGACGCGGCCGTAATGGGTCGGGTGCACGTCGCGCACCTCGAAGCCGGCGCGCTCGCGGGTCAGGCCGCCCGGCCCCAGGGCCGAGACGCGGCGCTTGTGCGTCACTTCCGACAGCGGGTTGTTCTGGTCCATGAACTGGCTGAGCTGCGAGGAGCCGAAGAACTCCTTCACCGCGGCCGCCACCGGCTTGGCGTTGATCAGGTCCTGCGGGGTGAGGCCATCGGCCTCGGCCAGGCTCAGGCGCTCGCGCACGGCGCGCTCCACGCGCACCAGGCCGATGCGGAAGGTGTTCTCGGTCATCTCGCCGACCGAACGCACGCGGCGGTTGCCGAGGTGGTCGATGTCGTCCACCGTGCCGTGGCCGTTCTTGATCTCGATCAACACCTTCAGCACGTCGAGGATGTCGGAGGTTTCACCCTGCTCCTTGACCAGGCGCTGGGACTCCTCTTCCTTGCGGTCGCCGAAGTACTTGTGGTCGTACAGCACGCCCGGACCGAGGATCTCCTTGCGGCCCACGCGGCGGTTGAACTTCATGCGGCCGACTGCCGACAGGTCGTAGCGGTCGAAGGTGAAGAACAGGTTGAAGAACAGGTTCTGCGCGGCGTCCTTCGTCGGCGGCTCGCCGGGGCGCATCATGCGGTAGATCTCCACCAAGGCCTCGAGCTGGGTCGTGGTGTTGTCGATGCGCAGGGTGTGCGAGATGTAGGCGCCACGGTCGAGGTCGTTGACGTACAGCGTCGGCACGACGTCGATGCCGGCCTTGCGGAAGTTCTCCAACTGCTCGGCAGTGATCTCGTCGTTGGCCGAGGCCAGCAGCTCGCCGGTCTTCGGGTCGACGATGTCGATCGCCAGGATGCGGCCGACCGGGTAGTCGTCCGGCACTTCCAGCGCAGTGATGTTCTCGGCCGCGAGCTGGCGCACGTGGCGCGCAGTGATGCGCTTGCCGGCTTCCACCAGCACCTTGCCGCCGATCGCCAGGTCGAACGAAAGCGTCTCGCCGCGCAGGCGCTCGGCGACCAGCTCCAGCGTGGTGCCGCCCTTGGCGCCCAGGTGGAACACGTTGTGCTCGAAGAAGATGGCCAGCATCTCCTCGTTCGAGTAACCCAGCGCGCGCAGCAACACGGTCACCGGCAGCTTGCGGCGACGGTCGATACGGGTGAACAGCGCGTCCTTCGGGTCGAACTCGAAGTCCAGCCACGAGCCGCGGTAGGGGATCACGCGGGCCGAGAACAGCAGCTTGCCCGAGCTGTGCGTCTTGCCGCGGTCATGGTCGAAGAACACGCCCGGCGAACGGTGCAGCTGCGAGACGATGACGCGCTCGGTGCCGTTGATGATGAAGGTGCCGGTATCGGTCATGAGCGGGATCTCGCCCATGTAGACCTCCTGCTCCTTGACGTACTTCACGGCTTTCTTTGAGGCCGGGCTGTCCTTGTCGTAGATCACCAGG
>DATNFC010000233.1:0-3279 GCA_035606545.1 Candidatus Methylomirabilota bacterium
CGCCTGGTCCACCAGCTCGGCGAGGTGCTTCGCGGTGGGCGGGATGCCGGGAACAGGCTCGACCGTGTTCACCACCTCGAAGCCGAACGCGTCGGCGAAGTAGCTCCACGAGCGGTGGTAGGTGAAGATCGCGTGCGACACGAGCTTCTTCGCCGCGTCCGCGTTCCGCTCCCACGCCGCCTGGGCGTCCTTCCCGAACGCCTCGGCGCGCGCGTGGTACTGCGCGGCGTTCGCGGGGTCGGCCTTCGCGAACGCGTCGGCGATCGTCGAGGCGACGATGGCGCCGTTCCGTGGATCGAGCCAGTAGTGCGGATTGCCGTCGGGGTGCACGTCGCCCATCGACGCGTCGACCTTGCCCGTGGGCTTCTCCAGCACGCGCACGTCGCGCGAGCAGTCCACGATCTGGACGCTCGCGTTGCGCGAGCCGTCGACGATCGCACCCGCCCACTGGTCGAGCCCGAGGCCGACCTTGAGATAGAGCTTCGCCCGCGACACCTTGACCATGTAGCTGGGAAGCGCCTCGATGCGATGCGGATCGGCGCCCGGCCGGGCGATCGCGAACACGTCCACCTGGTCGCCGCCGACGCTGGCGGCGATCGAGGCGAGATCCGTGGTGGATGCGGCGACGCTGAGCTTGGCGTGGCTCACGGCCGGGGCGGCGAGCGCCGCGATCGCGAGCAGCAGGGTGATGGGCTTTCGCAGCATGGTTGTCTCCTAGAACTGGTGGGCCTTGTGCGGGCCCATCGAGAAGATGACGCGGAGCGTGACGGTCTGGACGGGATCGAACTCCTGTCCCGCGAAGGCGGCCGTGCCCGAGCGGCGGCTGTGCAGCCAGTCGAGCCGGAACACCGTGGTCTCCTCCATGAGCGCGAGCCCGGTGAAGAACCCGTACGAGCTCACGGTCTGCGCGGGGATCGCCGGGTCCTCGTACCAGTCGTAGGAGGCGCCGGCGTTGTAGCGCTGCTTCCAGTTGTAGTCCGCGAAAAAGTAGCCGCCGTCGGCCGTGGTCTTGGTGCGTGCATAGGACGCGGCGGCCTGGTCCCAGCCCGCGTCGTCGCGGTCGAGATGCAGGTATTCGCCCTGGAGCAGCCAGTAGGCGTTCTCCCCCGTCCACAGTTTCGCTTTCACGTCGCCGCCCGTGATGAGCGTGCGCGCCGCGGCCGCGACGTTGTTCGTGCCCTGCGAGGCGGAGACGCCGAGCTCGATGCCGGAGCGGTCGCCCAATCCGGCGAACGCCGCGAGCCGACCGAGCCACGCGGCACGCGGCTCGTGCTCGCGGTCGCCGGCGCCGGTGGCGAGGGGATCGTTCGCCGCGCCGCTCGACACCCGCGCGATGCGGAAGCTGTCGCCCTGGAGCACGTCGCCGTACGCGGTCACCGAGATCGAGCCCGGGAGCGGAATGCGATACGACACGTCGAGCCCGGTCTCGTTGTACGCCTCGTCACCCGGGAGGTAGGCCGCAAGCACGCCGAAACGGTTCGCGAACGGGTACGTGTGCGGGTGCGCGGGGTTCAACTTGCCGAAGCCGACCCGATACTTCCCGCCCTTCACCTGGATGTCCCCGGGCAGGCCCCTCAGCAATGAGAAGTAGCCCTCCTCGAGGTCGATCTCGCCGTCCGCCAGCGTGACGTCGAAGAAGCCGCGTGCGTACGGGTTCAGCGCCGCGTCGAACACCAGCTCGGTCTCGCCCACGTCGAATACCGGTCGCTTGGACGTGGGCGCACCCGTGGAATCGTTCCAGCTCATGAACGGCTGGCCGATCACGGAGATGTCGGGGTTCGTGACCCCGGCAAGCGCGCTGCGTACCGGCGCGAGTGCCAGCACAACCAGCGCGCAGTAGAGGCATCTGCGCATGGATTCCTCCCGGGTATGGCTGCGGAGGGCGCGCCATCAGGCGCGCGACGAGTCACTGGGGAGCCGCGAATGGCTCCCGGCTCGTCAACCCCGGGGAGGTGCGCGCGGTGCCGCGGACGGCGCGGCGCGCGTGACCAGCGCGAGCGCCGGCGCGACCGGCAGGATCTCGCGTTCGCACTCGACCGGCGTGACCTGCGTGACCGGCTCGCTCGCGAACGGCGCGGCGTGAAGGCCGGCGCAGATGCAGTGGTCTTCGCGTCCACCGCGGTCGGTGGCGCAGCCGTGCTCCGAGAGGTGGTGCCGCGCGTCGGCCGCCGCGCCCACGGTGAACGCCGTGAGCAGCAACAACGCCGCGAGCGCGCGGGCGGAGCGGAACAGCGTGCGCACGAGTCGCATGGAAAGATGAGCGTGCGGTGTGGGCCCGCGCCCGGTCAAGCGGGTGGGTCCCGCCGCCACGAACCGTGCCCCGACCGCGGTATCGGCGGGGCCGCGAAGCAGGGTGTCAGCACACGGTCATGGGCGCCGGCGGCCCGAGCTGGCCGCTACAACCGCTCGACGAACTCGCCCGTGCGCGTGTCCACGCGCACCTTGTCGCCCTCTTCGATGTAGGGCGGCACCTTGATCTCGAGCCCGGTCTCCAGGATCGCCGGCTTCGACGTGTTCTGCACCGCGGCGCCCTTGATGTTCGGCGTGGTCTCCTTGACCGCCAGCTCCACGAACATCGGCGGCTCGATGCCCACGACGCGGCCCTGGAAGTACTCCGCCGTGATCATCATGCCCTCGGTGAGGTAGCCGGCATTCTCGCCCAGCACTTCGGACGACAGCTCGATCATTTCGTACGACTCGGTGTTCATGAAGTGGTACGTGTCGCCGGCCTTGTAGCTGAACTGGAGCTTGTGCTCCTCGAGCATGGCGCGCTCGAGCTTGTCGTCGGTGCTGAAGCGCACTTCCTGGTTGGAGCCGGTCTCGATGTGGACCAACTTGGCCTGCACGAAGCCGCGCAGATTGCCGGGCGTGCGGTGCATCACCGTGGCGACGCGATGCGGCTTGCCGTTGTAGAGCACGAGCATGCCGACCTTGAGCTGGGTGGCTGAAATCAAGACTCACTCCTGTGGTTCGGTAGGGCGTGAATGCGGCCGGGGATTCTGCCGCAGTCGCGGCCCAGCGTCCAGTGCGCGGCGCGCGCGCACTGACCGTTGACCCGCGCGGCGACACGAGGCGTTCGCGCGCAACCGGCGCGGCTCCCCTGACGCTCAAGCTCGCGCCTCCACAGGCCGATGCCTCCGGCGACGCCATTCACAACACGCACTCCCGGGCTTGCAACCCCACGCGCCCGGGTGCTCAATCTAGCTCCGGCGGCCGGACGCGCTCCCGTGCGGGCCCTGGGATCCCCCGTGGAGGTTTGTCCATGTTCCGGAGAGTCGT
>DATNFC010000234.1:0-8701 GCA_035606545.1 Candidatus Methylomirabilota bacterium
ACGAGGACTGCGCGGGGGTCAACGCCCACGCCTCGCGCAGCGGGCCGATCACCGCGGTGCCCGAGAACCACGTGCTCATGCCGAGCAGCGACGTGAGTGCGAGCCACACCAGCGCGCGCCAGCGCGCTGCGGGTGGTGCGACGGCCGCCGTGGCTGCCGAGGGCGTCACTTCAGCTCGAACACGGCCATGACGTTCAGGTGGTCGACCGACACGCTTCCGTTCAGCGTGATCCGCGGAACGGTGATCGTGTAGAGCGTGAACTTGCCGTCGCCGCGGATCTCGCGCTCGAGTGCGGACGCGTTCGCGATCATCAGACGATGGCCCTCCGCCCAGTCGATGTGCCGCGTGGCCAGCGTGTCGATGTGGACCGCGCCCCAGGTGTCGATGCCCTGCGTGAGCGACGGGAGCGGGTCCGGCGACACCGCGATCTTCACGTCGATCGGCACGGGCAGCCCGCCGAGGCCGCCGGTGGCGTTACGGAAGTCGCCCACGATCGCCAGGTCGGTGATCCGGACCAGGTCGCCCCGGTGCTCGACCCACTGGGGTGACGTGGTCAGGTCGAACGAGCAGTAGGTCTCCTCTATGCCGCCGCTAAAGACCAGGAAGACGTCCTTGGGCGCGGCCACGAACACCTCCTGCCGGGTGCTCAGGATGCAGCCCGAGAAGAGGGGCGAGAGGAAGAGCAGCAGCACGCCGGCGCGCGTCACCGTCCGCGTCAGGTCCCGCTCCGAGCGCGCCGCGATGCCGCGCACGATGGCGGCGTTCACGAGCATGAACAGCGCGAGCGGGACCACGCGCACGGCGAGCCCGGCGACCAAAGGCCAGTCGCGCGGCAGCGGCGGCGCCAGGCCCGCGACGAGCATCGACCACGGCGCGGCAAGCATGGCCGCGAACATGCTCGCGATACCGGGATGGCCCGCGAGCGTCTCCGCCAGCATCGCGAGCAGCGCCAGCGCGCACACGACAAGGTACGCGCGCGACGCGCGCCGGCCCCACCGTGAGCGTGCCGACGGCTCCGGCGTCTCGGTCGCCTGGCCGGAGTGAGGGGACGGAGCGGGTGAAGCGTCAGTCACGCAGGCCGCCGGGCACCTTGGCGGTGCCCTTGGCGATGCGGTCGTTCCATGACTCGAACGGCTTGCCGCGCGTGTCGTCCACCATGGTGATGCAGCCGGGCACCGGGCAGACGTGCGCGCACAGGTTGCAGCCCGTGCACTCGTCCCAGTCGGCCCAGGTCACGTGGATGCCGGTCTCCTTCGCGCGCGCGATCGCCGCGTCGCGCGTCGGCGCGCGATGACCGGCGGGCAGCGGGTGCTCGCCGGTGTGAATGCAGTGCACGGACGTGTCGCGGCAGGCCACGTAGCAGAGGTCGCAGCCGATGCACTTCTGCGGGTCGATGTGCGCGGCAACCTTGTAATTGAGGTCCAGGTCGCCCCACTCGCTGTAGGCGCCCAGCGCCGCGCCGCGCAGCTCGTTCACCGACTTCATGCCCTTCGAGTCGAGGAAGTTGGAGAGTCCGTCGATCATGTCCTCGACGATGCGGAAGCCGTAGTGCATGGCGGCCGTGCACACCTGCACGCTCGTCGAGCCCAGCGCGATGAACTCGGCCGCGTCGCGCCAGGTGGCGATGCCGCCGATGCCGGAGATGGGCACGGTCACGCGCTCGTCGCGGCCCAGCGCCGCGACCATGTGCAGCGCGATCGGCTTCACCGCCGGTCCGCAGTAGCCGCCGTTCGTGGCGCGCTTTCCCACCACCGGCTCGGGCACCATCTTGTCCAGGTCGACCGCGGTGATGCTCTTGATGGTGTTGATGAGCGACAGACCGTGCGCCCCGGCTTCCACCGCGGCCACGCCGGGCTCGAGGATGTCGCCGATGTTGGGCGTGAGCTTGATGAGCACGGGCACGGTCGAGTACTTCACCGCCCAGCCCGCCACGATCTTCAGCACCTCGGGCTCCTGGCCCACCGCCGAGCCCATGCCGCGCTCGCACATCCCGTGCGGGCAGCCGAAGTTGAGCTCGATGCCGTCCGCCCCGGTATCCACGGTGCGCTTGATGATGTCGCGCCAGTCGTCCTCGGACTCGACCATCAGCGACACGATCACGGCGCGGTCGGGGTAGCGGCGCTTCACGTCGCGCACCTCGCGCAGGTTCACCTCGAGCGGCCGGTCGGTGATCAGCTCGATGTTGTTGAAGCCCACCATACGCGTGCCGTTCACGTGCAGCGCGCCGAACCGGCTCGACGTGTCCACGATCGGGTCGCCGAGCGTCTTCCACACCGCGCCGCCCCAGCCCATGTCGAACGCGCGCATGATCTGCTCGCCGGTGTTCGTGGGCGGCGCGCTCGCCAGCCAGAACGGGTTTGGGCTCTTGATGCCGGCGAACGAGATGGACAGGTCTGCCATGGGCGATTCCCCGGAAGGATCGGGTCATGGGCTCGCGGGCCCGCGGTGGCGTATCGGAGCAGCATAACGGCGGGCCGTTGGAGGCGCTACGCCCGCGAGAATCCTCTTGCCTCGTCGCGGGGGATGTTGTCTCGTTCACATGTGCGGCGCGTCTCTCCGCGCCTCATGAACAGGATTCCTGGCACTCTCCGGCCCTCTCCCCACGAGGACCCGCAACGCCTTGGGGCGTGCGGTTTCGCTATTGGAATCAGATTTCATCCTGGACGCACTGCGTCTACTCGAGGCATTTCCGGGCTGGCTCGAGTCCGACTCGCTGAAGCGCGCGTTCGAGGCCTGCGTGCCCGAGTTCGCCTCCGGGCTCGTCTCACTGCGCAAGGTGCGGCCGAAGCGGCTCCACCACGAGAACGGCTCGCGCGCGGTGGCGTTCAAGCTCGTGGTCGCGGATCGCGCCGGCGCCAAGACTGAGGTGCAGTTGGTCGGCGTGCTGCGACCCGCGGCCGCCGCCGACGCCCGGCCCGGGCGCGCCGGCATCGGGCTCGGCGACCCGGAGTGGAAGTGCGCCGTGCCCGACCTGGGGCTCGTGCTCGAAGCCCCGCCGCAGGACACCGCGCTCCCCGCGGAGTCCATCCTCACCGACGCCGTCCGCGCCCGGGTGCTGCTCGAGGCGGCGATCCGCTCGAGCGCGCCGCAGTATGCGGACCTCCGCATCGAGCGCTGCCAGCCGAAGGTGGCACGGTTCAAGCCCGGCAGCCGCTGCACCGTCGTCTATGGGCTCGAGTACGGGCCGGGCGCCAACGGCCACGTCTGGCCGGGGCGCGTCGTGGCGAAGACGCGCACGGGCGAAGGCTGCCGCGCCGCGTACGAACGCATGAGCGCCCTGTGGGCCTCCCCGCTGCGCTCGAGCGGCGCCGTCACCATCGCCGAGCCGCTCGGCCTGGTGGCGGAGCCCGAAGTGATGGTCCAGCGCGCCGTGCCCGGGGACTCGACGTTCCTCGATCACCTCGAGGGGGCGTTGTTCCGCGACACGTTCGCGAGGGCGGATCTTGACCAGCTCGGCCACTGGCTCGCGGCTTCGGCGCGCGGGCTGGCCGCGTTTCACGCCAGCGGCGCGAACCTTCCGGCGTACGGCTGGGCGAACGAGCTGGCCGAAGTCCGCACGCGCGTGGCGCGGCTCTCGGAGTGGGTGCCCGGACTCGACGCCCCCCTCTCGGCCGCGCTCGATGGCGTCGATGGCCTGGCGGGCGAACACCCGCCCGGGGGCAGCGTCACCTGCCACGGCAGCTTCCGGCCCGGCCAGATCATGCTCGACTGCGACCGCATTGCGTTCATCGACACCGATGGCTGCTGCGCGGCCGAGCCGGCGATGGACCTGGCGCTGTTCCTCACCAGCATGCGGACGAACATCATCGGCTCCGGTGACGGCGAAGAGCGGGCCGCGGCCTCCGAGGCGTGGCGCAGCGCCGTGCTCGACGAGTTGGACGCGCTCGGCGACCGTTTCCTCGACGAGTACGAACGCCTGGCGCCGATCGCGCGTGTGCGTGTCCAGCTCTGGGAGTCGCTCTACCTGCTGCAGCACGTGCTCAACACCTGGGAGAAGATCCGTCCCGAGCAGCTCGCGAGCAGCGAGGTGCTGCTCGAGCGTCATCTCCGCCGGAGCCGGCTGCTGTTCGGACGCGACCGCGCGTAACGCGGCCGCTCCTGGCTCAGCCGCCCCAGTCCCACTGCACGCGTACGCCGTGCTTCTCGAGCGCGCTCGTGATCGCGGTGTAGGCGCGCTGGTCGGGCCCCACGCGTTCGAGCGGCTGCACGCCGGGCTTCACGGCACCGCCGCCCGCCACCCATTGCGCCACGGCCGACGTGGTGAGCGCCGTGGTGCGCGCCCTGGCCGTGAGCTGTGAGGCCTCGTCGTAGCGGTCGATGAGCGTGGCGCGCTGCACCTTCATGCCGCGCTTGACCACGGTCATCATCGCCACCAGGTCCCGCGGCGGCTGCACCGTGCACTTGGTGCGGATTTCGTCCACGAAGCGACCGGATTCGACCAACGGCCGTACCGCCTCGGCATGCCCCGGCCAGCGCAGCGTGCGCTCGCTCATCGCCAGCACCTCGGGCATGGTGGCGATGATCGTGCGCAGGCCATCCGAGAGGAACGACTCCATCTCGCCCACGCCGGGCACGTGCACGCGGTCCAGGTCCGCGAACGCAGGCAGTACCGTCGGGCGCCCCTCCCGCACGACGCGTGCGGGCCGGACGTACTCCGCCAACAGCTCTTCGATCGACCGGGTCACGACGTAGCCGTACGGTCGCGTGCGGTCCAGCGACACGCCGCCGACGTAGATCGTGACCTCGTCCGGCGGGCCGTCCACGGCCGCGTGTCCCACGCACAGGTGCGTGAGTCCGGGGGCGAGGCCGCAGTCGGGGATGATCGCCACGCCCGCGTGGCGTGCGTCCTCGTCCAGCTCCAGCGCATCCGCGGCGCTGAAGCTCACGTCCACGAGCGGGCGCTTGGCCTCGATCGCGGCCTGCATCGCGCCGAACCCGAGCTGCGAGGGCAGTGCGCACACGGCGAGGTCGTACTCGCGGATGCGGCGCGCGAGCTCGTTCACATCGGCGAGGTCGGCTTCCAGCCAGCGCAGGTTGCCGCGCTCCGGCAACTGCGGCTTGCGCACGTCGGCCACGTCCACGTGCGTGTTGCTCACCTTGTACGCGAGGTCCGTCGCGATCACCCGTCCGTTCTTGCCACCGCCGAGCACCAGGATCTTCATCGAGGAGTGGGTTCCTCCGGTTCGCTGGGCCGGCCTACCGCGTGGCCGTGATCACCCACGCGTGCAGTGGCGTGCGTACGGGCCGGTCGCCCAACTCGCGGCGCAGCGCCTCAGCGAGGTGATGCTCGACCTCCTCGCACGAGACCGTGCCGCGACTCTCGATGTCCAGCGCGATCGGGTTGCCGCGGATGAGCCCCGCGGCGAAGTGCTCGGCCGACTCGCTCACGCCCTCGAGCGCGACGCCCTCGACCGTGACCGCAGCGAAGCCGGCGCGTCGCGCCCGGTCCGTGTGCGCGTCTGGATCGTGGTCGCCGAACGGCGTCTTGTAGAACGCCGGCGGGTTCTCGGGGAACAGGCTCGCGCCGACCTCGTACGTGATGCGCCCGAACGGGTTCCCCGCGAACGCATCCCAGACGTTGAACACGAACCGTCCGCCCGGCGCGAGCACCCGCCACGCCTCGCGAAACGCGCGGTCCTTGTCCGGCACGAACATCATGCCGAACTGCATCGTCACCGTGTCGAACGTACCGTCGGCGAACGGCAGTTGCTGCGCGTCCGCGGTGCGCCAGTCCACGCGCCGGTCAGCAGCGAGGGCGGTGCGCGCGTGCGCCAGCATGTCGGGATTGAGGTCGGTCGCCACGTACGCTGCGTCGGCGGGCAACAGCTCGAGGATGCGGCGCGTCGCCATGCCCGTGCCGCACGCGGTCTCGAGCACGCGCGCGCTGCGGCCCGCCGCGATGCGTCGCGCGAGGTCGCGGGCGTGCGGCTCGAAGATCACCGGCCCCAGATGCCGGTCGTAGAATGCCGGAATCGAGCCGACGAAGCGGGAGTGCTGCGCTTGCGGGTTCACGGAACTCCTGAGACAGCGGGGGCGAGCGGCGACCGCGCACCGCGGACGCAGCGACAGCGTGCACTCTACCCCATCGGTCCCATTGCCACGACGCGGCGGCTCCACTAGATTCCCACGTCGTGCGCCTAGCCATACCGCGTGAGACCGCGCCGCGTGAGCAGCGCGTCTCATTGATCCCCGAGACCGTCGCCAAGCTCGTGAAGGCTGGATTCCAGGCCGTGGTCGAGGCCGGAGCAGGCCTCGCCGCGGGCCATGTCGACGAGGCCTACCTGAAAGCGGGCGCGACGCCCGCCGCCGATTTCGCCGCGTGTGTCGCCGGCGCGAACGCGGTGTTCAAGGTGCGCGAGCCCTCGCCCGACGAGATCGTCGCCATTCCCGAGGGTGCGCTGCTGCTGGGTCTGCTCGGTCGCGGCGAGGACGCCGAGCAGATGGCGCGCTACCGCGCGCGGCGGCTGGGCGTGTTCTCGTTGAACGCACTTCCCCGCATCTCACGCGCGCAGAAGATGGACGCGCTGTCGTCGATGGCGGCGTGCGCCGGCTACAAGGCCGTGCTGCTCGCGGCCGGCAGCTCGGGCAAGTTCTTCCCGCTGCTCATGACCGCGGCCGGCACCGTCGCGCCCTCGCGCGTGTTCGTGCTGGGTGCCGGCGTCGCCGGGCTGCAGGCGATCGCGACCGCGCGCAGGTTGGGCGCCGTGGTCGAGGCGTTCGACGTGCGTCCCGCAGTGAAGGAGGAGGTGCAGAGCCTCGGCGCCACGTTCGTGGACATGCAGATCGGCGACGCCGGCGTCGGCGCGGGCGGCTACGCGAAGGAGATGGACGAGCAGAAGAACGACCTGATCCGCCAGACGATCGCCAGCCGGCTGCCGAACATCGACGTGATCATCTCCACCGCCTCGATCCCCGGCAAGCGCGCGCCGCTGCTGCTGCCGGCTGCTTCGGTGGCGCTGATGAAGCCCGGCTCGGTGATCGTGGACCTCGCCGCCGAGGGCGGCGGCAACTGCGCGCTCACGAAGCCGGGTGCCACGGTCGTGGACCACAACGTCACCATCCATGGCCCGCTCGACCTGGCGGCAACGCTCGCCAAGGACGCGAGCCAGATGTACGCGCGCAACCTCTACGAGCTGATCGTCCACCTCGCGAAGGACGCCAAGCTGAATGTCGATTTTGCCGACGAGATCACGCGCGGCTGCTGCCTGACGTACGAGGGCCGCGCCACGAGCGAGCTGGCGACCGCGGGGAGGGTGGCGTGAGCGCGGCGCTGATGGCGGAGATCTGGGTATTCGCGCTCGCGGTGTTCGTGGGCTTCGAGGTCATCTCCAAGGTGCCGGTGGTGCTGCACACGCCGCTCATGTCGGGCACGAACGCCATCCACGGCATCGTCATGTTGGGCGGCGTGCTCGTGCTGGCGAACGCCCACGGCTTGGTACTCACCACGCTCGGCTTCCTCGCCGTGGTGCTGGGCGCCATGAACCTGTTCGGCGGGTTCGTGGTCACCGACCGCATGCTGGAGATGTTCAAAGCGAAGAAGAAGCCCGCCGGAAGCGGCAAGCCGTGAGGTTCCTGTTCGAGTTCCTCTACCTCGTGGCCGCGGTGCTGTTCATCGTCGGCTTGAAGTTCCTGTCCTCGCCGGCGCGCGCCCGCCAGGGCAACTCGCTGGCCGCGTTCGGCATGGTGGTCGCGACCGTGACGCTGCTCGCGGGCCTGGTGCTGAACCCGGAAGGGGGTCCGCCGCACAATCTCGGCCTGATCGTCGCCGCCATCGCCATCGGCGCCATCGCCGGCGCCGTGGGCGCGCGGCGGGTGGCCATGACCGACATGCCGCAGATGGTGGCGATCCTGAACGGCTGCGGCGGCGGCTCGGCGGCGCTCATCTCGACGGCCGAGTTCCTGCACCTGAGCACGGCCCGGGCCGGTGCGGACACGATGTTCGGCACGATCATCGGCTCGATCTCGCTCTCGGGCAGCGTCGTGGCGTTCGCCAAGCTGCAGGGCCTGGTGAGCGAGAAGGCGATCAACTCGCCGGTGCAGAAGGCGGTGAACGCGCTGCTGTTCCTCGGGCTCCTGGGCCTGGTCGGCATGCTCGGGTTCTCCGGCGGCGGCGCGGCGGCGTTCTACGCGCTGCTCGGCGTCTCGCTCGCGTTCGGCGTGCTGATGGTGATGCCGATCGGCGGCGCCGACATGCCGGTGGTGATCTCGCTCCTGAACTCGTTCACCGGCCTCGCCGTCGCCGCGACCGGGTTCGTGCTCCACAACAACGCGCTCATCATCAGCGGTACGCTCGTGGGCGCCTCGGGCACGCTGCTCACCATGCTGATGTGCCGTGCCATGAACCGCTCGCTCGCGAACGTGCTGTTCGCCGGCTTCGGCGGCGCCAACACCGCCAGCACCGCCGGTGCCACCGGCGGCGCGACTGCAAAGCCCTACCGCGAGGTCAGTGTGGACGACGCGGCCGTCCTGCTCGCGAACGTTCAAAGTCTGATCATCGTTCCCGGCTACGGCATGGCCGTGGCCCAGGCCCAGCATGCGCTCCACGAGATGGCGGACCACCTGAAGGAAGCGGGCGTCGAGGTGAAATACGCGATCCATCCGGTCGCCGGCCGCATGCCCGGGCACATGAACGTGCTGCTCGCCGAGGCCAACGTGCCGTACGACGAGGTGTTCGAGCTGGAGGACATCAACTCGGAGTTC
>DATNFC010000235.1:0-3200 GCA_035606545.1 Candidatus Methylomirabilota bacterium
CGAGATCCCGAAGATCGTGCGCCGCCACGTCGGCAATCGCCGGCTCAAGGTGGAGAACCGCGCCCTGCTCGGCCAGCTCCAGCGCCAGAACGAGGCGCTGCAGCGGCACGAGCACGAACTGCGCGAGCGCGTCGAGCAGGCGACCCGGAACCTCGACACGCTCTACCGTGTGAACATGGAGATCGGCGCGAACCTCGAGCTGCAGCCGCGCCTCGCCCGCGTCGCGGAGACCGCGGCCCGGCTGGTCTCCGCCGCGGCCGCCGTGGTCTACCTGCAGACCGAGGACACGAACGAGTTCCGCCGCGCCGCGGCGCATGGCGTGGACGTGCCGACCGCGGACGACGGTGGACCGCACTTCGTGCTCGGCGACACGCTGCCCGGGCGCGCCGCCGCCTCGCAGAGCCCGGCGCGCGCGGGTGGCCCGGACGGCCCGCCGCTCGAGGTGCCCGGCTTCCGCGGCGCGTTCGCGCGCGAGGTGCTCGCGGTGCCGATGGTGCAGGAGCGCCAGGCGATCGGCGTGCTCGTGGTCACCGACCGTGCCGAGGGTTTCACCGACGCCGACGTCGAGTTCCTGCGCATGTTCGCCGCCCAGGCCGCCGTGCAGCTGCGGAACTCGCAGCTGTTCGAGCACACGAAGGTGCTGGACCGGCTCAAGTCGGACTTCGTCGCCGTGGTCTCGCACGAGATCCGCACGCCGCTCACGTCGGTGAAGGGTGCGGTCGAGCTGCTCTCCGACCTGCGCTACTTCCAGAACACCGAGCAGCAGGTGAAGCTGCTCACGATCGCGCACGCGAACGCCGAGCGGCTGCTGCTGCTCATCAACGACATCCTCGACTTCTCGAAGCTCGAGTCGGCGTCGCTGCCGATGACGATCGAGCGCCAGCGCCTGGAGCCCGTCATCCAGCAGGCGGCGCACAACCTGCGCATGCTGCTCGAGGAGCGCCGCATCAAGCTCGAGGTGGCGCTCGCCGGCGACCTGCCGGACGCGCTGCTCGACGCGCACCGCGTCACCCAGGTGGTGACGAACCTGCTCTCGAACGCGATCAAGTTCTCGCCGCCCGGCGGCAGCGTGCGCGTGGAGGCGACGGCGGGGGAGGGCGTGCTGCGCGTCTCGGTGCGCGACCACGGCGATGGCATCGCGGCGAAGGACCTGCCGAAGCTGTTCAGGAAATTCCAGCAGATCGACTCCGGCTCGACGCGGAAGGTGGGCGGCACGGGCCTGGGTCTCGTCATCTGCAAGGGCATCGTCGAGCAGCACGGCGGCCGCATCGGCGTCGAGAGCGTGCCCGGCGAGGGCAGCCTGTTCTGGTTCACGCTGCCCGCCGCCGAGGGCGCACACGCCGAGGTGGCCGAAGCCGCGTGAGCGGCCTTGCGCCTCAGGGGCCACGCGGCTACGGTCCACGCGGCCCGCGGGATGCGGGCGCACCCATTCGGCCGGACGCCCGTGCGCAGCAGGGGTCCGGGGAGGGCTGGATGCGCGACACGGAAGCCGCCAGCGAGACGACCGCGCGGATGCGCGTGCGTGCGCGCTCCGTACTGTGGAGCCTCGTCCTCGGCGGCCTGATCGGCGCCTGCGTCGCGATCGCGTTCGCGCCGCCGAAAGGCGCGCGCTTCGAGGCCAGCCAGCGCTGGGTCGTGGGCCCGCCCGCGGCGCAGGACTGGCCGCGCACGCCGCGGGTCGGCGAGCGCGTGCGGCTCGAGCACGACGTCGACGGCGCCACGCTCGTGGTCACCGGCGCCGACGCCGCCGGCGCGCGATCGCTCGCCCGCGCGTTCGCCGGCTGGCAGTCGCCGACCGAGGCCCAGCTGCACGAGGCGCTCGCGCGCGTGCGCCTCGACTGGCGCGGCGAGATGCCGGCGGGAATGCCGCCGCGACGTACGCCCGCCGCCGAGTGCGCCTCGCTGCTGTTCGCGCGCACGATCTGGGGCCGCACGCTCGCCGACCGGCTGCCGATCCCGACGCCGGTCGTGCCGCCCTCGGCGGTGGTGGTGCCCGCGAGCGTCGATGCGGCGTGGACCGAGGTGTACGACGCGGCCGCCGCCGCCGATTCCAAGCGTCTGCTCGCCGCGCTGCGCGAGGCCACGGCGCGCGAGACGGCGTGGTTCGCGAACACGGAGCTGTGGCCGGGCGAGATGGCGGCGGTGCGAGCCGAGCGCTGGCGGCGCTGGCAGGACCAGCGCGCCGAGGATCTGGAAGCGCGCGCGGAGCGGTTGCTGAGCACGCAGAACATGCTCCAGCGCCGGTTCGCCGAGCTGGCCGTGCACCCGCGCATGGTGGAGTTCGATGCCACGGTGCCCGACCCCTGGCTGGCGTTCGCATCGCCGGATCCCGCCACGCTGCGGCCGCTCGTGCAGCCGATCCCGCGCGTGTGGCTGCCGACGATCGAGTGGGGCGCGGGGCTGGGCGCCGCGTTCGCGCTGGCGCTGACACTGTTGCGTGCCTGGCGCCGGGCGAAGTCGCTCGCGGCCGAGGCGGAGCGGTTGGGACCGCAGATCGTGGACGCCTCGGAGCCGGGCCCGAGCCTGCACGTGATCACCGGACCGACGGCGGTCGCGGTGACGCGCGGCGCGCTCGAGCTCGCGGCGAGGCGGCTGGCGTTCGGCGAGCGCGTGCTGCTCGTGGACGGCTCCGCGCGGCTGCGCCTGCACGAGCGCCTCGGCCGCGATGCGCGCTGGGGACTGCTCGAGTGCATGGCCGCCGAGATGCCGGTGCTGGGCCTGGTCCAGTACGCGGGCCACCCCGGGCTCTACCTGCTGCCGCACGGCAACGCCGACCGCGCCGTGGGCTGGTCACGGCTTGGGCAGAAACTGGCCGAAGTGGTGCCGCATTTCGGCCGCATCGTGCTGACTCTGGACCCCCGGGCCCCCGCCGAGCTGGGGGACGCGCTCCAGGGAGGGGCCATGGAGGGCTGGTGGGGGCAGCTGGACGGGGGCTTCGCGCGGGCGCTGGAGCAGGCCACTGCCAGGTTCGGTATCGTATTTCATGCCTTGGATCTAGAGCTGATTCCCGAGCCCACGCTCGAGGCCCTCGCCGCCCGCGTCTCGTCGCTCCGGCCGCCCGGCCCGGTCCCGGAGCCCGCGCCGATCACCGCCCCGGCCCCGGTCAGCCGGCCCGAGCCGGCCCAGCCCGCGCTCGAGCCCATCGTGCTGGACTGCGACTTGCAAGTGCAGGAGCGGCTCCGCTTCCTGGCGTGGATGCG
>DATNFC010000236.1:0-13921 GCA_035606545.1 Candidatus Methylomirabilota bacterium
CTTGCCGTCGACGGGCTGGCCGATGGCGTTCACGACGCGCCCGATCATCGCCTTGCCGACCGGCACCGAGGCGATCTTGCCGGTGCGCTCGACGCGGTCGCCTTCCTTGATGTTCTTGTCCGAGCCGAACAGCACCGCGCCGACGTTGTCTTCCTCGAGGTTCAGCACCATCCCCATGACGTCACCGGGGAAGCGGATCAACTCGCCGGCCATGGCGTCCTCGAGTCCCCACAGGCGCGCGATGCCGTCGCCCACCGACAGCACGCTGCCCACGCTCTTGGTCTCGAGCTTGGCCTCGTAGCGTTCGAGTTCCTGCGCCAGGATGGCGCTCACTTCTTCCGGTCGGAAAGACATGGGTGGAAGCCCCGTTCGTTCAGTGTGGTGTGCTGCGCGCGCCGTCGCTCCGCACGGCTACACGCTCACTTCGTAGAGCTGCTGCGCGAGCGAGCCCAAGAGGCTCTTCACGCTGCGGTCGATGACACGGTCGCCGATGCGGACGTAGGCGCCGCCCACGAGCGCGGCGTCGATGAGCGATTCGAGCACGATCTTCTTGCCGGTGAAGCGTTCGAGCTCGCGGTGCAGGCGGTCGCGCTCGCCGTCGGTGAGCCGCACCGCGCTCACCACCGTGGCGCGCTCGAGCCCCTTCGCGCGCTCGACGATGGCCTGGAACTCGTGCGCGATCGCCTCGAGCAGCGCCACGCGCTTCTTGCGCAGCAGCAGGTCCGCGAACACGCGCACCGACGGCAGCACCCTGTCGCGGAGGCCGTTCTCCAGCACCCGGCGGCGGTCGAGAGGGCTGACCTGCGGGTCGAGCACGAACTTGCCGAGCCGCGTGCCGTGCGCGAGCAGCTTCGCGAGGCCCTGCAGCTCCTCGAGGGATTGCTCGAGGATCGGGATCGGCGCACGGCCGCTCTTCGCCGCCTGCTTCTCCGTGAGGATCTGCAGGGCGCGAGCGTAGCGCGCGGCGAGCGAGGCGTCCTTGATCAACGGCGATCCCTCATCGCAGCGCTCCGACCTCGTCGATGAACTGCCCCGCCAGCTTGCGGTGCGCGGGCTCGTCGAGCTTCGCCTTGAGGATCTTCTCGGCCGTGGCGATCGAGAGCCCGATGACCTGCTCCTTGAGCAGCTCCTTCGCCTTCTCCCGTTCGCGCATCATCTCGTCCTCGGCGCGGGCCATGCGGTCCTGCGCCTCCTTCTGCGCCTGGGCGCGGATCTCGCCGGCCACCTTCTGGCCCTCGGACACCGCCTCCTGCAGCTTGGCGCGCGCCTGGGCGTCGATGCCGCGCAGATCCTGCTCGAGCTTCACCTTGAGCGCGTCGGCGGCGAGCTGGCGGCGCTCGGCCTCGGCGAACTCACCGGCGATCTTCTGCCGGCGCGCTTCGAGCTGCGCGGTGAGCGGTCCCCAGGCCCACTTGCTCAAGCCCCAGAGCAGGAGCAGGAAGCCGAGGATCTGTGTGCCCACCATCCGGATGTCGATCAGGTTCATGCGTGCTCCCCCGGGTGCCGGGACGTCACAGCGCCCGCGCGGCTGCGCGGACGCCCCGACTTCGGCGCCCGAACGTTCAGATCTTGCCCTTGAGGAGGAACATGGTCACGAACGCGTAGATCGTGAGCGCCTCGGCGAGCGCCGCGATGATGATCATGGCGAGCTGGATCTTCGCGGTGGCCTCGGGCTGACGGCCGATCGCCTGCATGGCGCCCTGCCCGATCAGGCCGAGACCGATGCCCGAGCCGATGGCGGCGATGCCGATGCCGAGGGGTAGACCGAGTGAAAGCGCGGCTTGCATATCCATGGGTAAACCTCCTGTTGGACTAGTGAGCGTGTTGCGCACCCGCCTCGTGCCCGTGCTCGTCGTGGTGCTCGTGCGGCAGCATGAGGAGGATGTAGATGGAAGTGAGGACCGTGAACACCATGGCCTGGAGCGCGCTGCCGAGCAGCGCCAGCGGGAAGAACAGCGCGTGCATGGGAATGCCGAACGGCAGCTGCTGGAACGGCAGCATGGTCACGCCGAGCGACGCGAACGCCACCAGCAGCATGTCCTCGCCGAAGATGTTCCCGAACAGTCGGCACGAGAGCGAGATCGGTTTCGCGAGCTCGCCGAGGATGTGGATCGGCAGCATGAGCGGCGCCAGCAGCCAGCCGGTGAGGTCGCGCGGGCTGCCGAGCATGTGGTCCAGCCAGCCGATCGGGCCCAGTTCCTTGAAGCCGATGAACTGGACGTACACGAATACGGTAAGAGCCAGCGCCACGGTGACGTTGAGGCTCGCCGTGGGCGAGTGCATGAACGGGATCAGGCCGAACAGGTTCATCGACAGGATGTAGATGAACAGCGTGCCGAGAAACGGCACGAAGCGCGGCCCGTGCTTGGGACCGATGATGCTGATGAAGAAGCCCGAGAGGCCCTCGACCACCATCTCGACGCCGTTCTGGAGCCCACTCGGCACGAGCTGCGGGTTGCGGCTGGCAACGAACGCCACGTAGAGCAGCAGCAGCGCGATGAACAGCGAGAACACCAGGACTTCGTAGTGCTCGAGGAAGTGCGCCCAGGCGGCGTGCGGGAACGCGCCGGCGAGGAGCGCGATCACGTTGGTGAAGCCTTCTTCCTTCTCTTCGGAGGCCTCGCCGTGCGGCTCGGCCGTCGCATCGCCGTGGGCCTCGGGCGTGGCGGTGCCTGCCGCGCCGGACCCGGCTTCGCCGGGTGCCCCCTCCGGGGGCGCGGTCTGAGCGTGCTCACTCGTGGGCGCTGAGTGCTCCGGCGTCTGCCCGCCGGCGTTCGTGAGCGCGCCGAGCGCGAACCAAGTCACGGTCGCGAGCGCGAGCGCTGCGATCCCCGCGCGCCAGCGGTTGTTCGCGATCCCCCGCCAGGCGCGCGAGCCGAGCAGGATCTTCGTTCCGGCCTTCACCACGATCACTGCGAGCGGGAGCAGGAAGCCCGCGACCAGCGCCTCGGGCGAGAGCAGGACGAGCAGTACGGCGCCGGACGCGAACAGGAACAGCATGCCGAGGAGCGCGAACCCGCTGGTCCGCGTGCCCGCGGACGTGCCGCGAGCAGTGCCGGTGAGCGACACCACCAGCTGCTCGATGAGCTGCAGGTTGACGAGCGACCACAGCGCGCCGGCGGCGAACGCGAGGCCCAGCAGCGGGCTCACGTACGTGGCCGCCATGAGCGCCATCACGCCGCCCAGCCAGGTCGACGTCTTGCGCACGCGCGCGAGGAATTCGAGACCCATGTTTCGGTGGCCGCGTGCGGCTCGCCCGAGGGGCCGCTGCGGCTCAGCGCTCCTGTGTTTCGAGATACTTCTTATAGATGATCCAGACCTCTCGCCCACCGGCCACGAACCCGAGTGCGAGTCCCGTGAGCGCGAGCCAGGGAGAGGTGTGGAACCGCTTGTCTCCGAAGTCGCCGAGGAAGAAGCCGACGAGCGGCGAAATGATGAGCAGGGATGGGATCGCCAGCAGCGTCGCCGCGCTCCGCATACCCGACGGATCCCGCTTCTGATCGTCCGGGCGCTTGTCCTGCGGAGGTGCCATGCGGGCCGACCTCAGAGACCGAATCCATTAGAGAAACTTTTCACAAACCTCGGGCCAACCGTATTGTTTTCAACGGCTGACGAAGGCGGCGGAACCCTAGTCGAAGGGGCAGGTCGGGTCAAGGCCGAACGCTGGTTTTCCCCCTCCACTCCGCCCCCCGGCGGACCCGAAAGACCACCGTCGCCCACCCCTGGATGCCGGCCCTCGTCCGCTGGCGGGTGGGAGCAGCGCACGCTATGGTGCCGCGCGTGATTCCGATCAGCAGCACGCAGGTCGAGGTGCACATCTTCCGCCGCCGCGGCAAGCGCTTGGAGTTGTTGCTGATACGTCGCGCGCCCCAGCGTTCTCTGGCGGGCGTATGGCAGCCGGTGACCGGCGGCATCGAGCGTGGCGAGTCGGCGCTCGCCGCCGCGACACGCGAAGTGCGCGAGGAGACCGGGCTCACGCCGCTGCGCTGGTGGGCGCTCGAGCACCTCGCCACGTTCTATGACCCGGGCCGCGACCACATCCGCGTCGTGCCGGTGTTCGCCGCCGAGGTGGCATGGACCGACCCCGTGCATCTTTCGCATGAGCACGACCGCTATGCATTCCTCTCGCTCGCCGAAGCATCGAAGCGCGTGCTGTGGGCGACGCAACGCGCGGCGATCGCGGCACTGCGCGACGAGGTGCTGTCCGGCTCGCTCGGCGGCGCTGCGCGCGAGGTGACGTCGCGGCTCGGCGTCGCGCGCGCGCCGTCGCGGACACGAACGCAACCGAAACGCCCGGCTTCCCGCCGCCGCCGGGCCTGATCGTTTCGAGGAGGAGTCTCCATGGCAGGCAGCAACTCGTTCGACGTCACCACCGGCGTGGACATGATGGAGGTGCAGAACGCCGTGGACCAGGCCACGAAGGAGATCACCCAGCGCTACGACTTCAAGGGCGTGAAGGTGGAGCTGACGCTCGACGCCAAGGCGAAGACGATCACGCTCGGGGCGCCCGATGAGAACCGGCTGAACGCGGTGTGGGACGTGGTGCAGTCGAAGATGGTGAAGCGCAAGGTGCCGCTCAAGAACCTGAAGCCGGGCAAGCTCGAGACCGCGGCCGGCTCCACGAGCCGGCAGGTGGTGGCGATCCAGGACGGGCTCACCGCCGAGCAGGCCAAGGAGGTCGTGCGCTATCTCAAGGACGCGAAGCTCAAGCGCGTCCAGGCTTCGATCAACGCCGAGACGGTGCGCATCTCCGGGCCCGACAAGGACGACCTGCAGGGCGCGATCGCGCTCCTGAAGCAGCACGACTTCGGTGTCGAGCTCAAGTTCGGGAACTACCGCAGCAACTGAGGAGCGCATGCACCGTGAGTGGCAGCGCGACGGGTTCACGATCAGCACCGATCCCGCGCGGCTCGACCTGGACGGCGTCTTCGATTACCTCGCGAACTCGTACTGGGCGCGCGGCATCCCTCGCGACGTGTTCGAGCGCTCGGTGCACCACGCGCTCTGCTTCGGCATCTACGAGGGCGCGCGCCAGGTGGGCTTCGCGCGGGTGGTCACGGACTTCGCAACCGTCGCCTACGTGGGCGACGTATTCGTGCTCGACGCCTGGCGCGGCCGCGGCCTGAGCCGCTGGCTGATGGAGGTGGTGACGGGGCATCCCGAGCTGCAAGGGTTCCGGCGCTGGATCCTGCTCACGCGCGATGCGCACGGCCTGTACACGAAGTTCGGCTTCACGCCGCTCGGTGACCCCAGCCGCTGGATGGAGAAGTGGGCGCCGGATGCTTACAAGGCACCGCGCTGACGCGCGGGGCGTCGTCGGGCGCGCTCACGGCAGCAGCACCAGCCGGCAGTTGCGCTCGCCGCGTCGCGTGCTGAGCCGCGCGAAGTAGACGCCGGGCTCGGCACGATCGCCCCCGGGCACCCGTCCGTCCCACACCATGCTCTGCCGGCCGACCGGGGCGTACGCGAGCTCCTGTCGCCAGACCTCGCGCCCGCTCACCGTGTAGATCTCGAGCGTCACCTCGCCGGGAATCGGCACCGAGTACTCGAGCCGCACCGGGCCCACCGGCGCCGGGCTCGGGACCGCACGCACGAAGAACGGCGACCAGGCGTCGCGGCCGGGCGCGGAGCGCACCCGCACCAGGCCGTTGCTGTAATCCCTGCCGGCGAGCCACGACTCCAGTTCCCACTCCGGGCCGGTGACGTTGTTCGAGTCGGCCAGCGTCGCGACGCAGACGACGAGGCTGTCGCAGTCCAGCTCGGGCACCGCCCACTGCGCGGATCCGCTGCGGAAGAGCCCGCGCCAGATCTGCTCCCAGGGCCCGTCCGGACCGTGGTACGAAAGCAGCACCACGGCCGAGTCCGCGTCCTCCTTCTCGCGCGGCTGCCAGCGGACCTCGCGCGTCTCACCCGCGAGCCAGAGTTCTCCCGGCTCGGGTGCGATGACGACCGCGGCGTGGTGAGCGGTCCGCACCCAGATGCGATGGTGTGTCTTCACACCGGAGAACGTGTAGCGGCCGTGGGCGCGCACGGGACTGCCGTCGACCAGGAGCTCGCGCACCTTGAAGCCGGGGTCCGCCGAGAACAGGAACGTCTGGCTCCGCCCGTGCGGCACCGGCACGACGCCCGAGGGGGTGAGGCTCACGTGCCGGTCCGCCTGAGCGAGGATCACGTACTCGCTCGGCGCAAACTTCGCCGCGACGTGGTGGGGCGCGCGCACGTCGCGCAGGACGAGCTCATCCGTGAGACGGACCGGGAGTCCGTCCACGAACAGCGAGTCGAGGCGGTAGCCCGTGCGCGGGAGGATCGCAAGCCGGACGTCGCTCCCGTTCGCCACCGGCGCCGGCCGCGACGGCACGATGCCGCCGTTCACGGAACGCGCCACCGTGATCCGGTGCGTGCGCGCGAGCGCGCCGGCGTCGGTCCACGCCAACATCAGGGCAAGCAGCGCGCACAGCGACGCGGCGGCGTCGCGCACGCGCGAGCAGCCGGAGCCTCGGGGCTCCGTCCAAGTCTTCAGTCGCATTCCTGACACCCACGACTCGCATGCCGCTGACTCAGGCTATCGCGGGACGGGAGACGGAGGAATACGGCATACACCCCACGCTCCGCTGGCCCTCGGTCAGTGGGCGAGCGCGCCGCGCGGCGCGGGCACGCCCGAGTCCGGCGTGGTCACGGCAGGATCATGAGCCGGCAATTGCGCTCGCCTTGACGCGTGCTGAGACGCGGGGGGTGGCCCCTTGGCGGGGGGTCCTAACGGAAGCGCTCCTTGAGCGCGCCCCAGGTGCAGGCCTGGGCGGGACACGAGCAGCCCATCGGTTCCGTGAACAGGACCGCGTCGAAGTACTGCTGGTCCGACCCGCCTCCAGCGACCGAGAGCTGCTCACCGGCGATCCACCAATTGCCCATATTGACGCCGGTACCGTCGAAGACGATGAATTGCGCTTGGCCCCCGGGGTTGCGGTCGTCCTCCGTGTAGAAGACGCCGTCGGAACCGTGGAGGTAGAAGCCAAAGGCATTGCGGTCCGCACCCAGGTAGGTCAGGGTCCCCTGCAGGGAGGCAGACTCGTCGAACACGTTCACGACGGCGCGCACGGGCGCCGTCCGGAAGTTGAGCACCGCGAACCAGCCGCTCACCGCGGCGCTGGGGAAGACCTCATAGAGCGTGGGTGACGTCGCGCTGGCGTTGTAGAAGCCAACGCTCACGCCGGGCGCCTTGGGCCCCAACTCGGCCTGCACTGTGAACGAGGCGTTGTTCGAGACGGTCGACGACCAACGCTGTCGGTCCTGCTGGTCCGTGCCGACGGTGATCCGCTCGCCGACGCTGTCGAGGTAGGTCTGCAACACGCCGCCCAAGACCGGGACCTGCGGCGAACGGAGCGCGGCACCCGCGGGGCGTGCGACGAGCAGCGCGAGCAGGCAGGACGTGAGTGCGAGGCGCGGACGCAGGGCGGCCTCCCCAAGGTTCTTGCGGGGGATGTGGCCGGCGTCCGTGCCGGTCGCGCGATGCTAGTGGAGCGCGCGACCGGCTGCCATCGGAATCTTCGCGAACCCGCGCGCTACGCGGGCGCTCCGGCCCGCGCGCCCACGCCGATCTCCTCGTAGAGATAGGCGCAGCTCTTCGTGCCGCCGTGGAACGAGGTGAGCGAGAACTTCTCGTTCGGCGCGTGCACCTGGTCGTCGTGGAGCCCGAAGCCCATCAGGATGCACGGCAGGTTGTGCGTGTGCAGAAACGTGGCCATGACCGGGATCGAGCCGCCCTCGCGGATCAGCGCCGGCTTCTTGGTCCACGACCGCGCGAGCGCGCGGACCGCGGCCTGGAGCATGGGGTGCTCGGGCGACGTGATCCACGGGCTGGCCCCGTGCAGGTCCTTCACCGTCACCTTCACCGACGGCGGCGCCAGCGCCCTCACGTGCTTCTCGAACGCGGCGAAGATCGTCTTCGGGTCCTGGTCGGGCACGAGCCGCATGCTCACCTTGGCCGCGGCGATGCTCGGGAGCACGGTCTTGCTGCCCTCGCCGGTGTAGCCGCTCCACATGCCGTTCACGTCGAGCGTCGGGCGCGACCAGATGCGCTCGAGCGTGCTCCGCCCCCGCTCGCCGAACGCCACCGGGACGCCGGTCTCGGCGATGAATCCCTTCTCGTCGAACGGCACCGCGTCGTACGCCTGTTTCTCGGCCGGCGTCAGCTCGCGCACCTTGTCGTAGAAGCCGGGAACGGTGATGCGGCCGTCCGCATCCATCAGGCCGGCGATGATGGCGGCGAGCGCGTTCGCGGGGTTCTTGACCGCGCCGCCGAACACGCCCGAGTGAAGGTCGCGGCTCGGACCCACGATCTCGATCTGCGTATAGCAGATGCCGCGGAGCGCGTACGTGAGCGCGGGCTGGTCCGGCCCGGGCATGCCGGTGTCGCTCACCACGATGACGTCGGCGTCCAGCTCCTTGCGCCGACTGGTGAGGAAGCCCTCGAGGCTCTCGCTGCCGGCCTCCTCCTCGCCCTCGATCACGACCTTGAGGTTGATGGGCAACTTCTTGTTCACCGCGAGGTGCGCCTCGATCGCGGACAGGTGCATGTAGACCTGGCCCTTGTCGTCGCAGGCGCCGCGCGCGTAGAGCTTGCCGTCGCGCTCGGTGGGTTCGAACGGCGGCGTCTTCCACAGCTCGAGCGGCTCCACGGGCTGCACGTCGTAGTGGCCGTAGAGCAGCACGGTCGGCTTGCCCGGCGCGCCGAGCCACTCGGCGTAGACGACCGGATGGCCGGGTGTGGCGACCACCTCGGCCCGTGTCATCCCGATCTTCTTCAGGTGCGCCGCGATGTGCTCGGCGCAGCGTTTCACGTCGGCCTTGTGCTGCGGCTGCGCGCTCACGCTGGGGATGCGGAGCGCGGCTTTCAGGTTCTCGAGGAACTGGGGCTTGTGGTCGTCGAGGTAGCGATCGAGGGCGTCCATGGGGCATTCCCGAGTGAGGGGCCGTGGAGCGAAAGGTGAACACTTGACTCTAGACCGCGCGCGCGCCGGCCGACAACCCGCTTGAACCGCCCTCGACCATCGGCCACCATGTTGCGCTCACTTGGGGAACGCTCATGCAACTCCGCATCCTGCACAAGGAGTGCTGTGGCTCTGGCCAGTGCCAGGAGATCGCGCCCGGCGCGTTCGGCATGGACAGCAAGAACAAGGCGGTGATCCTGGACCCGGAATCCGAAGCGCCGGAGAAGGTCATGGAGGCCGCCGAGACCTGTCCGTGCTCGGCCATCGTCGTGCTCGACGACGAGGGCGAGACCGTCTTCCCGTGACGCCGCCGGCGGCGCCGCCGCCGCCCCGGCTGAAGCTGCGCGAGGCGCCGTGGCGCCTCGCCATCTGCCGGTTCGCCCCCGACGCACCACTGCCCGCGTGGGTGCTGCACGCCTCGGCCGAGTTCTGGTCGATCACGCGCACACCGCACGAGCTCTCGGTCGTCTGCAGCGAGGACGATCTCCCGCCCTCGGTCGACGAGAACGTGGAGCGCGACTGGCGCGCGTTCGCGGTCGTGGGCCCGCTGCCGTTCGGCCTCACCGGCGTCGTGAGCGGCCTCACCGCGCCGCTCGCGGCGGCGGGCGTGCCGGTGTTCGTGCTCAGCACCTACGACACCGACTACGTGCTGGTGAAGGCGGTCGACTTCGTGAAAGCCCACGGCGTGCTCTCGGGCCTGCACGAGATCGTGCGCTGACTCAGCGCAGCGCCGCCGACTCCGCCGCTTCGGCCGCAGCCGCTGAGCGCGCCGGCGCCTTCGCGCGCTTCCACGACAGCCGGCGCTGGAGACCCGCCAGGTAGGTGTAGAACACCGGCGTCACGTAGAGCGTGATCAGCTGCGAGACCGCGAGACCGCCGACCACGGCCAGGCCGAGCGGCCGGCGCGACTCGGCGCCCGCTCCCCAGCCCACGGCGATCGGCAGCGTGCCCATCAAGGCCGCCATCGTCGTCATCATGATCGGGCGGAAGCGGACGAGGCACGCCTCGACGATTGCGTCGTGCGCGTTCTTCCCTTCCTCGCGCTCGGCGGCGATCGCGAAGTCGATCATCATGATGGCGTTCTTCTTCACGAGGCCGATCAGCATGATCACGCCCACGAACGCGTACACCGACAGGTCGGTGCGGAAGATCATGAGCGTCAGCAACGCGCCGAACCCCGCGAACGGCAGGCCGGAGAGGATCGTGAGCGGGTGAATGAAGCTCTCGTAGAGGATGCCGAGCACGAGGTAGATCACGAGCACGGCGATCAGCAGCAGCAGCGTCAGCCCCTGCTGGCTCGCCTGGAACGCCTGCGCGGTACCGGCGAACGCGGTGCTGATGTCGCTCGAGAGCGTCTGCCGGGCCGCCGTCTGGATCTGGCTCACCGCCTCGGAGAGCCCGGTTCCCGGCTTCACGTCGAACGACAGCGTCACCGCCGGCACCTGGCCGGAGTGCGTCACGCTCAACGGTCCCAGGCCGGCCGACAGCTTCGCCACCGCGCCGATCGGCACCAGGCCGCCCTTGCTCGAGCGCACGTTCAGGAGCTGGAGCGAGCTCACGTCGCGCTGGTATTGCGGCAGCAGCTCCATGATCACCGAGTACTGGTTCGTCGGCGTGAAGATGGTGGACACCTGGCGCGAGCCGTAGGCGTCGTAGAGCGCCTGGTCCACGTCGCGCGGCGACACGCCGAGTTGCGCCGCGCGCTCGCGGTCCAGGTCGACGTGGATCTCGGGGTTCTTGATCTGCAGGTCACTGGTGACGTTCTCGAGCGCCGGCAGCGTCTTCAACTTCGCCTCCAGCTTCGCCGAGTTGTCGTAGAGCGAGACCAGGTCCGTGCCGGTCAGCGTGAACTGGTACTGGCTCTTTGCGAAGCGGCTGCCGATCCTGACCGGCGGCGGGTTCTGGACGAACACGCGCATGCCGGGCACGGCGTTGAGTTTCGGCGTGAGCTGGCGCGCGATCTGGTCGGCCGAGAGCTTGCGCTCGCTCCGGGGCTTCAGGCGCAGGAACACGCGGCCCTGGTTCGACGAGCCGCCGCCGCCGCCGCCCACCGACGACATGAAGCCGGCGATGTTCGGGTCCTTCTGCAGGATCCCGGTGATCTGCTGCTGGTGGCGCACCATGGACTCGAACGACGTGCCCTCGGCCGCCTCGGTGGTGCCCGTCAACTGGTCGATGTCCTCGCTGGGGATGAACCCCTTCGGGATCCAGCCGAACAGCAACACGGTGCCGACCATGATGCCGACCGAGAACAGGACCGCGGTGCGGCGGTGCAGCATCACCCACTTGAGGCTCTTCTCGTAGGCCCTCAGGCCGGCGCCGAACGCCGCCTCGCTCGCGCGCAGGATCGGCGAGCGCGCCTCGTGATGTCCCGCACGCAGGAACCGGCTCGCCATCATCGGCGTGAGCGTCAGCGACACGAAGCCCGAGACGAGGATCGCGACGCTGATCACCACCGCGAACTCGTGGAACAGCCGGCCGAGCAGCCCGCCCATGAACAGCACCGGGATGAACACGGCCACGAGCGAGATCGTCATGCTGAGGATCGTGAACCCGATCTCCTTCGAGCCGTCCAGCGCCGCCTGCAGCGGCGGCTTGCCCATTTCCATGTGGCGGACGCAGTTCTCGAGCATGACGATGGCGTCGTCCACCACGAAGCCCACCGACAGCGTCAGCGCCATGAGCGACAGGTTGTCGAGGCTGAAGCCGAACTGCTTCATGAGCGCGAACGTGCCGAGGATCGACAGGGGCAGCGCGAGGCTGGGGATGACCGTGGCCGACGCGTTCCGCAGGAACAGGAAGATGACGATGATCACGAGCAGCAGCGTGACCAGCAGCGTGATCTGCACGTCGTTGACGCTGTGCCGGATCGAGATCGAGCGGTCGTTGAGCGTCTCGATCCGCACCGAGCCCGGGAGTTGGGGCTTGAGCTTCTCCACCATGGCGTGCACGGCATCGGCGACCTTCACCGTGTTCGTGCCCGGCTGGCGGTTGATCGCGAGCACGACCGAGCGCCGGCCGTTGAACCAGCTCGCCTGACGCGTGTTCTCCACGCCGTCGATGACGTTGCCGAGATCGCCGAGCCGGACCGCGGCGCCGTCCTGGTCCTTGATGATCAGGTCGCGGAACTCCTTTGCGGACTCCAGCTGGGAGTTGGACTGGAGCGTGAGCGCCTTCTCCTGCCCCCAGAGCACGCCGGTGGGCAGGTTCACGTTGCCGTCGCTGATCGCGTCCGAGACCTGGTCGATGCCCACGCCGCGCGCCGCCATCGCCTGCGGGTCGAGCTGGATGCGCACCGCGAATTTCTGCGAGCCGAACACCTGCACCTGCGCCACGCCATCCACGGTGGACAGGCGCTGGCCGAGCGTGGTCTGCGCGTATTCGTCGAGCGTCGACAGCGGCAGCAGGTCCGAGGTCAGCGCGAGGAACAGGATCGGTGAGTCGGCGGGGTTCGATTTCTGGTACGAAGGCGGCAGGATGTCCTGCGGCAGCTGCCGCAGCGTCTGCGAGATCGCCGCCTGTACGTCCTGAGCGGCCGCATCGATGTTGCGGCTGAGTACGAACTGGAGCGTGATGTTCGTGCTGCCCAACCCCGAGCTGGACGTCATCACGTCGAGGCCGGGGATCGTGGTGAACTGCTTCTCGAGCGGGGTCGCCACCGCGGCGGCCATCGTCTGCGGGCTCGCGCCCGGCAGGCTCGCGCGCACGCTGATCACCGGGTAGTCGACGTTCGGCAGGTCGCTCACCGGGAGCTGCGGATAGGCGAAGGCGCCAAACAGCACGATGCCGATCATCGTCAGCGTCGTGGCGATGGGTCGGCGGATGAAGCCTTCGCTCAGGTTCATCGCTGGGTCTCGCTCGCCGCCGGCGCGGCGCCGGACCCGGCGCGCGCGCCGGCCGCGGCCTGGCGGTTCGCACCCGCGTCGCTCCCCGGCGTCTTGTCGTTCGCGCGGGCCGCGCCGTCCGCGCGCGGCTCTCCGCCGCCCGGCCCGGCCCCCCCCGGCACGCGGATCGCGGCCTTCGCCCCCGGCGACAGCCGCACCTGGCCATCGGTGACCACGGTCTCGCCGGGCGAGACGCCGGCGGCCACGATGCTCAGGTCCTGCCAGCTCCGCGCCACGCTCACGGGGCGCATCTCGACCGTCGTGTCGGCCCTGACCACGTAGCAGTAGGGCCCCGACTGCGAGTTGTTGACGGCCGACGTCGGCACCACGGTCGCGCCCAGCTGCTCGTGGAGCTTGAGCCGCACGCGCACGAACGCCCCCGGCCACAGCTCGTCGTCCGCGTTCGCGAACTCGCCCTTCAGGAGCAGCGTGCCGCTCGCCATCTCCACCTGGTTGTCGACGAACGCCAGCGAGCCCTCGGCGCTCGCCGAGTCGCTGTCGTCCTTCACCACGTACACGCGCACGTCGCGCCGGCGCTCGCCCTGCAGCTCGCTCATGTTGGCCTGCGGGATGGTGAAGCGCACGCGGATCGGCCGCAGCTGGTGGATCGTCACCACCACAGAGGCTTGGTCGTTCGCGCGCACCACGTCGCCGACGTGCACGCCGAGCTTGCCCGTGCGGCCGGAGATCGGCGCGCGCACGGTGGCGTGCTCCAGATCGAGCGCGGCGCGCGTGTGGCTCGCGGAGTCGGCGAGCACGGTCGCGGCGGCGGACTCGGCGGCCGAGCGCGCGGCGTCCATCTCGCCCGGCGAGACGAGCTGCTGCTTGGCGAGCGCCTGGCTGCGCTCCCAGCTGAACTGCGCGGTGCGCGACTGCGCGCGATCGCGCTCGAGCAGCGCCGCGGTACGTGCCACCTCGGTGGCGAACACGGTCTTGTCCAGCTCCACGAGCACCTGCCCCGCGCGCACTTCGTCGCCCTCGTGGAACGCGATGCGTGTGACCATGCCGCCCACCTGCGGCAGCACGTCGGCCGACTGGATCGGCTCCACG
>DATNFC010000237.1:0-6313 GCA_035606545.1 Candidatus Methylomirabilota bacterium
GGCCGCTACCGGCTGCCCCACTTCAATACCTGGCCGCTCCAGCGCCTGGAGCTGATGGGCGACGGCCCGGCGCCGCTGGCGGGCAACCTCGTCCGCACGCTGGTCGCCGAGCGCCTCGAGCGCGAGCTGCAGCGCGACGCCATGGGCGCGTTCGCCACCTACCAGGCGCGACTCTCCACGCCGCGGCTCTGGCAGCGCGCGTGGCCGGGAGACGATCGCGCCGAGCTGTCGATCGGGCTCGAAGGTGCGTACGACATGAGCCGGCAGGACGGCGACTCGGAGACGAAGTGGCGCGACGGCAGCGGCATGCATTTCAGGGCGGGCGCCCAGGTGGACCGCTGGCTGGCGTTCGCGCACATCGCGTTCGGCCAGCTGGAGAACGCGCACTCGTACACGGACGTGCTGCTGAGCAACTCCGACATCGCGGCGCAGACCGACGAGGCCTACATCAATTACAGCGCGGGCGCGCACTGGAGCGTGACCATGGGCCGGCAGCGCTTCGCCTGGGGACCGGGCGAACAGGGCTCGCTGCTCGTCTCGCGCACGGCCGTGCCCCTGACCGCGCTCTACCTCCACCTTCGCATCCAGGCGCTGCGCGCCGACGGGTTCTCGATCAACGCCACGTCGGATCCCGGGACCGGCGAGCAGTTCGCCGCCCACCGCATCGAGTGGCAGCCGCTCCCCGAGCTGCGGCTGGGTGTCGCCGAGGCCGCGCGCTACCAGGCCGACGGCTGGGAGCCGGTGTACGTGGCGAGCGTGATCCCGTACTCGCTCGCGCAGCGGCTGCTGCAGCAGGACGGCGACAGCACGGGCGGGGCCCGGAACAACGTCGAGCTGTCGTTCGACGCGTCGTGGCGGCCCGCGGACGGCACGCGGCTCTATGCCGAGGTGCTTTTCGATGACCTGCATGCCAAGAGCGCGGACACGCCGAACAAGTACGGCTGGCAGGTGGGCGCCGACGGCGCGTGGACGCACGGCTTCACGCGGCTGACGTGGAACACCGAGTACACGTGGATGTCGCGCTACGTCTACACCTCGTTCTTCGGCCGCTCGTTCGTCGCCCAGGACCAGCCGATCGGATACCCGACCGGCCCGGACGCGCGCCGGCTGCGCATCCGCACGACGTGGGACCCGCGCGTGGCGTGGCAGCTCACCGGCATCGTCTCGCGAACGTGGAAGGGCGAGAACGACATCGACGAGCCGTTCCTGCCCGGCCACCCGGTGCCCGACGTGGGCACGCTCGAGGGCATCGTGGAGACGCGCGACGAGGCGACCGGCGTGCTGCGCTGGTGGCCGGCGAGCGGCGTGGACCTGTCGTTGTCGCTCGGCTTCCAGCGGCTGCAGAACGCGAATCACGTCTCCGGAGACGAGCACTCGGGGCTCACGGGATCGATCGCGTTCCGACTGCTCCGTTAGCGACCCGGGGTCGTGGGGCGGGCGCAGCCGCTTCCGTTTGCGCGCGCGCTCGGGCACGGGCGCTCCCCCGTTCGTCATCGCCCGGCTTGACGGGGCCCCGCGCTGGCACGACCGTTCGCCGGTTTCCCGCCCACAGCATTCCGTACTGACGACCTGGAAAGGACCCGTTGGATGCATCGTTCCACCTTCGTCCTGCTGATCGCCGCCGGCCTGCTCGCCTCCGTCCCCGCGCACGCCGCGAAGCGTCTCGACCCCGCCGATCGCGACACGACGTGTGCGCCGTGCAAGGACTTCGACCAGTTCACGAACGGCGGCTGGCGCGCGAAGTTCGTGATGCCCGCCTCGTATTCGCGCTACGGTGCGTTCACGGAGGTGGCCGACCGCAACCAGCAGGTGCTGCTCGGCATCGTCACCAAGGCGGCGGCGGCGAAGGCCAGCCCCAAGAGCGATCCGGCGAAGCTGGGCGACTACTGGTCGAGCTGCATGGACTCGACCGCGGCCGAAGCGGCGGGCATGAAGCCGGTGCAGCCGCTGCTCACCGCGGTGGACGGCATGGCGTCCGTGAGCGACCTCGCGCGGCAGGTGGCGTGGTTCCACGCCCACGGCGTGGGCGCACTGTTCGCGTGGTTCGGCAACCAGGACCCGAAGAACAGCGATCGCTTCATCGTGCACGCAGGCCAGGGCGGCCTGCACCTGCCGGACCGCGACTACTACACGAAGACCGACTCGGCCTCGAAGGCGCTGCGCGTCGAGTACGTGGCGCACGTGTCGCGCTGCTTCCAGCTCGCAGGCGAGGACGCTGCTTCCGCGCAGAAGCACGCCGACGCGGTGATGACGCTGGAGACGGCGCTCGCGAACGCGTCGATGACGAACGTCCAGCGCCGCGACCCGAACGCCACGTATCACGTGATGCCCACCGATTCGCTGATGATGCTCGTGCCGCGGTTCACGTGGACGGACTATTTCGCCGGCCGGCAGAAGCAGGCGGACGTCGTCAACGTGACGCAGCCCGACTTCTTCAAGGCGGTGAACGAGCTGATCGCGGGCACGTCGCTCGAGGACTGGAAGGCGTACCTGCGCTGGACGGCGCTCGAGGACGCGGCGCCGACGCTGACGAAGGCCTGGGTCGACGAGGACTTCCGCTTCCGGCGCCTGCTCTCCGGCACCACCGAGCAGCTGCCGCGCTGGAAGCGCTGCCTCGCCGGCGCCGACCAGGATCTGGGGGACCTGCTCGGCAAGGCGTACGTCGACGTGGCGTTCCCGCCCAAGGCGAAGACCCGCGCGCTCGAACTGGTGCACAACCTCGAGGCCGCGCTCGACGACAAGATCGTGGCGCTGGCGTGGATGAGCGCCGAGACGAAGTCCGCGGCGAAGGCGAAGCTGGCGGCGTTCGACGAGAAGATCGGCTATCCGGACAAGTTCCGCGACTACTCGAGCGTAAAGATCTCGCGCGGCTACATTCTCGACAACCGCATGAGCGCGCGCGCGGCCGAGGCCACGCGCAACATGGATCGCGTAGGCAAGCCGGTGGAGCGCGGTGAGTGGCGGATGACGGCGCCGACCGTGAACGCGTTCTACCAAGCGTCGCTCAACAGCATCAACTTCCCCGCCGGCATCCTGCAGCCGCCGTTCTTCGACGCCGACGCCGACGACGCGGTGAACTACGGCGCGATCGGCGCGGTGATCGGCCACGAGATGTCGCACGGCTTCGACGACCGCGGCCGGCAGTTCGACGCCAGGGGCAACCTGCGCGACTGGTGGACGCCGGCGGACGCCGACGCGTACAAGATCCAGGCGAACCGCGTCGCCGACCAGTTCAGCTCGTACACGGTGAACGACACGCTGCACGTGAACGGCCGGCTGACGCTGGGCGAGAACATCGCCGACCTGGGCGGCCTCGCGGTGGCGTACGCGGCGATGCAGAAGGCGATCGCCGGGAAGCCGCGCACGAACATCGACGGCTTCACGCCGGAGCAGCGCTTCTTCCTCGCCTACGCCCGCATCTGGCGCGCGATGGACCGCCCCGAGACCGCGCGCACGCGCGTGCTCACGGACCCGCACTCGCCGGCGCACTGGCGCGTGAACGGGCCGCTGTCGAACCTCAAGGAATTCCACGACGCGTGGGGCTGCAAGGACGGCGACGGCATGGTGCGTCCCGCCGACCAGCGCGCGCGTATCTGGTAAGCCCGGAAAGGATCCGTCGATGCGTCGCTTCTCGATCGGTCTCGCGTGTGCCCTGCTGCTGTCGTTCGCGCTCCCCGCGCTCGCGGGGAACGCCTCCGACTTCGACAAGACGTGCTCGCCGTGCACGGACTTCGACCAGTTCGCGAACGGTGGCTGGACTGCGCGGACGAAGATGCCGCCCGGCTACACGAACTACGGCGCGTTCGACGAGCTCTACGACCGCAACGAAGCCGTGCTGCGGAAGATCCTGGAGAAGGTGGCGGCGGACACGAAGGCTGCGGCCGGCAGCGACCGCGCCCGGCTGCGCGACTACTACAACTCGTGCATGGACTCGGCCGGCGCCGAGAAGGCCGGCGGCAAGCCGATCGCGGGGCTGCTCGCCGACGTGGACGGCATGGGTTCGGTGCAGGACCTCGGCCAGCAGTTGGGCTGGATGCACGCGAACGGCGTCGGCGGCCTGTTCGGCTTCTTCTCGGCCCAGGACCCGAAGCAGAGCGAGAACGTGATCGCGTTCCTCACCCAGGGCGGGCTGGGGCTCCCCGACCGTGACTTCTACACGCGCACGGACTCGGCGTCGGCGGCCCAGCGCGCCACGTACGTGCGCGTGACCACGAACCTGCTCAAGCTCGCCGGCGAGGACGCGGCCGCGGCGCAGAGTCACGCCGAGGCGGTGATGGCGCTGGAGACGTCGCTCGCGAACGCGTCGATGACGAACGTGCAGCGGCGCGACCCCAAGGCCACGTACCACAAGATGCCGCTCGACTCCGTGGCGCTGCTCGCGCCCGCGTTCAGCTGGGACGACTACCTGCTCAAGCGCAACGTTCAGCCGACGGTCGTGAACGTGACGCAGCCGGACTTCATCCGCGCCGTGAACGGTCTGCTCTCGAGCACGCCGCTCGAGACGTGGAAGGCGTACTTGAAGGTGCGCATCCTCCACGACGCCTCGTCGATCCTCTCCAGTGACTACGTGAAGCAGTGGTTCGCGCTCCGCCAGGCGCTCTCCGGCGCCAAGGAGATGCTGCCGCGCTGGAAGCGCTGCATCGCCGAGACCGACGGCGCGCTGGGCGAGATCCTCGGCCAGGAGTACGTGAAACAGGCGTACACGCCCGCGGACAAGGCGCGCATGGACGCGATGGTGAAGAACCTGCGCGCGGCGTTGGGCGACCGCATCCAGGTGGCGACGTGGATGGGCGACTCCACGCGCCAGGCGGCGGCCGGCAAGCTCTCGGCGTTTGCGCAGAAGATCGGCTATCCCGACAAGTGGAAGGACTACTCCAAGGTCGAGGTCGCTGCTGGGCAGCACTACGCGAACCTGCAGGCGGCGCGCGCATTCGAGGCGACGCGGGCGATGAACCGGATCGGCAAGCCCGTCGACCGTGGCGAGTGGACGATGACGCCGCCCACGGTGAACGCCTACTACTCGGCGTCGCTCAATAGCATCAACTTCCCCGCCGGCATCCTGCAGCCACCGTTCTTCGACACCAAGGCCGACGACGCCACGAACTACGGCGCGATCGGCGCCGTGATCGGCCACGAGATGGGTCACGGCTTCGACGACCGCGGCCGGCAGTTCGATCCGCAGGGGAACCTGCGCGACTGGTGGAGCCCCGCCGACGTGGAGCGCTACAAGGTGCAGGCCGACCGCGTGCGCGCGCAGTTCAATGGCTACACCGTGATCGACACGCTGCACGTGAACGGCAGCCTGACGCTGGGCGAGAACCTCGCCGACCTGGGCGGCCTGGCGGTGGCGTACGCGGCCATGGAGAAGGCGTACGCGGGCGAGTCAAAGAAGAAGATCGACGGCTTCACGCCCGAGCAGCGTTTCTTCCTCGGCTGGGCGCGGGTGTGGCGAAACCTGCAGACGAACGAGGACCTGCGCACGCAAGTGCAGACCGACCCGCACTCGCCGGCGAAGTGGCGCATCAACGGCCCGATGTCGAATCTCCCCGAGTTCAAGGCGGCGTGGGGCTGCAAGGACGGCGACGCGATGGTGCGGTCGGAGGACGTGCGCGCGAGAATCTGGTGATTCCGGGGCCGCCGGGCGGCTATCCTCCGCCCGGCGGCCCTCCCCGCCTCCCTGACGACCTCATGACGCATCGACTGCAGACCGGTGGCGTCTGAAAGCTGTCCCTTTCCCGGAGGCTGCATGCGGCTCGAAGGTGTCCACCACGTCACGGCGATCACCGGCGACGTCTTGAAGAACGTCGACTTCTACACGCGCGTGATCGGCCTGCGGCTCGTCGGCAAGTCCGTAAACCAGGACGATCCGAGCGTCTACCACGTGTTCTTCTCCGATGAGCACGGTCGCCCCGGGGCCGACATCACGTTCTTCGAGTACAAGGGCGCGGTGCGCGGCCGCGCGGGATCGGGGATGGTGCACCGCGTGCTCTGGCGCGTCACCGGCGAGCCGGCGCTGGCGTTCTGGGAGCAGCGGCTGGCGACCGAGGGTTTCGCGACCCGGCGCGAGGGCACGTCGCTGCACTTCGCGGATCCCGAAGGGCTCGCGCACGAGCTGGTCGACGAACGTTCCCGATGAGCCGCGGATCGCGGACCATCCGGAGATCCCGCGGGCGATGGCGCTGCAGGGCTTCCACGGCGTGCGTGCGTACGGCGGCCGCATCGAGAAGAGCGGCGCGCTGCTCGAGAATGTGCTCGGCGGCAAGCGCGTGGCGGAGAACACGTGGGAGCTGCGCGGCGACCGCCGCGGCGGCAC
>DATNFC010000238.1:0-6719 GCA_035606545.1 Candidatus Methylomirabilota bacterium
GTATCGCGCTGCCCGAGGAGTGGCGAAGCTACTACGACGGCGAGGTGCCGACCCGTCGCATCCGCAACGAGCGGCGCCACACGCTCAAGCTCGCCCACTGAAAAACGCTACGGCCCCGGTGCCGGACGCCGCCCCGGGGCCGAGCAACAATCTTCTGCGCACAACCTTTTGCTTTGGACTCGGTGCACGGACGAAAAAATCGCCGGGTCCCGACGCTCGCGTGTCGGATCCCGGCGTGACCTGCGGCAGACCGGCCGTCGTGCCCGGGGCTCGTGGCCCAGAGTTTGTCGGCGCTCGCGCACCGGCATGCCGCCAGAAAAAGACTGCGGGGAACCTGGCTGCCCGGCTTCGCCGCTTCGGGACTTGGTCCTTGTGACCGTTTCCATCCCGCCCCGGCGGGCGCCTTCGTTTCCCCTGAACGAGTACGAAAGTACGCGCGCCGGTGTTGCCGCCGCGTGACGGCGGCGCGGCGCCCGGGAAAATTGGCAGCGGCGCGGGCCGTGTTAGCCTCGCCGGCCTTGCGCGTTCAGCGCGCGGAACTCCCGCCAAGGGTCGAGGGCTTCACGATGACGCAACGTCCGCTGATCCACGTCCTGATCTTCGCGCTCGCTATCGTGCTCGCCGGCGCCGCCGTCGGCTCCGGCGTGCAGCGCTTCCGGCTCGCCGATCGTTCGGTCACGGTAAAGGGCGTGGCCGAGCGCCCGGTGAAGGCCGACATCGCGCTGTGGCCGATGCGCATCGTCGCCTCGGGCATGGAGCTGGCGCCGACGCAGGACAAGCTCGCCGCCGACCAGCGCGCGGTGCGGCGTTTCTTCGCCCGGCACGGGATCGACTCCGCGAGCGTCGAGCTGCTCTCGCTCGAGGTCACCGACAAGCGTTCGAACCCGTACGAGGGCAACCCGAGCTCGGCGCGGTTCGCGATCAGCGCCACGCTGGTGGCGCGCACGGACAAGCCCGAGCAGATCCGCGCCGCGAGCCAGGACGTGAGCGAGCTGGTCGATGCGGGCGTGGCGCTCTCAAGCGGCGGCTACGGCACCGGGCCCACGTACCTGTTCACGAAACTCAACGACCTCAAGCCCGCGATGCTCGCCGAGGCAACGACCAGCGCCCGCGAGGCCGCGACCGAGTTCGCGAAGCAATCGGGCGCGCGCGTCGGCGCGCTGAGGCGCGCCGAGCAGGGCCTGTTCCAGATCCTGCCACGCGACCAGGCGCCCGGGATCCCGGAAGGAAGCCAGCTGGAGAAAGTGCTGCGCGTCGTGACCACGTTGGAGTACGTCCTGCAGTAGTCCCCCGTCCGCCCCGGAGGAAGAGATGCGTTCGCTCCCCATCGCCGCGGCCGCCGCGGCGCTTTTGCTGCTCGCTGCGGCCTCGCCCGCCCATGCCGACCGCTTCGCCGTCCGTGCCGCGCACTTCGTCGATGTGAAAGCCGGCGTCGTGCGCGGGCCGGTGTGGGTGGTGGTTTCGGGGGACTCGGTGGAGTCGGTGGAATCGAGCGCGCCGTCGGGGCTCGCGGTGACCGACCTCGGCGATGCGACGCTGCTCCCGGGCCTGATCGACTGCCACACGCACCTCTCCGGACGCGTAGGCCTCGATCGCATGGCGCAGATGAAGAGCCCCGCCGCGCGCAACGCCATCACCGGCGTCAACAACGTGCGCGCGACGCTGGATGCCGGCTTCACCAGCTGCCGCGACGTGGGCGGCAGCGAGCTGGTGGACGTGTCGCTGCGTGACGCCATCAAGGCCGGTGACATCCCGGGCCCGCGCATGCAGGTGGCGACCTGGCCGCTGTCCATGACCGGCGGCCACGGCGACGACCAGAACCAGGTCGACTACCACTGGTGCAACGACCTCGCCTCCGGTGTTGCCGACGGCGTCGACGAGTGCCGGAAGAAAGTGCGCTTCGATGTCCAGCAAGGCGCCGACCTGATCAAGGTCCTTGCCACCGGCGGCGTGCTGTCGGCGAACGACGACCCCCGGCACACGACCTACACGCAGGAGGAGATGAACGCGATCTGCGACGAGGCCCGCCGGCTCGGGCGCAACGTCGCGGCGCACTGCCACGGCAAGGAAGGGATGATCTGGGTGAGCAATGCCGGCGCGCGCTCGATCGAACACGCCACGTACATGGACACCGAGGCGGCGCAGGTGCTGAAGAGGAACGGCACCTGGTACGTGCCCACATTGCACGTGGTTGATCCCATCCTCGCGCCTGGCAACCCGCTCAACATCCCGGAGCAGAACCTCGCCAAGGCGCGCGCGGTGCGCGAGCACATGCGCACGGCATTCAGGACCGCGATGAAAGTGGGCGTGAAGATCGCGTTCGGCACCGACGTCGGCGTGTTCGCGCACGGCACGCAGGCGAAGGAGTTCAAGATCTACACCGACCTCGGCATGACGCCGATGCAGGCGATCCAGAGCGCCACGACGTCGGCCGCGGACCTGATGAGCTGGTCCGGCAAGGTGGGCGTGGTGGCGAAGGGCTCGTTCGCCGACATGGTGGCGGTGAGCGGCGATCCCACGAAGGACATCACCGAGCTGGAGCGCGTGAAATGGGTGATGAAGGGCGGGAAAGTCTACAAGGATGGGTTGAAGCCGTGAGCCCTGCTGAAACCCCGGCGGCCCCGGCCGCGTAGTCAGCGCCCACACTGGAGGCTCGCGCGTGCCCGCGATCGTCGTCGAGGACCTGGTCAAGAGCTACGCCCGTGGCATGGGCGGTCTCGCCGGGCGCGTCACCGCGCTCGCCGGTGTCTCGCTGACGTTCGAGCCGGGCGAGACCGTGGGCATCATCGGCCCGAACGGCGCCGGGAAGACCACGCTGCTCGGCTGCCTCCTCGGCTTCCTCCGCCCCGACTCGGGCAAACTCTCGATCGAGGGCCGCGCCGTGGACGACTTGCGCGTCCGCGCCGCCACCGGCTACCTGCCGGAGCGGCTGGTGCTCGACCGCTGGATGAGCGGCATGGCATTCATGCATTACCACCACGCGCTCGCGCGGCTGCCGGAGAGCACGCGCCAGCGCGATTGCCAGGCGCTCCTCGACCGCGTCGGGCTCGATCGCGAGGCGGCGGGCCGCCGCGTGGGCCGCTACTCGCGCGGCATGCTCCAGCGGCTGGCGCTCGCCCAGGCGTTGATCGGCAACCCGCGATTCCTCTACCTCGACGAGCCCATCTCGGGTGTCGACCCGGCCGGCATCGTGACCTTCAGAGACATCCTCTCCGGGCTGTCGGCCAGTGGCGCCACGGTGATCATCAACTCGCACCAGCTCGCGGAAGTGGAGCGCGTCTGCCACCGCGTCGTGTTCGTGAAGCAGGGGAAGGTCGAGGCCATGGAGACGACGCGCGCCGGGGCGTCGCATGCGCGCGTGCTGCGCGTGCGACTGTCGACCGAGCAGGCGGTGCAGGCCCCCGAACGACTCACGGCGATCGCCACGGAAGCCGGCGCCAGCTACCGCGGCTGGTCGGCGCCCGATGCGCGCTTTGCCGTGGCGGACGACGCGGGTGCCACGCGGCTGCTCGCAGCCCTGCTTGCCGCCGGCGTCGCCGTGATCGAGGCGAGCCCCGAGGAGGGTCGGTTGGAGCGGCTGTTCACCGGTTCGGCGCCGGGGACGCACGCGAGCACACCGCCGCCGGGAGGCGCGTCCTGAACCCGACGCTCATCGCCGCGTTCCTGCGCCAGCGCTTCACGAGCCCCATCCGTTTCGGGCTGCTGTTCCTCGTCACCGTGTTCCCGCTCGGCGGCGCGGTGCTCATGAGCACGCTCTCGCCGCTCGCCGGGATCGCCTCCCCGATCGCGCTCATCCTCGCCGCGGGCGCGATCGGCCAGGACGTGTCCTCGGGAACGCTGCAGCTGCTGCTGGTGCGTCCGGTGAGCCGACCGAGCGTGGTGGTCCACCGCTGGCTCGCCGCGACGCTGGCCGCAACGGTCATCACCACGATGACCTTGATCCTGGGCTCGGTGGCGCTCGTGATCCGCGGTGCGCATCCCGATGCGCTCGATCTGATCCGCATGGTGCTCGAGTCCCTGTGCAGCGCCGCGGGCAGCGCCGCAGTCATGGTGATGCTGTCGACGCTCGTGGGCGGCCTGGGCGACGTCGCGCTCTTCTTCGCGACCCTGATCCTGAGCCAGATGCTCGAGGTGCTCGGGACATTCAAGAACTGGGGCTGGCTGGTGCGCGCGTGCGCCGAGATCCACGGGGCGCTGTCCCCACAGCTGTCGTGGGAGTGGATGCTGCACGGGACCCCGCCGTCGTGGTTCGCGCTCGTCTCGTGGGCGAGCACGGTGTCACTGGCGATCGCCGTGGGCATCGCGCGGCTCAACCGCAGGGAGCTTTCGTATGCCGCCGGCTGAGCGCGGTAGGGTGAGCGGTCCGTCGCGTCAAGACCCGAAGCTGCTCTGGATCGTCGCCGCGGCACTCCTCGTCGCGCGCGTGGCCACGGGCATCTACGAGGAGCATCACCCGCCGGAGAAGCCCGATCTGGTGTCGTGGGTGCCAGCCGCCGCGGCACCGGCGCGCGCCGCCGCCGTGGGCAGGCCGATCCTCTACGACTTCAGCGCCGAGTGGTGCGGCCCCTGCCAGGCGATGGAGCGCGACGTGTTCGCGGACGCGAAGCAGGCCGCCACGTTCTCGACGTTCGTCGTCCCCGTGCGCGTCGTGGACCGGCGTCGCGAGGAGGGGCACAACAGTGCGATCGTCGACTCGCTCCAGCGCGTGCACGGCGTGAGCGCGTTCCCGACCGTGGTCATCGTCGGCGCCGACGGCAAGGCAATCGATCGCCTGGAGGGCTTCCCGGGCGCGCAACACTTCGTGCGCTGGGTGGCGACGGCGAGCGCCCGGGCGCGTATGGCGCCGGGACTGGGCTCGCCGATCCCGATCCCGTAGCGCTCAGTTCAGCGCGTAGGCGCTGTCGACGCTCGAGGAGAAGCGGCGGATCGCCTCGGCCAGCCGGCGCGGGCGATCGAGCATCACGAAGTGCCCGCAATCCTCGATGCGCATGCCGCGGAGCTTCGGGATGTGCGCGTAGCCGAGCAGCTTCGCCGCGTGCTCCCACGTCTCGTCCGTCTCCCACGAACGCGGCGCGAGCACGGCGAGCACCGGCATCGCGAGGGCCGCCGCTTCATCGGAGAGGTCCGTGGTGAGCGCCACCGGGATCCACGCGCGCATGCTCTGCTTCTCGACCTGCGATGCCCGCGCCCACAGTCGCTCGCCCTGGAGCGAGTCGCGGCCGAAGCTGGAATAGACGGCGTGGAGCGTGTTCTCCCAGTCGCGGTCGAACTGCGCGATCAGCGTGTCCGCCTCGGCGCGACTGACCTGCGGCGCGAGCGCCGTCTCCACGAGCACGAGCCCGCGCACGTGCCGCGGCGAGCGCAGCGCCTCGGCCGCGGCCACGAGGCCGCCGACCGAATGGCCGACGAGCACGACCGGATCCCCGGGTGACTGCTCGTCGAGCGCGCGGTCGAGTGCGAGCGTCGCCTGCTCGAGCGCGAACGGCGTCGTCATCGGCGCGAGCCCGTGCCCGGGCAGCTCGACGAAGACGACGCGATGGTCGCGCGCCAGGTCGCGCGCGACCGGAAGCCAGTCGTCGTAGTCGGAGCCCAGGCCGTGCACGAGCACGACGGTGGGACCACGACCGATGGCGCCCAGCGCCGCCGATGAGGGCGGCGGCGTGGGCAGGGCACGGGCGATGAGGAAGACGAGCATGGCCGATGCGGCCACGATCGCCAGGCGACGGACCAAGGCAGGGATCCCCCGGGGACCCTGCGGTTATCGGCATTCGCGGCGGCGGACTTGCGGCCGGCACGCGGCGGCGGCGCCGTGGACGCGCGGCGGCGGGTGCCGGCCCTGCCGCTACTTCTTCGCCGCGATCCTTGCGGTGGCGAACTGGCTGACGATCGCCGCGAGCGTGTCGGGCTGGTCCTTCATCACCCAGAACGCGGCGTCGGCGACGCGGATCGCCCTCGCGGTCGTGTCCTCCCACCCCATGGTCTTGAGCACGCTGCCCGACGTCATGCCCGGCTTCCACACACGGCTCGTGACCACCAGCTGCTCCGGCACCTTCGCCGCCTTCGCGTCCTTGTTGCCGTCGCTGAAGAAGCCCTCGCGCACGTACGCCTTCACCGTGGCCGGCGGCGTCTGTGTGAACATGGTGTAGATCGCCTTGCTCTGCGTGGTGTCGCGTCCCATGTTCGAGAACATCCGGCTGGCGACGGCTTCATAGTTCGAGTCCATGAACTCCAGGAACTGCTTCTTCTGCTGGTCGTCGATCGCGATCGGCAGGCCGACCGGCACGTCGATGAGCACCAGCCCCTTCGCGCGGCCCGGGTGCGCGGCGAACGCCGCGAGCGCCACACGCCCGCCGATCTGGTGGGCGACGACGATGGTGCTATCGGGGTTCTGCTTCGCGAGCACGGCGTCGAGCGCCTCGCCCACGGTCACGAACGAGAACGGGTCGGGCAGCGGGCTCTCGCCGTGGCCCGGCAGGTCCACGAGCACGACGCGATAGCGCCCGAGGAGCTTGCGCGCGGTGGGCAGCCAGTCGTTGCGGCTGGCGCCCAGCCCGTGCACGAACACGATCGTCGGCCCGCGCCCCAGCTCGGTGGTCTTGAGCGCGACGGGGGCGGCGAGGGCGGCGGCCAGCGTGGCGGTGAGCAGGACGGCGGCGAAGAGGCAGACGGCGGTCAGCCGGCTTGCGGCGGGGCGGGCCTTCGGCGTCACGGGTTCCTCC
>DATNFC010000239.1:0-11268 GCA_035606545.1 Candidatus Methylomirabilota bacterium
GGACGAGACCACGCCGAAGGGCGAGTGGAAGATCGACTGGGGCCACGGCCCGCACGCGCTCACCGTGAGCGCCGACAAGGACACCACGGTGAAGCTCGTGGTGGGCGCCGACACGATCAAGGCGACCGGGGTGCGGCTCGAGGGCGAGCGCATCCGGTTCACGATGCAGCGCGGCAGCGAGCCGGCCGAGGACTTCGACCTGGTGGCGCGCAACGACGCGCTCAAGGGCACGCTTTCGGTGACGAACGTCGGCCAGCACGACGTGACCGGTGCGGCCGTCAAGAAGGACGAAAGGTCAGCGAAGAAGCCCGAGCCGCCGGTCGCCGTACCGGTGGTGATGGGGAACTCCGAGGCGTGGCGCATGGCGAAGCCGGCACAGCCGGCGACGCTGCTGGTCAAGAACGCCACCGTGTGGACGTCGGGGCCGCAGGGCATCCTTGCGAACGCCGACGTGCTGATCAAAGCGGGAAAGTACACCGCCATCGGCAAGAACCTCGCCGCGCCGAAGGGCGCGGTGGTCGTGGACGCCGCCGGCAAGCACATGGCGCCCGGCATCATCGACGAGCACAGCCACTCGGCGGTGTTGGGCAACGTCAACGAGTGCACGAACTCGGTGACGTGCGAGGTGCGCATCCAGGATGTGATCAACTCGGAGAGCGTCAACATCTACCGCCAGCTCGCCGGCGGGAACACGATGATGCACCTGCTGCACGGCTCGTGTAACTCGATCGGCGGCCAGTGCGCCGTGATCAAGGACAAGTGGGGCGCGCCGCCCGACGAGCTGTTCTACACACTCGCGCCGGGCACGGTGAAGTTCGCGCTGGGCGAGAACCCGAAGCAGGCGAATTTTGGAGCCGACCGGACTTCTCGCTACCCCAAGACGCGTGCGGGCGTCGAGCAGACGATCCGCGAGGCGTTCAGCCGCGCGCAGGACTACGACCGCGCGTTCGCCGAGTTCAAGTCCGGCAAGCGGGCGATCCCGCCGCGCCGCGACCTGCAGCTGGACGCGCTGTCCGAGATCGTGCACGGCACGCGGCTGATCCACTGCCACAGCTACCGGCAGGACGAGATCCTGATGCTGATGCGGCTGACCGAATCGTTCGGGTTCCGCGTCAACACGTTCACGCACATCCTCGAGGGCTACAAGGTCGCCGACGAGATGGCGGCGCACGGCGCCTCGGCCCTGGGCTTCACCGACTGGTGGGGCTACAAGCAGGAGGTGATCGACGCGATCCCGTGGAACGAGTACATCATGTGGGATCGCGGCGTGAACGTGGGCTTCAACTCCGACAGCGACGAGCTGGCCCGCCGGCTGAACACGGAGGCGGCGAAAGCCATCAAGTACGGAGGCGTGCCGCGCGAGGAAGCGTTGAAGATGGTGACGTTGAACCCGGCGAAGTCGCTGAAGATCGACAAGCACGTCGGCTCGATCGAGGTCGGGAAGGACGCCGACTTCGCGCTCTGGAATGGCGAGCCGTTGTCGCCCTACTCGGTGTGCGAGCAGACCTGGATCGAGGGCCGGAAGTACTTCGACCGCGCCGCCGACCTGGCCGGCCGCGCCGAACTGGCGGCCGAGCGCACGGCGCTGATCGCAGCCGCGCGCGCGGCGAAGCAGGGTGGCGCCACCGGCAACAAGGGCAACTGGCCGCCGCGCTACCTCGAGGACACCGACGAGAGCGGCAACGATTGCGGGCAGGAACACGCGATGCCGTTCCTGTCGGAGACCGATCGCAAGGCGAAGCAGGCCGGAGAGGAGGGTTCGCGATGAGCCGCCTCCACCTGACCACCCGCCCGGCGCTCGTCGCCGCACTGCTCGTGTCGAGTCTCGCGTTCATGCTCGCGAGCGCCACGTTCACGCCTGCGCGCGCCGAGGTGCTGGCCTTGACCGGCGGCACCGTGCACCCGGTGAGCGGGCCCGAGATCGCGAACGGCACCGTGCTCGTGGACGGCACGAAGATCACCGCCGTCGGCACGGGCATCGCCGTGCCGGCCGGCGCCAAAGTCGTCGACTGCGCCGGCAAGCACGTCTATCCCGGGTTCGTGCACGCGAACACCGTGCTCGGCCTCCAGGAGGTGAGCACGATCCAGGGCTCCGACGACACGCAGGAGTCCGGGCCGCTCAATCCCAACCAGCGCGCCGAGGTGATGTACAACCCCGACTCGGACTTCCTGCCGGTGACGCGGCTGAACGGCGTCACCACCGTCTTGAGCATCCCCGGCGGCGGCAGCCTGCGCGGCACGTCGGCGCTGATGCACCTGGACGGCTGGACGCAGGAGGACATCACCGTACGCGCCCCGGTGGCGCTGCACGTCGTGTGGCCGAACATGACGCCGATCCGCGCGTTCTTCATCCTTGCCAGCGACGAGGAGCAGAACAAGCAGCGCGACGAGGCGATCCGGGTCATCAACGACGCGTTCGAGGACGCGCGCGCGTACTGGAAGGCGCGCGACGCCGAGAAGGGGAAGGACGTCCCGAAGCACGACGACGACGTGCGCTGGGACGCCATGCGCCGGGTGCTGAACGGCGAGATCCCGGTGGTGTTCCACTGCGACGCGCTGGCGCAGATCCGGGCCGTGCTCAAGTTCTGCGACCAGCAGAAGCTCACGAACGTCATCCTGCTCGGCGGCTACGACAGCTGGCGCATCGCGGACGAACTGAAGCGCCGCAACATCGCGGTGATCGTGGGCGGTGTGCTGGCGACGCCGAACCGCGGCTACGAGTCGTACGACGAGGCGTTCACGGTGCCCTCGAAGCTGTCGAAGGCCGGCGTGCGGTTCGCGATCGCCGACGAGGGCGGCGGCTTCGCGGCCGCGAACGCGCGCAACGTGCCCTATCAGGCCGCGATGGCGGCCGCGTTCGGCCTGGACCGCGACGAGGCGCTGAAGGCGGTAACGCTCTACCCGGCGCAGATCCTCGGCGCCGGCGACAAGATCGGCTCGATCGAGGTGGGCAAGCTCGCGGATCTCCAGATCACCGACGGTGACCCGCTGCTCATCGCGACCCACTGCGAGCAGGTGGTGGTGAACGGGAAGCTGGTGCCGATGGAGTCGCGGCAGACGCGGCTGTTCAAGAAGTACGACGGCCGTCCGCGGGGTCCGAACGCGAGGAAGAAGTAGGGCGTTGACGACGGCTGGGTGTGAGAGACGGAGGCAGGTCGTAGCCAGGACGGGGCGGGTTCCCCCTCGAGGGAGCCCGCCCCGGTCATGTCAGCAGTCTTCGAACCACACAGCGGGTCAGTCGGCGATCGGTCCTTCACCGCCCCCCCGGATCTCCCGGGTCGTATCGAGCAGCGAGAACAGCTCCGGCGAGAAGCTCTCGTTCACGCCCGGTGCCGCCGCGACATGCAGGATCGCCCCGCCGCCCGTCTCGAAGTACACGAGCTCGAACGGGAACTCGCCGCCCTGCGAGGGGAACCGCACCGGAAGCAGTGGCCCGACGGCGATGCCGCGGGGGGCGTCGTATTCCGTCACCCACTCGTCCGGGCCGCCGTGCCCACCCGAGTTGCCGCGGCCGCTCGTGGAGACGCGGAGGCGGAAGCCATCATCCGAGCCCACGGCGAACGTCCACCAGTTCCCGGTGTCAGCGCCCCCCACACGGTGCGGGACCATGAGCGTGCCGCGGACACGGACCGCGAATCCCTCCGGGGCCGGCCTGCCGCCCCCCGGGTACGGCACCAGGTCCTCCCACAGGCGAAACGATGGGTAGACCACGCAGCAGACACCTTCCTGATCGCTGAAGCTCAGCGCGCCCGAGTAGTCCATGCTCCGCGCGTCCGCGCTCGCGGGCTGAGCGAGGAGCGCCTCGGCCTGGTCGAGGGAGTAGACGTATCCGCTTCCCGGTTGGAGCTGGACGATGTCCATGTGCACGCGGGTCACCCGCAGGCCGCCCCTGCGCGGGCCCCTCGCCAGGAGGCGGTCTCTCTTGAGCTGCTCGACCGCCGCGGGGTCAGTGCTCGACGAGGCGGTTCCAGTGGCCGGCGGGGCGAGGGCCGTCGACGTCGGCGTCGTGGGCAGTGGGCGGGAGCAGCTGCTGAGCAGTGTGGCGCAGAGCAACAGCGATGACCCGATCGGGATGTTCCAAGAGCGGCCGTGCATGGGAAGCCTCCTTCCGATGTGTTCGCGCCCGGCGGTGCGGGCCAAAGGGAATGCGTTTGTGACCCGGGAACATGTCGGGACAGCCCCGGCGTCGTGACCGACGCCAGCGGCCGAACAGAGGGGGGATTGGCGCAGCCGGTGCGCGCACCGGCGCAGCGACGCCGGCCTGTGCCGCGCCTGGCCGGGACGGAATCCGGTTCGGACCACGCAATTGATTGCGGCACAGCGTGGGTCGGGCGCGCCGATGAGCGCGCTGCCCGCGGCACGCGGCGTGCAATAACGCATTGCGGGCGATGCAAAGGCGCTCAACCCGGGGAAGGGATCCCAGAGCGACGGGTGAGGTTCCAGGTCCGGCAGACCCGGGAGCCTCGGTGAGCGTCATCAGGGAGCAGCACCCGGCACGACTCTCCCCCGGTGCCGGTAGGTCAGGCGAGCGGCTCCGGATCCTCCCCCGGGGCCGTTTCGTCGTTCTGGCGTATCGTGCCGCCATGGCGAACGACGAGCGCGATCCCGGCGACAGCGAAACGACGGCCACCGCCACCCCGCAGTTCGGGCTCGATCGCGGCGACCGCGTGCACGCGTTCAAGGCCCCCGGCATCACCGTGACCTGGTCGCGCCGGCGCTGCATCCACGCCGCCGACTGCGTCATGAACCTGCCGACGGTGTTCGAGCCGGGGCGTCGGCCGTGGGTGGACGCGACGCAGGCGTCGGCGGACGCCGTGGCCCGCGTGGTCCAGCGCTGTCCCACCGGCTCGCTGCATTTCGAGCGCAGCGACGGGGGCGCGCCCGAGCCAGTGCCGGCGGTGAACACGGTGCTGGTATCGAGGAACGGCCCCACCTACCTCAAAGGCGACCTCGAGATGGTGGACGAACGCGGCGACGTCCGCCTCGTGGACACGCGCATGGCGCTTTGCCGCTGCGGGCTCTCCGCGAACAAGCCGCTCTGCGACAACGCCCACCGCGACGCGGGTTTTCGCGAGCAGGGCCGGCTCTCCGAGCCGGAGCGCGTCGAGGACCCCGGCAGCGAGGCGACGAAGCTGCGCGTCATCCTGCGCGAGAACGGCCCGATCGAGCTCTCGGGCCCGTTCGGCATCAGCAGCTCCGACCGGCAGACCACGATCGCCGGCACGCGCACGAAGCTCTGCCGCTGTGGTCAGTCCGGCGCGAAGCCATTCTGCGACGGCACGCACAAGCGCGTGGGGTTCAAGACCGGCTAGGGAGTCTTCGCCGGCTCGGCCAACGACTCGAAGTACGTGCTCGCGTATTCGGGAGCGAACGGCTTCTTCAGGTACTGCTCGATGAACTCGTCGGCGTCGGGGAAGCGCGCCGCGTACACATCGGAGATCGTGCGCTCGATGTCGTACGGCGTGCGCCGCAGCGTCACCTCGGGCCCGAACGTCGCCCAGCGCGCGCCCGGCTCGTTCTCGTAGGGGAGGCCGACGCTGCCGGGACAGATCCAGTGCGTGCGTTCCACGGTGCGCTCGTACTGGACGTGCGTGTGGCCGTGGACGACGCGTGAGTGCGCCCGCCCGGTGAGCGCCGCGCGCAGTCGCGCCGCGGGCGAGACACGGGTGAGGATCTCGTCGTCGCGTCGCGGCGAGCCGTGGCAGAACAGCACCTCGCCCAGGCCATCGATATTGAACGTGAGCGTCGTCGGCAGGTTTCCGAGCCGCTGCATCTGCGCGATCGTGCACCGCTCGGCGGCCCAGCGCGTGCGTGCGCCCCACGGCGATGAGCGTGCAAACTCGCCGCCGAGCGCCGCCACCATCTCGCGGTCGCAGTTGCCGCGCAGGTAGACCACGCGCTCGCCGAGCGTCGCGAGCAACTCCATCGTCTCGCGCGGCATCGGGCCCAGCGCCACGTCGCCGCCGATCAGGATGCGGTCGGGGGCGTACGTCTCGACTTCCGCGAGCACGGCCTCGAGTGCGCGGAGATTGCCGTGGATGTCGTAGAGCGTGGCCACACGCATGTCGTGATGTCCCCTTGCCGGTCGGCTGCAGCATCCATCATCAGGCATTCCCTCGACCCGCGTTGGTCGGCCGGGCCCCAGCGCTGGGCGGCCCGATGCGGGCGGGAATGCGGCCCTACCTCTAGATTCCGACCATTCGATATCGCTGCGGGGTGCCCCGGCGCAACCCCGCTCGTTCGGCCCGCGGCGACGTCACCCTTCCCACCATGGATGGTCCGGGGCCTCGCGCCCCCCACACACCGGCGTCGCCATGCCGACGCCGGCCTCTTGGGAGCTTCCACATGCCCACCGTCACCACCCACGCCCCCGGTACGTTCTGCTGGCCCGAGCTGTCCACGAGCGACCCGATCGCGGCGAAGAAGTTCTACTCCGGGCTGTTCGGCTGGCAGATCAAGGACCAGGACATGGGTCCGCAGGGCGTGTACACGATCTTCACCCTCGACGGGAAGGACGTCTCGGCGTGCTACAAGCTGGATGAAGCGCAGGCGAAGGCCGGGATGCCGCCCTACTGGGGCACGTACATCAGCGTCGAGAACGCCGACCAGGCGGCCGCAAAGGCGAAGACGATCGGCGGCACGGTGATCATGGAGCCGTTCGACGTGATGGAGCATGGCCGCATGGCGGTCATCACCGACCCGCAGGGCGCCACGTTCTGCGTGTGGCAGGCGAAGGCGAACATCGGCATCCAGGTGCACGGCGAACCCAACTCGCTCGGCTGGACACAGCTGAACGCCAAGGACACGACGGTCGCGACGAAGTTCTATACGGCGCTGACCGGCTGGAAGACGCAGGTCGACCCGATGCCCGGAACCGGCGGCGACTACACCACGTGGCTCAAGGCCGACGGCCCCGCGGGGGGCATGATGGCGATGCCTCCAGGCACCCCAGCGGCGGTGCCGTCGCACTGGCTGCCGTATTTCGCGGTGAGCCATGTGGACGCGACGGCGCAGAAGGCCGCCTCGTTGGGCGCACAGACGTTCGTGCCGCCGACGGACATCCCTGGCACTGGACGCTTCGCGGTGTTCGCCGACCCGCAGGGCGCGACGTTCGCGATCATCAAGTTCGACACGAAGTGAGATACCCGTAGCGGTCCTGGACATCCCCCAGTTCAGGCCAACGCGCCCGGTCGCGATGTCAGCGGCCGGGCGCGGCTGTTTCGTGTTCTTGCTTCCAACCTCACGGGCGGACGAGCACGGTCCTGACGATCTCCGCCTGAGGCGTCCGCAGTCGTACCCAGTACGTGCCGGGACGCACGCTCGCCCCGCGCTCGTCGAGCAGGTTCCACGTCGTGAAGCCGCGGCCCGCGGGCACCGCGCCCCGGAGCAGCGTACGCACTCGGCGTCCCACGACGTCGTAGACGGCAAGCTCGACGCCCGAACCCTTGAGCTCGGTCGGAATGGCATAGCTCAATCCGACTTGGTTGCGTGCGGGGTTGGGCCAGGGAGGACTCAGGACGGTGTGGTCCAGAGCGACCTCGGGGTCGCCGTTCGGCACACCGACGGCGGCCGGCGAGCACGCGACGTCATTCAACTTGCAGCCGACCGTCGTGGTGACGATGTTGCTGATCTGGGACCAGTTCCCCGATTCGTCTCGAGTCCTCAATGCCACGGTGTAGTGCTGAGCCGTGCAGCTGAGGCCGAAGATGGTCACGCATTCGGGCGTGCCCGGCGCTCCCGGGGTCCCGGTGGGAGCCTGCGTCGCAGTGAGGAACGAAGCCAGGTCCGTGATGGTGTTCACTCCCGGCTTGTAGCGAAGGTCGTACGCCACGGCCGGGCCGTAGTTGCCGTCGTCCCCCGGAGCGGTCCAAGACGTCGTCACCATCGTCTTCCCGGTCGTCGCGGCCAGGTCCGTCGTGGTGGCGGGTGGCATCTGGTCCGTGCGCAACGTGACCCACTTCCCCATGCTGGGGATGCCGTCCGTGTCCACGACGAACATCAGGTAGTCCCCGGGAGGGGCCCAGTTGCCGCTCGCGGGCAGCCCCGCGACGACATGGGGCGGGTTGCCCGCCAGGCCGAAGTCGAGCTGGACGTAACGCTGGTCCTGCGTGAATGCATGTGTGGACGCCCCTGGCCGGATCAGGCTGATGGTCCTCACCTGCGACACGGTGCGATTGACGAGGTTCACGGTGAACGCATCCGCGTAGTGGAGTTCCGGGGCGTCGATGGTGAACTGGGGCCTTTCGGCCGGGGTCACGGGCGTGGTGGAGTTCGGACGATAGAGGTACGGGGGTGTGAAGACGCTGCTCGTGTTCATGTCGGGGAGTGGGTCGGGGTAAACCTTCCCGGTGCTCCCGCCGGCGGTGAGAATGCGCCCGTCGGGCATCAGCAGCGCCACCGAGTGGTAGCCCCGCTTGGCGGGATCCGGGTTGAGCCTATCGCCCCAGTGGTTCGTCGCGGCATCCCAGATCTGGGGCTGTTGGACGGCGGTGCACTGCGGATACTTCTCGTTGCCGATGCCGCCCATGACGATGACGTCGCCCGTCGGCAATACCGTCAGCGTGGGACTGCCGCGTCCGGTCAGCTCAGGACTCATCTGCTGCGCATGATCCCCGGGCTGGTCATCGCGATTGTCGTTCGCATCGATCCGGAAGAGCTCGCTCTTGTTCTGGGAGATTCCGATGTTCGGATCCTCGATGCAGCCTGGGATCGTGAGCCCGGCGAAGTCTCCGCAGCACTTGAGGATCTGCGCCTGGCCACCGCGAATCATGATCGCGGCCGAGTGCCCACGGACCTCGCTGGCCCAGGGCAACGTCGACCAGGTGCCGGAGCCAGCGGGATCGAACTTGGTGACGACCGATGAGTCACGCCCGAAGTCGAGGATCCGCCCGCTGGGACCCTGGAACATCAGTGGGTAGAGATTCTGTCGGTGCTCGGCGCTCGGGCTCGTGTACTCCGACCACGCGTCGCCTGTGCTCTGCCGCCCCGGCCTGAGATTGTGGATCGGCGAGAGGTGCATTGCGAACGCCGCCCCATAGCGGGCCGACGGCGCCCCGGTGGCCGCCTGGAGCGTCCACTGCGGGACTTGGTCCCCAGGCGTGTACGACCAGAAGTCCTGAAGCAAGGATCCCTGCGCGATCCCGCCGAACAACACCAGCCGAGCGGACTGGCTGTCGAATCCGAACGCGGGGAACAGCCGCGCCGGCGTGGGGTTGCCCCCGACCGGGGTGACGTGAATCCACGACAGGTCGCCCGCTGAGTTGCGGTTGAGCCGGTAGAGATCACTTGTGGGCACGCTGGACTCGTCGAGCCCGCCATAGAACCAGATATCGTTACCGTAGATGTCCACGGCTTTCTCAGATGCGGTCGGATGGGCGCTGAAGCCATTGTCCGGCGACGCCAGGTCCTCCTCATCTTCGTCATGAGCGTGGGTCTCCGTGGGGTATTCGAACGACGCGGCGGATGGGAATACGCGCTTGCCGGGACCGTTCGGGAGATCGAGAGCGACCCACGTCGGCGTGGGTGTCAGCTGTAGGACCCACACGCGAGACGGGAAGCTTCCGTCCAAGATCTCGCCGCCGAAGAAGAACAGCGCCGGTTGGAACGACAGGCTCGGCTGCTGGATCGGGAGGTATTCCGAGACCCCGGTGTGCCCGTACCGCGCGACTGGGAGTGTGCCCAAAGGCGTGACCTGCTCCCACGTGGCGCTGATCGTCGTGGGGGTGACATCGAAGACCAGTCGCCAGACGTCGTTCTTGGATACGGCATCCACCAGGTTTCCTGAGTCTGCGGCCCGCCCGCCGAACACGTAGAGCGTCGGCTTCGTGGGATCCGACGCGGCCGCGTGGTACAGGCGTGGCGAGGGCCCTGCGTTGGTGGGCGCGATGGGCGTCCACTTCCAATGCCAGCCGTGGTCGTCCTCTTCCCGGCTCAGCAACCACACATCGTTCAGAAGTTGGTTCGTTGACGTCGCGCCGCCGAACAGCACGAACCTGTCGGTGTTCTCGAGCCGCGTGAGGGTGAAACCGTATCGTGGGGTAGGAGGTGGGTCCGTCATCCAGGGGTTTGCCCAGGAGTAGGGCGCCCACTGCTTCAGTGCCTTCGCATCGTTGAAGTCTGTCAGTCCTGTTGCCCCCGAACCGCCGACGAGGAGTGAGTAGGAGTAGAGATTCCCCGAGAACACAGCCGTCTCGCCGGTTCCCATCGTGAGTCCCGTCGGATACCAGCGGCCGGTCGGTAGCTGCGGCACCTGCCCCGATGCGCTCCACATCTCGGTCCCTGCGTCCCAGACGGCGACCTGGTTGTGTCCTGACGTGCCGCCCGCATGTCCGCCGAGGACCTGCAGCCGGCCGTCCGGGCGGACCGTGTGGCCGGCGCAGAACATGTTCTGGAGTCCCGCCGGCCAAGTGAGCGTGGTCCATGCTTGAGAGTTCGGGGATGCCGCGTCCCACCGCCACACGCGCATGCCGGCCGGATTGTACAGTCCCCAGGAGATGACCTTCGTCTGGTCCGCGGGGGCGCGGACGATCCCCATGTGGATGGCATTGAGCGTCATGTCCACGCGCGACGTCCACGTTCCGCCCACCCAGGGGTCGAGTGGGGTCGCGCCGGCCGGCGCCACGGCCGCGCAGGCAAACAGAGCCAGGATTCGTGCGTACGCCAGCACTCCGCGTGCCGCTCGTTGGAATGCGTGATCTCCGGAGTGGCGCGGAGATGCGAGAGCGTGCACATCGTGTGTCGGGTGTTGCGCGTGGGGTCGTGCCATGGCTCCTCCTCACTCCGTCGGTCCCGGGCGAGCGACGCGTCGCTTGAGGCCACTCGCATCGGAGATATCAGTCGGACGAGGCCAGCGGGTCCCGAGGAGCACGAAACGCGACGGCATCTCGGACGCGGTCGCCGGGCGGTGGATGCGGCTCAAGCCGTTGCCCACATGCCTGATGCAGCCCGTGCGCGCGCTCGCGTAGACTGTCCCGCTTTCCCCCGCCCCCATCCCACAGGCTCCGGAGGCTTCCGCGTGCGCCGCACCCGTCCGCTGTCCGTTCTCGTTGGCGCGCTGGCCGGCGCCCTGCTGCTCGCGCTCGCCGCGTCGCGCGGCCAGTCGGCGCCGCAGAAGTTCGACTTCTATGCGCGCGGGCCCTACCACGCGGGCGTGCCGAAGCCTTCCGACATCTTGGGCTACGAGCCGGGCACGTTCCACACCACGTGGGGCAACATGGAGCGCGTGCTGGACGCGATCCAGCGCGCGCGGCCCGAGCGCGTCGTGCGTGA